>JALOBO010000302.1 GCA_023228225.1 Clostridia bacterium
GGCGGCGTTGGTGCATTAACAACAACTGCGCCGGTGACATCAATATGTTTAAGCAAGAATATCCTGCTACTCCGGAAGAAGCGTTCATCGCAACCGGTGACGCGGTATTTAATAACGCAATAGTTATTCAGCAACTCGCAAGAGTTAGAAACTTACAACCGATAGCCAAAGGCTATTTTAATTACAAGAAAGTATATTTCACTCCAGACCACGCTATTATATCCGACATCGAATGGGTTGATGATTCTATCGGTGCTATATGGCTATACGACAAGCCGCTCAAGTCCGAAAACGGACATCTCGTTACAAAGACGCCTTACGTCATCGGCGGTGACACGGCCGGCGTTGGCTCTGACTATTTCGCGGCGTTATGTATCAACAACAACACGAAGGATAATGTAGCCGTTATATACAAGCAACAATGGAACGACGACCTATACGCCGATCAAGTATATTGCCTCGCCAAGTATTACAACGACGCGCTTATCGGTATTGAAACGAACTTCTCTATTACGGTTATGCGAGAACTTGAGAAGTTAAAGTATCCGCGATTGTATTTACGGGATCGTTTCGACACATTAACGAATCAATACACGAAAGCCATCGGGTTTGAAACGACGTCTAAATCTCGGCCTATTATTCTTGACAACCTCGTAAGGATAGTAAGAGAAACGCCGGAAGTATTCAAAGACGCTCGGATACTCCGTGAGATGTTAACGTTTGTAAAGAATCCGAACACCGGAAAGAAAGAAGCACAGGAAGGCAAGCATGACGACCTCGTAATGACGGCGGCAATAACGTATTTTATCGCCGAGCAAATGACAAGCATACCGGAAGTCATCGACGAGCGACCGAAGGAAGATTTTATACAAAAGCATTTCAATACCGAAAAGAAAACGCAAGGAGGCGGGTTGGTAGAATGGTAATCTTATCAAAGCAAGACAAAGAGCTTATCGCTCGCAATAATGCGTTAGTAGAACGTATAGAAAGACTTGAAATTTGTTTAGATATGGCGAAAGCGAAGATAGCCGAACTCGACAAGCGCATTCAGTTATGCGAATTGCAACCGAAGCCGGTTACGGTAACGGACGTATTCGACGAATGGCTAAACGGTGCGGAGGTTAAGAAATGATTAAGGACAAGCGTTTAGCATGGGATAGATACCAAGACTCGTTAGCATATATGACCTCGTTAGGTATTGCAGACAAAGCGCCGAAATGGGTTGAATTATACGAAGGCCGTCAATGGCCTCCAGCAGGCGAACTAACGAAGAATATGCCGCGACCGGTAATCAACATCATCAAGATGATTTCGCGCAACAAGAAAGCCGGCGTGTTATCGAATCCAATCGCATTACATTTCACGACAGATGATACTACAAAAGAAACCGAGCAATTTGACCGTTTTTACGAATACATCTCACGAGAGATGGAGTTAGAAGAAAAAGACGCGGATCAAATCGAGGACGCGATAAAAAAAGGCACGATGGCAAGTCATTTCTATTGGGATAAGACGAAAGCCCGTAAAAGAGGCAACATCGACGGCGGTTTAGAGAGTGAAACTATCGATCCGTTTAACGTTCACGTTGCAAATCCTAACGAAAAAGACATACAAAAGCAACGATGGGTAATCATTTCATCTCGTGAAGAAGTCGAAAACATCATCGCAGGCATAGAAAACAGCAATTTAACGGAAGAAAAGAAGAAGATTTACATAGACAATGTATCAGCTGACGAAAGCGACTCTATCTATCGAGAGATAGAGAGTGACAAAGTTCAGTATGTAACGGTGCTAACGGAATACTACCGCGATGACACAGGCGAGGTATTTTGGCAAAAGCATACAAAGAACGGTGAGATAAGTGACGCCGTATCTATGACACCGACACTTCTTTCCCCCGAAGGGAAAGACACGGGCGAGGATTCATTACCGGACACCGCTCAAGACAAGACAGCAAAGCGAAACGCGTTCGGATGGTATCCGGTTGTTGTCGGTCAATGGGATGATCGTGACAAGAGCTATCTCGGTATCGGTGAAGTAGAGAGTTTAGAACATAACCAAAAATCAATCAATCTCGGAATGGCGTTGCAGTTACTTAAACTACAAGGTGAAGCGTTCGGCAAATGGCTTGTTAAAGAGGACGCATTACAAGGGCAAACAATCAACAACGACATCATGCAAGTGTTAATCGACCACTCGAAACTCGGCAACGGCGTTCAGAAGATACCGGAATCACCAATAAGTGGCACACCGATGAATATCATCGAAGGCTTGATGGAACAAACGCGAATGGTAACAGGCGCAACGGAAGTTATGACCGGCGAGGTTATCGGTGCGGGAATGAGTGGCGCAGCTATCGCAACGTTACAAGCCCAAGCGTTAAAACCTATCGAAGAAAAGCAAAAGATGTTCTGGCGATACAAACAACGTCAAGGAATGATTATGGCGGAGTTTTTCAAGCATTACTACGAAGGGCGTCCGTTCACGTTCACGAAGAAGGACAGCAAAGGCAAAGAGAAGCTCGAAGCAGCCGTATTCAATGGCAGCGATTATGTCAATACAGACTTTCGAGTTATCGTTC
>JALOBO010000045.1 GCA_023228225.1 Clostridia bacterium
ACATCCTTTTTGGTTATTTTTCGCAATTTACCAAAATTAAATTGTTTTTCGTATTGAGATGTTTTTACCTTTGAATTATCTATATCAAATTTAATCCACAAATGCTCAGTAGATATGTATTTTTTAGCATATTCAAGCATATAAAAAAGAATTAGATTTGAAGGGAGTTTGTCTTTTGTTGAAATGATTTCAATGCGTTTCCAACCTTGTTTAGATAAAAAATATCCTCTATTAATTTCTTTCTTATTAAATTCATCTTGTGTCATGTCACCCATTTTTACTCTTAGGTTATGACCAGAACCTTGATATTCTATATAAATTTGTTCATTAAGAGATACCATATCTAAAAAACAATTTCCAACTAAATAATTTAATTTATACCTGTAAAAATCTGATAAATATTCTTGTTGAGCACTACAAGGTGCAGTATTGTTTTTAAACATTGTTTGTCTAGCTTTATTTTGAAACTCTTCTAGCGCGATAGGATATTCAACTCCATACTTCTCTAAACAAGTTTTTTTAGAGAGTTCGTGAGGCTCTACTAAAGATAAATACCAATCGACTCCATATTTAATATTATTTGTTATTATAGTTTTATTTTTACATTCATCTGTTTGTGAATAATATTGTTTCCCATATCTTTTAAAAGATGTATCTTTGGCTTTTTCTCTAACTCCTTCAGATTGCATTGGATGTTCTACGCCAAAATGCTCAAGAGAAGTCTTTCTCTTTTGTTGTTTTATTTCTTCAACTTGTGATATATAATCTACATTATATTTTTTTTGTATCGTAATTTTACTTTTTTCTCTAATCTCTGAACTACACATAGGGCTATTACCACCATACAATTCCTGACAAGTTTCTTTTCTTCTTTGTTTCACTTCCGGAATTTGATTTGAATTGTCACAGCCGTATGTTTTTCGAACACTCTCTCTACGTTTTTCCTTCATACATAAAGGATTTTTACAACAATCCGAGTGTATGTTAGATTTAATATTATTTTTATAATAATCAGAAATTTTTTTATCATAAATATCCCTGCAACCATCTTTTTGATAATCACATTTTAATAATATTCTTTGTGAACCACTTGGAAGCAAATCTTCAAATTTTACCATAAAAATATCATTTATCTTTGTAAATATATAACCCTTATTAACATAATAATTTTTATTTGAACCATGCCATTTTACTTTTACTTGATATGATATTAACATTGTTTATTTCTCCTCCCGATATTAGAGATAAGATAAATGGAAAAGACACCTGTATCGGCAAGTGTCTTTATTACTCTTATAAACTCGCGCAAATTTATAAGAAACCATATTAAATATATTTTGTTTATGCACTAATTGGAATTCTAATAATTCTACCAAGATTATCACTTGTTCTTGGTTTGATTGCTTTAAATGTAAAATTAGAAACAGAAGCATCTCTTGCCGACTTCGTATTTAGTTCAAAATTCCCCGAGGGCAGACATTCGTCCAATTGCACTTGTATAGTATATATTGGAGTTTCATCAGAATCTATTTCAATCGTTGTAAGTATACATTTTAATCCATCAGCAAATGAAGTATTATCAATAAGAACCGTACTCGCTGTTGCTGCACTAGTATAAATATATCCTCTAACTTCAACAATTTGTCCTTCTTCAACACCAGAAGCAAATGTTACAACTTTTCCCTCAATACTATATGTTGTATTAGCAATAAGAACTCCTGCTGAAGTATAAATTCTAATATCTGTTTCATCATTTTTAGGTGTTTCATCTAATGTTATTTTAATACCTGTATCAGAAACAGCAGTATAGAACTTGGGAACCGCCCAAACATCCACGGCAGCAGTAGTAGCGGTTTGACCTAATTGATTTGCTATCCAATCCCATTTAAATTCAATTTCTGCAAGAGAAATATCTACTTTTCTTGCGCTATGAAGGATCGCTACAAGTGCGTCACCTTTACCTGCGCGAATTTCTTTTTCATCTACGCTAATTTTCATATCAGCACTTTGTAGAGTAGTGCTTGCAATCATTTCCCCTGTATCTGTATAAAGGTTTACATCAAATACGTCACAAATAAGACCCATTATATTATTCCCCCTTTTTTATTTTTAATTTTTATTTACCTATACCACTAAATTTATTTAATTTGCTAGAATCAACAAATAAATCATCATATGGACTTTTAAACATATTTATTTCTTCTGCAAAATCTTCAATAGTAACTTTTTCCGCAACTGTTGCAAATAAGGTATCTGTGTCATACTTCTTCATCTTACGAATTCTATAAAAATCAGCATATATTTGATAAATTGTATAATCAATTAACTCTAAATAATCCTTACCTTTATATACTGAAACAGTTGTAATAATGTCCTCCATAGAAATTTTAGATGAATTTTTAGACCTAGATGCTAATACTTTATTAGCCCATTCTTGCACTAATTTATTTTTATAAACTTTTTGCTCAAACATTAAATTTTGTTTCATTATGATTTCTCTAACTTGTTCATAATTTTGTACGGTAATTATATTTTTACCGTCAATTATAAAACCTTCAATTTTATGTTTTTCATCTGAAACAAATATTACTTCTTTTCTTGTTACAATAGAAAAAGTATCTTCTAATTTTTTAAGTATTTCTTCTTGTGTTAAATTTAATTGTTGCATACACATAAAAACCAAAACTAATAATGGATATTCATTTTCTTCAAAATGATTTTTAGATATATGTAAAAGATGTGATACTTCAATAAATTTATCATGATCTTTTAATCTAACTGGATAGATAACTATCGGGTTATCTTTGTCAAATCCGTCTATATAATCAGGTTGAGCAAAAATATATTTTAATTTTTCCATTATCGCAATCCTTTTAAAGTAGAAGAATTGATAGATATTTCAATAGAATATACACAATAACTTGTATCTGCAATTCTACCCGACCTAAATCTTGTTATTTCTGCTTCAGTAATGCCTATTCCCTTTTGTTGGTCAATCATTTGTGAAATCTCATCAAAAATTCTCATAGGGCGAATTTCTCCGCGATCATGAAGGATAGCAAATCTACTAGGCAAAACTATCTCAATTAAATACGTAATTTCACTTAAAGGATATCTATTTAGAATCCCAGATAAAGGATTAAGAAACAATCTTATTTTTTCTGTTTCTGAAATACTCCCATCAAAAAATCCCAAGATAAAATTACCTTCTTCTAAAAGGTCAACAGGTACGGTAGGAGAGTTAATTGGATCATTATTTAAGTAATAAATATATTTATTTATGTTTTCATTGCTATAAATTAATGAAAATAGCTTTACTAAATTATTTTCTATATTCGCAAATTTCATACTTTTTTCTATCTTAATACACCACCTCAAAACCAAAAACTAAACCCAACTCAGAATATACTTCTAATCTGTATCACATGTTCATCGAAAACCAAAGCATCATATAATTTTCTCGCTTGCACAACAACATATTTGCTAATATATGCACTATTAGTTGCTTTTAAAACAATACTATTGCTAGTTTGACTCACAATTGAAACATATGTGTCATCAGTTCCATCCTGATTAAATACTTCCCAAATCACACTCTTTGTTCCATCTATAATCCCATTATTAAATATAGTAGCTGTGAGTGTAATATTAGTATTTAATTTTACAGTTGTAGCTCCCGTAATACTAACAATATAATTAGGAGTAATCTCTTCACTTTGAATAATTAAATTAATACTATCCGAAATCCCATTATATGTAACAGTTATGGTTGCATTTCCTTCTGCAATACAGCTAACAATTCCATTTACAACCGTTGCAACATTAATATCGCTTGATTGATATGTTAAAGTAGGGGAGAGGACTTGATTACTATTATCAGTACATACTACACTCAAAGTTAAAGTATCATCAACGTACAATGTAGCATCGTTATTTAAAATACTAACTACATAAACATGTTGGTGAGAATAATAATTAGCAATACCTAAAGTTAAATTATCGTCTTCAGTTACTTGATCTTCTTTTATTCTAATATTTAATAATCCTACATTTGAAATTTTATCTATTCCAAGAATACTATAAGCATCATCTGATAATATAAATCTTGTATTTTCATCAATCTTCAAACTATTTGTCGTATTAGGACATGTAACTATATTCTCATCCGCAGGAATAGATAAAAATTTATTCTCATCTAAACCAACATTGCCCTTACCAACAATACATGGAATCTCATATAAAATTGAATTTTCATCGTAAAAATTTAATGTGTTGTTACATTTAATCATACTGGCAGATTTATATGCACCTATATCATCAATATTACTTACAATAATCCAATAATTACTTTCCCATTCCACTATTGAACCAGTATTTACAATAGACTCTATAGGCATATGAATCTTCTTGTCGTATTTACCATCATTTAATGGATTTAAATGTGATTGAATAAGGACTTGTGTTGTAATATTATCAATTACTACACTTTTACCTTCTGCTGAATAATATCTACGAACATCATAATTATCTTTTACTTCTATAATTGTATCTACAACAGAATTATAATCATTTGAACTGGCACTTATCCAGTTCTTTCTAACATTCATTAGAATCACAACCTCGTTAAGAGTAGAGAATTAAATTAATCAATTCTCTACTCAAATTAAAAATTATTCTAGAATTCCGCTTTAGTTAAACCTTCAATTCTAATTGCAGAGGCATCCACATCTGCCTTGTAATATAGTTTACTAAATGGAACTGCTAAATTCTGTCTTGATTCTCCTGCTTTTAATACCAATGTTTCTGTTGCACTTGCTCCGGCAACGTCAAAACAAAGGGTAGCAACATTCGCACTATAATTTACTACAAGATTAATAAACGCTATATCCAATGTTACACTTTGTTCAATTACATTCGCAGTTAAATCTCTTCCGATAAAATTACTTGCCATTTTATTCATTCCTCCTAAATATTATTTATTAATACAATTTATATTTGAGTTATTTAAGTAGTTACGATATAATAAATATATACAGTCATTGCACCGGCAGTTACATTGCTAAAATCGGAACCGCTTGTAACCGTTACTCTAGGGGTAAATGCTATTCCCATATATGAACTACTACTACCACAAGATGCATTACTACCAACTATCCCTGGAACAAGAACACTTTGAGTAACATTTCCACTTAACCCATCTGGTACTCCTGCCGTTCCAACCTTAATTATTGCACTAGTATCCCCTGCAAATCCTTCAGCTACAACTGCTTTCCATCCTAAAGGAATAGCACCTGCTGGCAATTGCGAAGTAAAATCAATATAGCCATTTGCATCACTACTATCATCAGTGAAATCAGCAATAGCACATATTTTGTTAATATATGATAATTTAGGAACTGCTAAAGCCAAAGTACCATCTGAACCTAAAGTTGCATCTCCATCTACAACAACAGATACTACATCATTCCCATCACCAACAAGTATTTGTCCAGAAGTTTTTGCGTCTAATACAGTTGTGCCAGTAGCTCCACCCACAACAATAGAACCCCTTGCAACTCCATCTAGTACATTTAATTCTGTTGCGGTAGCAGTTAATACTACATCTTCATTTAATTTAGGACTAGTTAATACTATTCCATTTATATTTTTATTCGCATCAAGAACCACTGCTTTACTAGCTTCTGCTGTTCCAAGAGTTATATCTTCATATGCAGACGCCATAGGTGTTTTATATTGAAAATCACTATATCCCATTATGTATTATCCTCCTTTTTATATTTTGTATTATTTAATTACAAGATTTCCCTTTCATAATTAGGTATCCTCTTAATAAAATTACTTATACTAAGAATTTCTCCTCTTAATTCAGGATAATCATGTAAAGAAATTTTGAATTGTTTCTCAATCATATGCATAAGATTATTTATTTTTAGATATTCTTTTTTGCATAAATCTTCTAAACTTATTTCATATTGCGGTGTTTTAATAAGAATATTACCTTTATTATTGTTTTTATTTACATTATTCATATTTTCACCAACTTAAGTATTAGAATAAGAATAAAATTCTTGTCTAAAATCCTTAATTTCTTCTTCTAAATTCTTTAACATTAATGAATAAGTCTTATATTCATCTACTTTATTTGTTAGACGATTAAAATCCTTAGTCCCTATTGTTGTTTTTAATCTAGATAATGGTTTTAGCAAATAATCTAAATATGCTTTTTTCATATTTAATGCGATTAATTCAATCTCATCAATATCTAAATCCTCATCCATTATTCCATCGTAAATTCTAATTACTGATAAATTTATATTTGTACTACCTGTATCCACAAACGTTGTAGTAATATCGCTAACCCCTGTTTTAGTTATTGTTAAAACTGGATAAGTACCATCTTGAATAATAACTGTCCAATCTGCTTGAATTGCCGTTTTAATTTTATTAGCTATTCCTAGCAATGTATCAGTAGTTAATAAAGCGATGGTATATGTATCAGAATTTATGTTTAGAGTTATATTACCACTTGTTTCTAATATATTAAATATTACTAAAACTGAATTATCTGTATAAAGAGTGTAACCTAAATCATGTGGTGTAGTTTTATAACTATATCCAATTGCTGTTTCAAAAAACTCAAAAACTAAATCTTGTTTATAAGTGAAATCTTCATCTGATACTTTAATTATGAATTTATCATATATTTTTTGAAGTAAAGTTCCCAATATCACCACCTAGCCTTAATCTGTTTTAAATGGGAGAGAAGTGTGACTTTCTAGTAACTTGATCTTCTCATAATCATTAATCTTTGCTTTTCTTGCGTAGTTCATTATTTTTGATTTTTCTTGATTAGTAACTACATTTTCTTCAATATTTTTCTTAAATGCCTTAAATGTTTTCAATTCAAAAATTTCTTTACATTTTTCTTCTGTTAAAATTAATTGAACTCTATTTTCTGCTTTACAATCAAAACCCAAGTGTTCACGCAAAGCAGGATTGTGGATGTAAACTCTACTGTGAGAACCAATTCTATCCGATCCGACAAAGAAGGTATTGCCATTTTGCACTTGTGTTTCAATTTCCATATTAGTTATATAAACTACATTCCTTGCTTTAAGAAATTCATCTCCTTGTGAGGTTTTTTGTTCCCATGAGATATTCCAATCACATAGATTTTCAACTTTACTTCTTTCATTCCAATTGATAGGAGTTGGTTGTGTTGATTGTTCTATTGGGAGTGTTGTTTGATTAGTTTCCTTAGTTGTTTCTTTAATTATTTCTTTTTCCTTATTAGCCATTTTTATTTTTACCCTCCATTAATTTGATTTTTACCCTTTATTTAGCTTTTTGGTTTAATTTATTAATTATTGACAAATAAAATAGAAGCACATTTTTAGATTACTTCTTGTTCTTGAATATCTGTTAATTTAATTTTTCTGAGTTCGCCATAGTCATAAGGAAACTCACCTTGGGAATTTATTATTTTTGAATTGTCAATATCAAATTTAATGTAATGATGATTTTGATTTAGATATATTCTTGCGTAGGTGAGGATTTCTAAGAGTTTTTGATCGGATGGGATTAGGTCTTGGGTAGAGATGATACGAATTTCTTTCCATCCTGAACGGAATAAGGAATACCATCTATTACGTTGTTTTTTATCAAATTCTTCTTGTGTTAGATGCCCAAGTTTAATATTAAGACAATGACCGCCACCATCATATTCACAATAAATCTTTTCTTCGGGGAATGCAATATCTAAAGAAGCATTATAATATGGATGGTTTAACTCACCACCTATTATACTATGAATGTATTTTTGTTGACTACTACATGGTGCTGTTCTGTTTTTATTAAGTGTTGCTCTTACTTTAGCAGATACTTCTTTATTTTGCATAGGATTGATAGACCCATATCTATCCAAGTTGGTTTGAGCGATTTTGTCTTTAACAACTTGAGATTGTATTGCCGACTTAAATCCATATCTTTCTAAATTAGTCTGTTCAATTTTTTCTTTAATTACATCACTAGATAATACAAATTCAACATTATAATTTTTTAAATTAGTTTCAATAGCTTTATTTTTAATATCTTGATTTTGCATTGGATAATCACAATTATATTTTGCTTGAAATGTTTGTCTAGTTTTTTCTTTAACGTTATCATTCATAAAAGTATATGGAACGCCATATCTTTCAATAGATGTATCAATTTGTTTTTGTCTTAATTCTTTATTTTGAGCAGTATATCTAACTCCATAATGTTTAAATGTAGTATCTGCTATTTTTTGTTTTACTTCTTCACTTTGAGAAGCACGTTCAAACCCATATCGTTCTAAATTAATCTTTATAATTTTATCTCCTATTTCCTTATTAAGCATTGGAGATTCGAAACCAAATCTTTCTAAATTAGTTTGTTTTCGTTTTAAATTAGCGCATTCATTACATTGTTTTTTATCTCTTAGTTTAAAGTGTCCAAAATCCACTTCAAATGGTTCAGTACATTTACACATAACTATTATTTTTATTCTAGAAGGGCATTTCATTTGTAAAATTCTTTTCTTCTCAAATTCTTCTTCACAAGTAATAATTTCGCAACCATTACCTGTGTTTGAATCGTTAATATATTCTTTAATATCAGAATATGTATATGGTTTTCCCATTTAACCACCTCCGTAGTAGTTTTATCATCCGAAATATTGAAATTTAGGGAAGTAATATCGGAATTATTACTTATCAATATTAATTAAGTTTCGAACCTCAGTTAATATCTATCCCTAAAATAATTATATATTTATTATTACTCAGCTAGAGCTGCATCATATATATAACCCATAGCAGGAATCATTTCAATTAGAACCTTATTTCCGTAAAATATGTCGAATCTTGTCACTTCTGCTCGTAAATTAATGTCAGTGGCAGTCATGCTTGTAATACCACCTTGAATTCCGATCTGAAGAGGGCTGACAAAACCTTGTGGTAAAAACCACAAATCAGTCGTAGGCAATTGAGGAGCATAAAAATCTCCAGCAGTATTAAGATCAATCATATTATAGGAATTAGGTATCTCTACAACGATACTACCTTTATAATTCTTAACCAAACCAGTTTTCATAATTTCTTCCATCACATACTCAGGGAATCTAAATTCTGTGCCAGCAGAAACCACAGAGAAATTCGCGATATCATTTAATTTATTTACAGCACTATAATCACCCAAAATAGTCACAGAAGATCCAAAACGTCTTGCTTTCTTTCTTACATCCTCAACATTGGTCTTAGTAATACCTTCTGCATAATTCTTCAATGTGGTAGCAGCAGTAATTGCACTCCTCAAAGCATTGATGTGAGAAAGAACCATTTGATTAATAATATCTGTCATGACTTGCTCATTGGCATAGGCCATAGTGCTTGTATCACCAGACATTAATTCTCTAGGATCAATAATCAGACCACCAGTAGCATTTTGAAGTGTCATAGTACCAGTTCTTTTCTTAACAGTTGGGAATACAAAAGAACCAGAACTAGCTTGAACTCTTGACTTATCTCCTTGTAATTGTACGACAGAATAGCGCAATTCCTCATTTGCAGCCACCTTCGTAACCGTTCCCATAGCACTATTAATTGCCAATCTCTTCTCTAAAGGTTGTTGGATAGTAATAGTCCTAATAGCATTAAGCTCTGCTTTAGCTTGAGTATTACCATCATTAGCAGCAGTGGCCAACATTTTAATCTTATCCATTACTGTATCAACTTTTTTACCATATTTACTTGTATCCTTACCATAGACAATATTGGTAAAAATCTCTACTTCTTCATTAGGACGAGAGTTAGCTAATTTATTTTTTACTATTCTATTGATTTCTACTTGTTCAGCATTTTCACTTAAATTTTTAATATCAAAATCCATTGTTAATACCTCTTTTCTTTTTTATTAATTATTATTTTACTAATTGACAATAATCTAAAAATATTATATATTGTATATACAAATTATAATTTGAAATCAACCATATTAGATTCCAGGTGTTGCCATTACTTCTACCACATATCCACCAGCAACAGTTCCACCACCTGCATCAACTGTAAATGCACCAAAAGTGGTTTTCTTAATTACTTTAAGGAAAATTGCATATTGTGAAGGATCTACTATTTTAGTCCATAATTTAGTATTGGTGGCATCAGCTACAGAACGTCCAATAATATAATTACCAACCGCAACGTCAGCATAAGTATCAGTAACTAAATCGGCAGACATATCAAATTGCAATCCTACACAATCTTTAAGTCTAAATGCTCGAATGTACTCTCCTGCAATAACTTTATAATCTTCAGTATTAAGAATTTCTGGTTTGTCAATAATGTTACACATTACATAAATGTCACCCAACTTGGCAGTAGCTAAGTCTGGAACAACTACTTGTGTATCAGATACCACATTAAATTGATTACCATTATATGTATTTCCAATTGCCAATACATTAGGTTTGTTAGGAACAGTTAAAAAATTAGAATCATGAAATTTAAATAAACTCATTTTAAATTACCTCTTTTCTTATTTTATTTTTTAATTTTACTATTAGTTAAAAATACATTACATTATTATATTTACTATATTAACTTTAACTCAAATTAAGTGAATTTTAGTTAAAGAAAGATGGGATAGTACCAGGGACTACTTTCTTTTCTTTTTGTGTAATAGAAATAAACATATCATTCTTTGTATTTACTTCAACGCCAGAAGCGTCATTATTAGCAATCATTTCTTTAAATTTCTTAGCACAAAGTTCAGCTTCAGCTTTCTTTAGTCCTTCTAAATCAATTGCTTCAACAAAAGTTTTAAGCGAATTAACTTCAGCTTCTTCAAACCCATTCTTTGTAATTTCAGTTTCAAAATAAGCATTAACCTCTGCGATTTTTGCTTCAGATTCAGCTTTAGTAGCTGCTTCTCTAAAAGAATTAACCTCTACGGTAAGAGATTCCTTTTCTGCTTTTTCAGATTCAAGCAATTTATTAACCTCAACAATCGTTGTGTTTAATTCAACTACTTTTTCATCTAATTCTTTAGCTTTTTCTGTTAAAGTATTAACTTCTGTTGATTTTTCCTCTAAGGATTGAGTTAATGTGTTAATTTCTACATCCTTTTGCTCCAAAGATTTATTCAATGTATTTATTTCATTGATTTTATCTTCGATTTTTTGATTAAGTTCTAATACAATTTTTTCATCCATTTTTTTACTTTCCTCCTTTGATTGATTGATTTTTTGATTGTTTAATATATT
>JALOBO010000303.1:0-1924 GCA_023228225.1 Clostridia bacterium
TAAATGCAGCATCTTCCATTACATCCTTATTTGATATCACGCTCTTTAGATCATACGCTGATAGTTGCCCCATTGGTGCATAGTATTTTTTGAAAGCATCAAGTAGATCGAAGCACTGTCTACCATGCATTCTAATAAACCAAGAATTATTATTTCCTTTCTTAACTGTAGGACTATAATCTGTACGGGATAAGTCCAGAAGCTGAATGTCTAGCCATTCTGCACGTTGAATGATATATGGAATATCGAAATAGTTAGAATACCAACCGGATAATACGTCTGGATCTATATCTCTTATGTGCCTTGCAAATCTAAATAATAACTCCTGCTCTGTGTTACATGCTACTTGGTCACTAGCAACCTTTGGTACACCAAATGTAAATATAACAATCTCCTTTGTATAACTATCCATACATTGAATAGATACAATAGGATACTTAGGTTTCAGGGGATCCGGGAATACTCCCTTCTCACCCTTAACCTCTATATCAAACCAAATAACCCTGGGTTCTAGCGGGGCAATAACGTCTGTTGGCTTTGGTCTTCCATCTTTACCGATGGTATAGGCGTAGATAATCTCATTGTCGATAATGTATCTTTTATCGTACAGAATATCGGCCTCATCCGTAAATTCAAAATAGTCACGTATTTTAGGCACAGTCGATGGCAGGTCAGTGGTAACTTTCCGTACCTGTCGTCCAAGCGCATCTGTATATAAGCGGGTTTTAACACTATATTCCCCGTACTGTGTTCTCTTATCTCCTGCGGGGGTATCACCCGGCGCGTAGAAATACGGGGTGAAATCTTCGATAACTGTTTTACAGGTCTTTGTCCTATCATTATAGTCTCTCCCAAAAAGAATTACACTAGGTTTATTATATTTGTTTCTTGTCCATAAAGAATCTGTGTATATAAGTGTTTGCAAATATTATTCACCGTCCTACAAATAATACCAATTCCATTTCTTATCATGATCAAGTACCTCAACTATAGGACGTATAAGCATATTGCCCTCTGTATTTACTCCAGAACTCATCCATACTATACAACTAGGAAATGGTGCAGAGTTAGTTGCATTACCAAACTTTAATCTACCACGGATAAATGTTAATGCCCATACTGGTCCTGTCCATATATAATCACGCCAATATGTAGTGTCTGTACGAGATCCTATTAATAGCGCAATAGTTATAGGCTCATTGGTACTTCTACATTCATATACTGCCTTGGCTAACCACTTATCTACAGAACTGTATGGTGGATTAACAAAGACAATACCACTCCATGATTTACGTAGCCCATCATCCTCAATAGTATAATAATTCTTGCACTTTGCATTCTCAGGTGTTGCACATGGATCCAGGGTAAATGGCTCTGGTATATCGTTGTTTAGAAAGTCAAACAGATGTTGGGGGGTTTCCCATTCATCAGTATTACTACTATGTAATGCTTTATCTACCAAGTTATAAACACCTCAGTCCTTCCCTACTGAACACGTTATATTAAGCACAAGGTTATCCCCATAAGATATAATTACTGGCTTATCAAAAATAACCTTTCCTTTTGTCTGTCCTGTATCAAATTCAAATGATGTTAGTTCAACGGATGGAGGTGTCTTCATTCTACATTCAGGACATATCCCCCAATATAATAACGTATTACCACAATCACGCCCTGCACAAAGCCATTCACCACCATTAGGATTCTCAATCTTTTCCCATTCATCAGTAAGCATATCTATCTTCTTACATCTTGCACACTTCATCATATTAATCATGTCCTAAATACTTGTTCTGTAATGCCATAGACAATTCATTAATCTCTTTACATCTTGGATGTACTCCTGCAATACGCTCAATCTCATCAATCACACGTTTAAATTCTTCTTCTATATGCTCTTCTGCTGTCTTACCAAATAATCTAT
>JALOBO010000303.1:1934-2571 GCA_023228225.1 Clostridia bacterium
CACCACTTATACTCAACTGTTCGTACAACTTCTAACTTAGCATCTATATACCCGGATATTCTCACAGTATCATCCCACATTGATGCTTTACAAACAACGTCTATCATATTAATCATCCAAACTTTTTATATAATTAATAATTCTATTATACTCCCATAACTTTGCAATTATCTTGCGTATTCGTACTAAATCCTCATCTAATGCATCATATCTTGCTATGGGTATTCTACCGTTCTCATCCTCTAAAACAATTATTACTGTACTAGTAGGATGATCATCAATTGTAGCAATCCGCTCATTCTTATATACATCACTATTCTTTACCATACAACTCACTCACACATATTTGATATCATCTAGTATTTCCCCTAGTAATTGTGAATCTATCCATGAGACATTTACAAACCAGAAGGGGCAGAATACACCCTCTAACATCATAGTATATATATCTGCTGCATCATACATACAATTATCATGATGTATCTTATACCAGCATAATACTGATGCATCATCAAAGGACGAACCTTCTATTAATGCCCTTTGTTCCCAATGCTCACAGTATATTTTTTCCATGATACAGTCATACTACTTCAATTGTTATCTTCACATTACAATGCCCATTTTCTCTCCATATATC
>JALOBO010000304.1 GCA_023228225.1 Clostridia bacterium
TCAGCAAATGATATTTTTAATGAACTTGACTTGTATGAATCAGACGTTCTTGTTAGAAAACCTAGGAAAGTTTATTTAAATCTTGAAGTTGTTATAAAAACAAATACAGTAAATAAAAAAGACGCGCAAGAGCAAGCACTCAACGCAGTTGCTTCTTATCCATCTTACACCATGGGAGAAGTTTTATATCCTAGTAACATAGAGTCACTTATGAGAATTAATGTTCCAAATGTAGTTTCAGTTTATGTAGTTAAGCATAACATAGATGGACAAACTTTTGATATTGGAACTGTTGCACTAAAGGCTAATGAAATTATAGACGTTAGTAACGCAGTCATTAGTGTAATTTAATAAAAGCCTCATATATATATACTTTAATATATGTATATATGTATATATGTATATATGTATTTACCCTATTTTGCGTGGTTCGAACTACGAAAGAGATTTTATGAAAATTGAGTACATCTATGATATTTGGGGGGACGTATATAAAAATATGATTTCCCAGATACCTAAAGGAAAATACTTTGACAATAGAGCAATTATAATTCCTAAAAGGGATATGTCTTATTTCAAAGTTACTACTGATAGAGTAAATCAAATTCATTATGTTTATGTATATAGAGAAAATTCTTTAGGCAATGCAAAAAATAGTTTTACTTTTGTTCCTACCAGCACTCTATACTGGCTTCCAGTCAGATTATCAAAAGGATTAAATGTCGTATCAATAGCGTGTGACGAAGAGAGTAAAGCTACTATTTCTGTAACATCAACTTATTTCGCTTCTATGATTGATAGCTATGCGAAAGAACTATACAACTATTCCCAAAGAAAGATAGATGCGACTGAAAAAGATATATACATAAATGAAGCTACTAGACTTGTATCACCTGTCTTATCCTTATCAAAAAATCTAACAAGTACTCACGCTTTAAGGACATTTGGTCTTCAAGTAATCGTTAGAGCATTAATTAATAATCCAGGAACTGCTAAAAGTCTTGAAAATGTGTGCAAAGGATTGTTCATAAGCACACCTAAAATAGAAAATATTGAACAAAAATCTTTATTTGATAGTGCGTATCCTTTTTATGCGGGACAAGAATATGAATTAGGAAAACTTATATTCTTATGGATTAGAAATCCTTCCCTAATAAGAAGATACTGTATTACGGATTTAGCAATAAATCAAGGCGACGATATTGAATATACCAGTGATAAAAATGTAGATGTTGATGGCGATAATGAATTTACAGATGATAACGATTCTCCATTATATCCGGAAGATGTAAATGATGAAGATAACAATGGAAAACAAGATGAAGATATTACAAAAATTATGAAGATAGAATTACCTAGACTTGATAGAAATCTTCCTATACCATTTACAAATATACATCCTTGGTGTGATAGAGTTTTTGAGGATAGAAAAACGTTAGATGAAAATAAATCTTTAGATATTGCTATGCTGGATGACCCTTTTGAAGAAGGTATGATTGGAAAACAGTGTATCCCATATAAATATGACGGCACAAAAGCAATAGCAATAAATAAGTATATACAAATTCATTTAGTTCCATGTAAAAGTAATATAACTATTACTATTGGTGAATACACAAAGGGAACTCGTATCGTAACAGAATTACGCAAACCAATATTAACAGAAAATGATTCTTATATAGATAAGGAATAAATTATGGAAATCATAAATCCAGAAACGCTTAAAGAAACAGATTTAAATTCTCTTCCTCAAGAATACCAAGACAGACTTAAACCTATGATTGAAAAAAAAGAAAAGAAAGTTATAACAATTGAAGAAGATGATGAAAATGACTTTATAAGAAAAACCCCAGAAGGAGAACCACTGGATAAACCTTTCAGAAGTAAAGAAAGTGGCGGTGGAAAGATCATATTAAATAAAAACTTCAATCCAGAAAAATCTTGGAAAACTTTCTATGCTACACAAGAATGCAAAGTTATCAAAAAAGGTTCTTATGTAGAAGGAAAAATAACTCCTAGAAAATTTTATACTAAAACTTTCACAAAAGTACACGCTACTAAAAAATTCGAACTAGTTCGAGATTTCGTAGGCTCACTTCCAGAAATTAGAACTAACTATGTCAAGGACATGAGTAGCAAAGATGAGATCAAAAAAATTTTAGCAACTATGATTTCAATGACGGATGAAGGTGCTTTTCGTGCTGGTTCAATTGAGAGAACTAGAGGAAAAAAACCTGTCTATGGTTTAACAACTCTACAAGCTAGACATTTTAAAAGGGAAGATACTTATTATAAAATAAACTTTATTGGAAAAGATAGTGTTCCTAACCACAAAATTATAAAAGACCCATTGACAGTAAAAGCTATTGACTCGCTATTGAATGGAAAAAATGATGAAGATTTTGTTTTTGTTGATTCAAAAGGACATAGAGTAGATGAAAATGAATTAAACAAATATGTAAAACAAATCAGTGGAAACGAAAACATAAGATTTCATAATTTTAGACATAAAAATGCTACGCAAGTATTTGTAAATGAGGTCAAAAGAATAGAAGAAGCAGGTATGATTCC
>JALOBO010000305.1 GCA_023228225.1 Clostridia bacterium
TAGTGCTAAAGCATTTATATATTCAGGTAAATACGCACATCATGCAGTAGACTTCTATTGGGATGGTATTTATATAAATAGCAATATATCTAATTCATATCAGATAGGTGGTAACGATTATAGAGTACCTCCATCGTTAGGGGCTATTTCTTTTTCGTCAATAACAGCTAGTAATGTTGCTGATTATATAGAGAACTTTGGATGTATAGATACTATATGGGGAGAGATGTCAGGACAGATATATGAAAGTTATCCTAGCACTCACAAATATAATATGTATCCGCAGAATAATATATTTCCTAATAAAATGAGATATGTATATTATGGATATAATTATTACGATTATAAATTAACAGTAGAGCAAAGTGTTCCTATAGATGAATATGAAGGACAGTATTGTAACTTACAACAACATCCACTTATGATATCAGGGGGAGGAATTAAGATACCATTTTTTAAAGGATATATGCCTTGTCTTCATAGGGCAGGGCGGTATAATAATATTTTAAATTATGCGAAATACGCTTATACGAGGTTTTATACTACAAGATGCATGTATCATCCTTATGACCTTACAAGAGCATTTTTCTCTCCCGATATCATATTTAAAAAATTCTATAATATATCAGAAGATGTAAGATATATAAAGCCTATACGTAAAACTATATATAGTGGGTTAGAAGGTGTAGTAGGATACGAACATAATGCAACAGCACAAACTACTGACATTACTAATAGTTATTTTAAACCTGATTGTTGGAAGACTTTCTTTGCAAGACCCGGACAAATGGCGTTTAATTTAAAACCTTTCGATACAGATAATGCTGATGAATTTAATTTTAAACAAGATTGGCTGAGAAGTAAAATAACAGACTTTAATGCTCTTATGGCGTTCTTTTCTCATAAGCCTATAGGGAATTCTAAGATAAGAATGCATCAGAATCCTGTCTCTCTTATGCATAGTGTACGTAAATATTTCAAGATAGAAAGTCCACGTGAATGTATGCCTGTGAACTTCTGTAATCTTATCGACAACAAAAGACCTAATAGCTTCGATATAACGTCTGGGAGTAATGTTCCAATAAATATTGATGGATATAGGAATGTAGATTATTACATAGACCATGCGTATGACTTTACTGTTAATGCAGCTAGCGATGCTCCTATAACGATGAATAATATTGAATTGAAGACCTATGGCATGAAAGCCGAGACTACATGGGCTAAATATGGAGGTGGAGCAAGGACAAGTACGTTATGGGCAGCAATGGATAATGTCAGTGCCTTAGTTGGATATAAAGGTTCCTTCTTTGCTTCTAATAGAACATTTAAAATGATACCATATTTTTCTATAGGTTTTGATGTAAACAATAGCATATATAATCCGGAAGAAGAATATCCAAATACAGTAACAGGTTCTTATAGGAATATGTTAGACTACACGCAGCAATATTATGATAGGTATGTAAAACTATCACAGTATAATATCAAAAATCATGTTATAGATATGGATAAAAGCAGTCTGGGTACTACAAACGTAAATGACCCTCGTGATAGTTATAACAATCAGTATAGTCAAAAAGACATATATGTAGATAAGGTGTATGAAGACCTAACATTAGTAAATCTATATAAGAACAATCCTGAAAATATATCAGACATAACAACATACTATTCATATACGACAGAGATGTATTATGAGATAGGGTCATGTCTATCCACAGATGTAATATTAAAGAGGAACAATAACAATCCTGTTAGAACGCAAATACAAGCTCGTGGAGACTGTTTCTTAGATAGGGTGTATTTCAAGCACACTTCATGGTTGCCTACGAGATTAGGCTTAGGAACGGATAATTTTAATGGTAGTGGAACATGGTCAAATAGAAAAGTAGATACTAATTGGGAAGAGCCGGGAGCTACAAACGAGGGAGGATATACGAACTATGCTCCTTATTTTACGCAAGCAACAACAGGATATAGCCATGGTGTTACAATAGGCGTTATCACCGAGAATAAATATAATGTGGCGATGAGAGGTCAGTTTGACTTAAAAACAATGAACGCATATCCTTACTCTTCTAATATGCCTAATGAAACATCATCTTCTGATTTTATGAGTAGGGCTAAACGTAAGAATTTATTTATGGTATATGCAGAAGCAGGGATAGTAAGTGGAGGTCTAACATTTACTATGTATGAAGCAGCAGAATTTAATGATGCTTATAATAGAATGTTAGGGTATATCTCTTATGCTATGGAGAACAGTAAAATTAAATTCATTAATAAAAATTTCAATAACAGAATAAGATGGAGTTATAAGAAAATAGAAGGTTCTTATATAGATGGATGGAAGCAATTTGATTATGCTAATTATCATGATTATGACCAGAAATACGGACCTATAAAAAGAATAGAAAACTTCAATGGACTATTATTTTCAATGATGAACAATGGTATATTAAGACATGACTTTGAGGGTAAGGAAATACAAGTAACACCTGAACAGATGTTGTCAGTAGGTGGCAATAGACTATTAGCAGAAGATGCTTTATTGAAGAGTGTATTA
>JALOBO010000306.1 GCA_023228225.1 Clostridia bacterium
AAATAACTCGCCAAGCTTTGTTTATAATTCAAATATGCTTTCCGGTATTTTGGTTTTATATCACCTTTACCACCTAAGCCCATGCGCAACTGGTCTCGATGTATTTCAAGTATATCTTTTTCAGACATCTTAATAGCCGCAATTTTAATGTCGTCTAAATTCATGTTAGCAAAGTTAGCTAATTGCTTTAATATTATGCTCATTATATAAAAAAAGGGGGCTTATTTGCCCCCCCCTCCTTGTTTTAATGGTCGTTGATGTACTGTATAGTATAGCGTTTCAAAATCTTTTTTTGCACCCTTATAAATCGGGTCGGCGTATTCGTAAAACTCCTCAAAAGTTTTAAAATGGTTAATAAGTATAGGGCTTATAGTTGACCCTTTTAAAGGTATTTGAGCCATATCCCTATAATTTTGCAATTAACCAATTCGTTATTTTTGTATACGTGTCGGTAGATTTGAATACTAACCGGAATTTAATATACTCACCAGCAACTAAAGGTGTTGTGCCTGTAGAATAGCAGGTTAATATTGATACTCCATTTGTTAATGCTCCTACGCTTATTGACCGGTCTGCCCCGCAATTATGGTCACCATATTCGACAGTCCACGTATCGGTTGAAAGCAATGTTTTATCGCCTCTTTTGAAAATTAAGACACTCATAGCACCAGCAACGCTCAAAGTAGATGTTATTTCTTGAGTATAGCCAACCGGCATATAAGATAAGTAATCTATCAACCCAATGTTATCATTCCAGACAACTGGAGATATCCAATCCTGAATGTCATTAAAATTAAATGTCACCTTGTATTGTTGTGTTTTTGCGCCTCGGTTGTCAGTACCCGGCAAACTTACAGGTATAGCTATCATTTGAGCAGCAAAACCTTTTACTTTGCCGTCATAGCTTAATACTCCCATTTTTGAATTGTCCTCTAAAATTGGGATAACGCGAACATTTTGCATTCCTAACCCTAATAATTCAGCAAAATCGCAGGGATTTGAACTCATATGCGCGGTTAATGTAGGCGGGTTGAATGCACTTGTGAAATTAACCCCAAAACCGTCGGTTTCGCTTACAGGTTCAATAACACCGCCCTCGGTAGCGTGTATTGCGCGGGTTAAAAACATAGGGATTTTGCCAATTGTGCTGTCGACTTCTGAAATTGCCTTTGCCCATTTTGCTAACTTAGTAGCTGCTGTCTTTGTATCAAAACTAAATGCTGGGTGTGTTATTGCAAATGCTTTGACGGTTGCTAAAAATGCTTCGCAATCCTTATTAAGCCCGCCAATTACGTTAAAATTAAATTCCATTTTATTTATTATTTAAATGTTAAAAACTACAAACTTTATTACTTATTAATGTTAAATCATATTCACATACTACTAAATCAGTACAAGCGTTGAAAATATCGGCCGTGCCAGTGGCGAATGGCCTGTCAATTTGATTGATATCAAAAAAACTTTGGTCAATGTCAGGGCTGTTGCCTAAAAAAGTGTTAAATAGTTGTATTAGTTCGTATAGCGTGCCAAAACTTCCTGTATCGGTGAACCTATCGCTATTCAATGTATCCGGCGTTGTTTTTAAAGCGAAAATTATACTGCATTTAACATTATTACCAATTAACTTATTTTCCATCAACAATGCAATTAATGGGAACGCCTGCAAGTTGTTTTTTTCTCGTAATGTTAGCTGGTTAGTTATTGTTAACAACCTGCCAAACTCGTAATGAACTTTTGAAGTATTATCTAAAGTAGCATTAAGCTTGTCAACTACTTGCTGTATTGTTGTTGGCAAATATATCATAGCCCTAATTGATTTGTGTAACGCAATTCATTGAATATACATTCAGGATACAAGTCTTTTTTTGCTTGCAAATAATTTAACACCGATGGGGCATTCCATGCCTGCCCTCTGAACCCTGTCAACTCTACTGCTTTGTTATAAGCCCACGAAAAACGTGCTGCATCGTTTAATTTATTGCTATTTTCATTTACAAGTTCAACCCTGCCAGTATCAATATTATTACTATTATTGTACAATAGATATTTTGCATATATGAAATAAGCAATAGCACTTACTTTACGTGTATTAATAAGTCCATCATATTTAAGAGTATAAGCATTAACATCATATACGTCGCCAGTTACAAGTTTTTTTATTCTCTCTTCGCTATTGTCGTTATACGCTAATACTAATGTGCCTAATTGATAACCTAACAAATCAATAATAAAATTATGTTCAATGTTTTCAGGTACAAAAAGGCTGCCTGCGTGCCATATATTTGCTGGCAGTCGTAACTCGTTAATAAAGTAAGTGCTATCGATTAACATATTATTTGTAATATAATTTTGCTATAATTTTGTTAAGTTTAATGCCTCCGTCGTAGCTATTATTAGCTGCTTGTATCAACCTAAATTTGTAATATCTAAATGAAATATCGTAATTAGTGCTGTCATTCCACACCTTTACAGCTTCACCTATATCATTAGATGCATTGAATAATAAGCCCCCCGATACTATATTTGTTTCATTGCCGGCCGGATAGTAATTTAACCCTGTTAGTGTA
>JALOBO010000307.1 GCA_023228225.1 Clostridia bacterium
GATGGTTGATAAACTGATTCCGCAGCATCCTGAATTGGCAGATGATTATATGCCTCCCGTCGAAGAGAAAGCTCCACCTGTTAAATCAAGACAGGGAAAGAAGAAGGGAGTCAAGCATGAGTTGTGAAGGAGAAGTGGCAATCGAAGTAGTAGATGATATTATTCAATACATCTATAACAAATATCCCAAGTTAAGCTGTGGAGACTATATTTCGATTGCTAGCCTTTTCTCGTACAACGTAGGCACTTGGGTATCCAAGTCGATGAATGAGTCTCCTGCACAGGTGTTGGTGGCTGTAATCAACGGCATCGCGTCACTGGACGGCATTCATGACGAATGAAACTATTTCCTTTTTCGTTTCAGGTGTTCCTGCTCCTGAAGGAAGCATGAATTCTTATGGTCGCGGTAGGATGGTTCCCACTAATTACAAAAAGCTCAAACCGTGGAGAGAAGCTATTGCAGAAGGATTCAGAACAGCATACCCCGATTATATAAACGGTGTGGTGCATCCTCAATTCTCTCCTGTAAAGATAACTATGGTATTCTATCTTCCTAAAGCTAAATCCTGTAAACTGAAAGAACCTACGATGAAGAGAGCAGACTTGGATAAATTGGAAAGAGCAGTCAATGATTCGCTTACTAATCTGGCATGGTTTGATGATTGCCAAGTAGTTGAAATAAACTCTAAGAAATTATTCGGTACTCCTGGAGTACAAATCACAATAGAAGGTTTATAAATGATACATAGAAAAGTACAATTGCCCAAAGACAAGCAAACACGCATTATATTGGTATCTGATTTACACATAGGGTTGACAGGATACAGGGAAGATGTCTTTGATGATATTCTTGCAGATATAGCCAAACCCAACACGCTTTGGATTGGAATAGGAGATTTCGTAGAAGGAAGAGAACCTAGTCATAAGTTCTATAATCCTGATGAAGTCACGATGACAGTCGGAGCGCAGTATGAATATTTCTTCGATAAGATTCGTCCTTATCTTAAGAAATGCATAGGATTGCAACCAGGGAATCATGAGGATTCTCTGATTATGAAATCCACTATCAATCCCCTGTTGCAGTTCTGCAATGATAATGAAGTTCCCTATCTCGGAGCAACGGGATACACCACTCTCACCAATGGAGACAAAGAAGTGGTGATGGTGACGAATCATGGTGCTGGCGGAGGAGGAAAGGTGGGAGGTTCTATCAACAAGGGAGTGGATTATGCCAAGACGTTCTCTGGAGACATCGTGGCGTTAGGTCATTATCATAAATTAGCCGTGACAATTGATGAGGAGAAGTATACTTCGGAAGTAGATGGAATCAAGATTCAGAGATGGAAGCCCAAGACAATCATTCTCAATGGAAGTGCATTGGAAGCATATCAGGATGGGAGTTATGGCGGATATGTGGAGAAGAAGATGCTGACTCCCAACAGTCTGGGATATGCTATAATCACAATCGAGAAGGATATGGAATATTGGGTCAGATTGAAAGCTTACTAAAACAAACTTCTTATTTTTTTATTTCTTTTATACTTATTATAGTTGATAAAGAGAATCCCAAGACAATCAATGTTGTACTCAGATACAGCGGAGGGTTCTGTTCTACAAAGGCGGAGTAGAGATACAAGCCTATGAATGAAAAGATAAAACCCATAATAACCCAAAAGATAAAACACACGGAGACAAACGATGCGGTTTCAGCATATGTAGGAGAAATGCAATAATTATCTCCTAGCTCATGCACATCCCTGTCCTCTTTTTCCATAAATACATGTAAGCCTTCTGAATATTTAAAACATAATACGACATGTATAAATACATCAAGCTAGATATATGATTATGTCAACTGATAAGACAAACTCGGAACATTATAAACCGCATGGAATATTTACAGAGCAACCCATAGATATAATGAGACAATCCCTGACCGCTGATGCTTTCAAAGGATTCTTGGTAGGGAATGTAATCAAATATGTAGCAAGATATGACAAGAAGAACGGAAGGGAAGATTTGGATAAAGCTAAAGTATATATAGATTATCTGATAGCTGAATTAGATGATATACTGCCTGTGGATTAAGTTAACATACGTTAAATATAAATAGCATCATGTACATATACCCTCATGGGTGTATCAAAATATACGTTGATGTACTTTATCACGGGTTCAAAAGATTCTGTTAAAGAAATCACTGCATATGATGCATCGTTCCTATCCAAATGGTCTGTGAATAGCAAACCTTTAAGATATGCAGTGGAGCAAACCAAAGAACTGCTCCACTCTCCCCTCCAAACCGTTTATAGTTATCCTGACAAGAAGATGTGGAAGCTCAGGACTCAAGATGATTATTTTTTAGAAGTCACTGAAGATGTCGAGATATATACCTTGGATGGCTGGAAGCCTGTATCTGATTTAAAGATTGGCGATATGATTTATGTCAACGGAACAGCCACTCCGCCTTATGCTATAAGAGAAGTGTTAAAGAAGCTGTACATGGACAAGCGGATGTCTCAGAGGAAAATAGCTGAGATGTATGGCGTATCAGAACGTACAGTCAG
>JALOBO010000308.1:0-1974 GCA_023228225.1 Clostridia bacterium
AAGCTATTTTGCAATTAAAATTTTTGTCCCACTCTACAGTCTTTTTAAGGCTGTCGACCCAAACAGCATTGCCGTCTATCATCTCCGCACCCGCTTTGGCACGCCCGGCTTGATAAGCATGCTGTATCGCGTCTGCTATATCGTTGAGCGTGCTTGCGCTGCATTGCTCAATCGCGCTTTGCGGGATTTGATTAAATATCGCGTTGCATGTGCCGAGATTATTATCGTAAGCGTTAAGTTTTTGCGCGCGATTAATTTTTATCGAGTGATTGGGGGAAGATACATTGCATACTGCTGCAATGCACTCAAGCATATCATGGTTTGGGCGTTTCTCCCCGGATTCCCATTGCAATACATCTTTTTGTGTCGCACCGATTTTTTTAGCAAGTTGGGCTTGAGACAATCCGGCTTGTATACGTGCATTTTTTATTGTCATATCGATTCCTCCTACCCCGCCGCCCGGCTTATGCTGGTGCGGACTTGCGGGCTTTATCTCTCTTTGTTTGTACTTTTATTATACGCTTTTTAAAACGTATTGTCAAGTATTTTAAAAATATTTTTTATCTTTTTCGGTACGGCAAATACGTATCTACCGTGCGCGGCTTTACACCCAAAATTTTTGCTATCTCTTCACGGCTTTTACCCGCGCCAAACAGCCTTTTTATATTCTCGGCACGCTCCGACGTGTACACACCGCAGCTTGATAGCACTTTTTTTATCTTTGCTTCGCTGAAATTTGTTTCCCGCGCAACCGCGTGGACAGAACCCAACCTTTTGTATAGCTCAACAAAATCATCATGGGACTTAATCCGGTGGTCCACAAGCGGTTCAGCACTATCAATCGTCCAGCTGTTTCCAATTTTTTTGGCGGTTTTAAAACTACCTCTTTGTGCCCTTTGGCGCATGGTAGATACTGCTTTACCATGCGCCACGGCATAATCCTCAATGCTGATTATCAATTTTAATCTCCTACTTTTTTAAAAAATTAATCGACATTTTTGTCACAATAATTAGTCCACTCGGTTTCCATATCATTGAGTGCTGCGGCGTAATCAGCGCCATCTAAAATTTTAAACATTGCTCTTTTACCAGCCACGCTTTTGCCATAGTTTGCAGCGTTGCTATAAGCACGCGCCTTACGGTATGCTGCGGCGACCGGATACTTTGCATTTAGCTCTGCTGTATGGTCCTCCGGCTTTGACGGTAACACGCCATCGCCGCGCTCCATTGCCGCATTAAACTTATCATGCCAAACACTTATTTTTTCGTTCTCCGCGTCGAGAGCGTCTAACCCGGCAATCTGTGGGTTTTCCATTTTATCATTAAGCGCTTTTACATGCTTAAATTCATCGTTTTCAACATCATTTTTTTCGGCTTCTATTGCCGATTGGATTTTATTCCAATTATCAATATTGACCGCCAAACCAGTTTCTAAGTCCCATGCAACCGCGCCAACTGCGATAACCTGTTTTGCTGTCTCAATTGTTGTCAAAGAGCCATTGTCTAAAACGTCCTTAGCAACCACAAAACGAGCATGCCCAGTTTTAATTTTGCCCCCGACCAAGACTGCGATTGATGTGTCCTCGTGAGCCTCACACTCATAGATATTTGCAGATACCGTTATTTGTATCTCTACTTCCATACCTGACTTAAGATTCCATTTTACTGTTTTCATTTTATTCCCTCCGCGTTTGCCCGCCGGCATATTGTGTATCTCTTTATCTGATAATTATATTATACGCTCTTCACAGCGTATTGTCAAGTACTTTTTAAAAATTATTTTTATTTTTTTTAAGAGACACAAAGTCATGTCGTATAATCATGTCATATTTATATTAAATTAGTGCATTTTAAGTGTCATAAATAAAAATAAAGTTACAAATTTGAAAGGTCAAAACATAGTAAAAATCCGCATGAGCGCTATATTTCAAGCATTCATGCGGGTTTTTGTTGGCGGAGAAAGTGGGATTTGAA
>JALOBO010000308.1:1984-2564 GCA_023228225.1 Clostridia bacterium
TCATGTCATTTTTCAATATATTTTCAAAATAATTATTTGACTTTTTCTTTATCTTGCTTGTCTCTTCCTTGAAAGTATATTGATAGATGTCTTGCAAAACGTGATTGCTTGACCAACCGCCCATTGCCATTACATATTTATCCGGTACGCCTTGAGCGTGGAGTGTAGCGGCAAAGCAGTGCCTTAGACTGTGCATTGTGTATTGCGGTATATTATTGTTAGCCAGTAACCTTTTAAACCGCTTTAGTACTATGCCAGGCTTTATATCAAACAAAAATCCGCTCTTTACCTCTTTACATCTTTTAGCAATTTGCTTTGTTAAATACGGCGGCATATCAATTACACGCGTACCGGCGCTTGATTTATTCGTAGGCTTATATACAAATTCTTTTTTGTCGTTATAAACGCGCGCTCCGTGAATAAAAATTTTGCCCTTGTTTACATCTTCGACGTGGATTCCGGCTATTTCGCTTTGCCGTAAACTACAGGTTAAAGCTAACAGCGCTTGGCACTCAATATCCGGCGTTGTTTTTAAAAGCTGCATAATTTTTTTGGAATCCTTTTCGGTCGGCATAGGCAG
>JALOBO010000309.1 GCA_023228225.1 Clostridia bacterium
TGCATCTGCATTACTTAACCCACTCTCTTTATAATCTGTTAATATATCATTAAAGCTATCAAACAAATTTCTTTCTTGTATCTTACCTGCTATTTTTACATATACAGGTCTTGACAATGATGCTCTGTACACTTCTCTGCCTAGATTAGTCTGATAATAATTATAGTCAATGGTCATCTCAGAACATTTCATGAAATGTTTCATGCCATTTGTAATATCATGGTTATGATTTATAGTTTTTATCCCTCCATATCCTATACTTGATAAATCTTTACCTCCACTATTATATAGTAAAGTAGAATAAAACAAAGGATATACTACTAATCCATCGGTAGCACCTTTTCTGTTTACCGTATTAGAGAAAAATGGATTGCTAACAGGAATATCTGTCATGATAGCAAACTTAGTATTATTTCTTATCGTATATAAATTCTTATTTGCTTCTCCTTTCAATCTATTCTTAGGTGCCGTTTGTCCTACACTTCTTTTAACATAATCAGTATTTCCATCATACTCTTCTGTAATACCCATCATAATATTAGAGATAGATTCATTAACTATATTATGAACCATATTTGACAAATGAACAAGATTATTATTTGCTCTATATTTCTTTTCATAATCATCAAATAACTTAACATCTTTCCTTGCTTTTACTAATTTCGTTTTTGTTGTTTCTATTTCCTTATTGATATTTTCTATTTTCTTATTTGATAATGTTTTATCCTTTAATTGTGATTCTAATTGTAATTGCTCTTTCTCTAAATCATGCGTTACAGTAAATAATTCAGCACGCTTCTCGTATATCTGCTGATATGTCATTTCTACCGTATTCCCATTTTCATCTTTTATCTTATTGAGAGTATCATTATCAATTTCTCCATGGTTAGTTATATGTTTATGTAAAAGTACATTTTCCTTTTGCATAAGATTTATAAACCTAGTACTTTGTGTTAACATTATCTCATTGATATGATTATAATAATCAATAGAAGTATTTAGCTTTTTACTTGTTACTATATCATGTCCATAGATTGGATTTGTCCCTGCATGTCCTTTTTTATAATATCCGTCTCTTATAACATAATCCATGTTAGACAATAAATTTCTTTCAATATGTTTTTCTAAATCTGTTTTTTCCGAAGGAAGAGCATGATATTCTACAGCTTGTTTTTCTACCGTTAATATTCCTTCATCTGACACTTCAACACCTGCATCCTTCATCCTTTGCTCATGTAGTTTATATTTAGATTCATAAAACATAGCTATCATCTTAACAGCATCACCTATCTTTTCTTTGTTAATCCTAACCTTACTTTCTGTTTCATGTGTTACGATATTTTCTTTTTGTACAACATCAAAAAATGGATTATTAAGCATAGTCGCAGTATAAGTAGATTCTCTATCTCCGGTATGAGATATTAAGAAACGATACATTTCAGATATATTTTCTGTCCCTTTCCTTTGACTATATTCTGTCATTAGATAATTATAATATTCTTCTATCCTATCTCCCATAACAAGATTACCCCAATCCTTACCTCTTTCGTTATATGTCATCCCTCCTAATAATTGTACATCTTGAAATTGTATCATTCCTGATACTATAGGATTTAAATATACGCCATCAGATTTATATATTGTTTCCATTGAATTTAAGTATGCATGCATTTTTGCAGTTCCCATGCCAAACATATCTAAGAAAGGGGTCATAACCGTTACAGGGGTAACATAATTACTTTCTGCATTTCTCATAGACCGTAAAGCGGAAAGATATAAATTATTTTTTATATCATCAGTGAACTCGAAAACATTAAAAGATTCAGGATTACCATCCTCTATAAATCTAGCTTTATTATTTTTTATCTTTCTTATATTATCACGGAGTAATTTTAAATATTTGGTCTTTATATTATTCTTTTTAGTATTCTCATCATAAGACTGTATTAGCATATCATCTTCTACGATATCGCCATACATGACATTTAATATATCTTTTATTATTTTAGTCTCTGCTTGTGTTAGTTTATTTAATTTAGCATTATCTATAACAATTTCTTTTTTGTTTTTATATTTTATCTTTGTAAGGTTACCTTCTGTGGTTATTGTAACATTTTTAATAAGAGTTTCCATATCATCTGTAATATTGGTAATATTACCATCATCGTCTTTGTCAAATTGGATATTATCAGCTTTTGTTTGAAGATTACTTAACTGTACCTTTGCATTGTCATTTATCTTAGCTACCCTTCTGCTATTCTCAATAACAACCATGTCTAAATTAGCTTGTGAATGGAATAAATTCACCATGTAATTTTTAAGAGCAATGATATTTTCTCTTTTTATTTTTAATCTTTGTATTACTTCATTATAATTATTCCCTGCTATTTCATATAACGCATCATTAAAAGGATTCCCTTCTGTAAGATAATTATTTATTTTATCAAGTATATAATCATATCCTTGGTTGAGCATATTCATGTTTCCGGAAAGAGGGTCATAGTCTTTGCTTACTATATCTTTTATCCTTTCATAATTGTTTATATC
>JALOBO010000310.1 GCA_023228225.1 Clostridia bacterium
TCATCCATCACTAATTTTTGTGCGGTGTTCAGTGTCATTCTTCCGAAAGTTCCGTCTTTTTTACCTATCATCACAAAAGTTTCGATAAATTTGCGTGGATTTTCAATATATGGCGCGAGCGCTTCGACGCTTTTTTCAAGTTCGCCAAGATTTAGAAAGACATTATCAGCCATCTTTGACCTCTGTTGTCGCCATATCTATCTCTACGACCTCGCCTTTTTTTGCGCTAACCTCGCGTATGACCTGTTCAATAGTAATAAGCGCGCGCTTTTCTTCTTTTTGGCGGAAGCGCGGGTCAATTTTTTCAAGCAGTCGAAAGGCTAAATTGTGGTCTGGCGGAATCGGATTTCCTTCTTTATCCGTCGCGCCATCAGTTCCAAGCGCCCTATTCATCACGACATTCATAAGTTTCGCGCACAAAATCTCCATCGCGCTGTCGTATGTATCTTTAACGACGCCATCAATTTCAATGGCATTTTGAAACGCGCCGATAGAGATGCCAAAATATTTCGCGATATTTTTATCGGTGTATCCTTCGAGTTTGAGGCGGTATATTTCACGCACCCCCCCTCTCAATTTTTCATATTCTCTTTCATAAGCCATTCTTGTTACCTCGTTTTTTGTTGAAGTATTTTCTGTGGTATTTAGTGTATGTCGAAACGCCAAGCATTTTTCGAGCCAGTGCTTTCTCGTGCTTGTGGGCATAGTAATACTTTTTTTGGCGTTCGGCGTTTGTCATAAGTGTATTATATAACGATGATGAGAGAATGGCAACTTTTTACTCGTAAATTTTTGCGCGATAGGTATGTGGTTATCTTTATTGTCCTCGTGCCAACGGGTGTCGCTTGAGTGATGCCCCCCCCTCTACCCGCGCTACGCATAAAAAAGCGCGTAGTCTACCCGCACGAGGCGGTTTTTGGCTCAACCGAAATCGTGTCAAGAGAAATATTAAAAAAATTTTATTCAGTAAAATTATTTTAAGACAAGCGAAAAACCGCTCTTTTGATTTAGCGCCATTATAATATAATTAGCCGACATCGGTTAGCCAAAACGGCGGAAAGAGAGACATACATAGTATGGAAATCCAAAACAAGGTCGAATTCGAGACGGTGCTTAAGACTTTAGTCTTAAAGAAAGTGAGCGCTAAAATGCTTGCGGAGCAAAAGGAATTGGTCGCTTATATCGACAGCCAAATCTCGCAATACGGCGCTGAAAAGCATCTTGCTTTTCTCAAACGAGTATTCCACAACCAAAAAGTCAGCGCAACTCAATTCTTTAAGACTTTGAAGAATGTGAAAGCGAATGCTGACAAGAAAAACGAGACCAAAGCGCAGTCTAATAAGACTGAAAGCAAAAAAACCGAGACAAAAGCGCAGTCTAATAAGACTGAAAGCAAGAAAAACGACAACAAGAAACAACCAAGTAGCGAGCGGTCTTCTTTGAAAGACTATGCACAACTTGAAAACGAGGTCACAAAATTGGTCGATAATTTCAATGCACAATGGTCAAGCGAAATTGATGTCGAGGTCGTGATGTCTTATGAATATCGCGTAAAAAAGACAACGACAATTCGCTAAACACTCAAAAAAGAAGTGTTATAAAGGCGGTGTAAAAGCCGTCTTTTTTTTGCTATCGTTTTGCTTATTTACAAGCGCGCGCTCTTTTTTGCGTATATACATAGAAAAAAATTCTTGACAACGGAATAGACCAAAAAATAGTGTCAAGCACAAAAAACGCTTAAAAGTGTCAAGAATAATTTTATTATGGCGTCAAGAATAAAAATAATTTATGGATGAAAAAAAATTTTTTTTGTGGTAAATATGATAAAAATATTATGCTTGACTAACAATTCGCCAAAATATGTCGAAGTGAGTAGTATGAGATAGGCATTTCTCTATAGTATATATATAGTTGTGATAAAAAGCCCTACTATAATAAGTGTCAAGAATAATTTTTATATATTTTTTTTATTTTTATCACAATACAAGAATATGCTTAACTCATCCTACTCACTTTGGCTCTTTTTTTCTTTTTTTCGAGTGTCAAGAATAAAAACATCTATAAAAACCAAGCCGATTATCGCGCGCTTTTTTACGCGCTACGAGAAAATCACTAAAAATATCACTAAAAAATCGAGCAAAAAACACTATTTTTCAACAATTTAACTTCGTTAGATAACATTTTTCAAAATTATGCTTGACAAACAATTCGCCATTTTGATAGAATGGTGTTGCAATGAAAAACGAAAGGGCGGTGTTAAATGAGAAAAAAGAATAAGTTAAGTTGATACGATACGAAAAAATCAAAAACAAAAAGGAGAAAAAAATTATGGAAAGCACAAGAATTTTAGGCGGTTACGAAATCTTCGTAGAAGAGAACAATATTTTACGAGTGGAAAAAGAAAGCAAGCAAGTTAAATTTGCTTTTAAGTTTTATCAAAAGCACAAAGAAGAGTTAGATATTTATAAAAATATCGCCGACTTTGTCAAAGAAGAGCAAGAACAAGATAAACAAGAACACGTAAGCGTTAATCTAAACAACAA
>JALOBO010000311.1 GCA_023228225.1 Clostridia bacterium
TTTAGGGCACAGTGTAATATGCAAATATAATTTCACCGTTTTTCGGCAAAGTTAATTCACCACTTAAAATAATATGAAAGTACTAAACCCATTAGCTCTGGTTATTATTATTATTTATTTTGAAAGATATTTTTTCTGTTTTCTAAACGATAGCTGGCACCTGTTAGTTTGACCACTTCACAGCGATAAAGAAGTCTGTCTAAAAGTGCAGAAGCAAGGACTTCATCGTTTAGTGTTTGTCCCCATTCCGTGGGAGCTTTATTGGTGGTTATGATTATAGATGTTTTTTCGTGTAAAGTGTTGATTAGATTAAAAAAGGAAGCAGAATCATCTTTTTTGACGGGAAAGAGCATGATGTCATCAATGGCCAGTAGGTTTGCCCGTAATATCTTATTATATGTTACCATAGCAGAAGTTGAGATATCTTTGGTTTTTAAGCAGGTGATGATTTCTTCCATGGTAAAGAGATAGGCTTTATATCCGGCCTTGATGGCATCATAAACCAGTCCGGCGGCCATGAATGTTTTGCCGGTACCCGAAGGACCCATCAAAATGATATTATAGGCTTGTTCCATCCAAAGGAGTTCTCGCAATTCTTTGAGTTGCCGCTGTGATATCCCTGCTGCAAAATGGAAGTTATATTCATCAAGGTTATACCGTTGTGGAAGTTTGGCGGCACGTAGTCTCTGTAGATATCCATTGTAGTCCCGTGCTTGGGTTTCTTCGTAAAGTACTTTTTCAAGGAACTCAATGTACGTTGGCTTATTTTGTTGAGCTTCTATTATTATATTATTGATTTTATTAGGCGTATAAGCCAATTTCAATCTGCCACAATAGGCTTTTATATTTTCTATTGATTTCATTCAAAAATGGTTTTATAATTGTTTATGTTCGTTTTTTTAGGTATCTGCAAAGCAGCTTCCGGAAGATTATTTACTATGGAATTTTCCGATACTACAATCTTCCTTTTCGACAGTCTGTCGCATAGATTGATTAGGTCTTTCGCGTTATATACTCCTTTGTCAAGACAGATTTCGAAAGCTTTATGCAATGTGTCGGAGGTGATGAATTCTATATTTTTGTTCAAATAATTGAGATTTGACTTATAATAACGTGGCTTATCCTTATAAAGATTATCAAGCCATGTAATAGCCAAGCAGTCGCGACCAAGGTAATTTATGGTTTTATTTTCTATTTCTTCACGGTTTGGCAGAGGCTTTCGACGATGATTTCTATCCACTATGAACTGCCCTTTATCATTACAGGTTTTGTGACGAGCTATCTGTTTACCTGTCTCTTTGTTGTATAACTCCAAGAAATCCTCATTTTCGTTTACCCATATTTTGGTATATCTATTTTCGTGCGTCCCGGTTGGTACACTGTAGAAATTACCATGATACAGTATTGTGTTATCCTTTCGTACACAATATTCTTCTATCTTTCTTGCTGGGAACATCGGAATTCCATAGTAGGGCATTAAATGTTTTTGCTCTTCTTTGAACACTTCATCGGGAACAAGTTTGGTCCCATTGTGAACAAGTCCGTTCGCGGTCCTTTTTAACCAGGCTATGCCCTCTTCGTTCGTCTTTTCTATACTGTTAAATATTCTTCCTCTTAGAAAGTTATACTTCACATATTTTACTACATTCTCTACTTTGCCTTTCGATTCCGGGTCGGACTTGCGACAAAAGATACTTTCAAAGTGTTCGCCTGTGAGGTACCTCTGAAAGACTTTCGTTAAGATTACATCTCCAAGATTCTCGCCGTGAATAAAAACTTTGTCTTGATCATAAATGATTTTTTTTGGCTTTCCTCCATAATAGCTAAATGCCAATTCATGCGCATATATCGCAAGATCCGATGTGAATGGAGTTCTGCTAAAATATATAAATTTCTTCCGACTTCGACACAGCACCATTACAAAAAAATATACCTTGACCCGTCTTTCATCTTCCCGTTTCATCCAATATTCTCCAAAGTCAACCTGAGCATATTCTCCATATACTGTCTCTTCGATTTTCTCATATTGTCTCACACAATCCACTTTCTCTTTGGGTATTTTGTACTTTGCTCTGACATATTTTACAAAATTGTATACCGTCTTGGTATTGACTTCCGGAAAATCCGAATACTGCTCTCGTAGCCAATCATATATCTGACTACTTGACAAGTATGGATGTAATTCTAAACTTGTTGACACGTACTCTTCATACCTTTCCAATTTGTGTATGAAGTTTCTTTGATAGGCCTGACTCTGTAAAAACTCTTCAAGACTCATCTTCAGGTACTTCCTTACCGTACCCCTGTGCAGTCCCAATTCATACCCTATCTGAGTCTTATTGAGACCTTTGCTTTCTAATTCTCTTACTTTGTACCACATTAGTAATTTGTTTTGTGAGCTTCCTGATTTTGGTGAATCCATATTTTTTTGTCTTATTGGCAAAAATAGGATTGCTTTTCTTATCCCTTAACTGGCGTTTTTACTTTGCCATTTTTTGGCGGTGCAAAATTACCGATTACACCGTCGGGCTTTCCGCTA
>JALOBO010000312.1 GCA_023228225.1 Clostridia bacterium
CAACTCGCTATTGGGTTTTTGCTCTATTTCCTGTTCTTCTACGATTGCTTGTAATTCTTCGATTATGTTCATTTTTCATCACTCCAATCTAATGCTTGACCGCACTTACCACAAAAATTAAATAAATGAACGGGATGTAATTTTTTATCAACCATTAAAGTGCTTTCACAACTAGGACAATAATAAATCTAAACTAAACTTTTATCATTGCTAACAATTGGTTTCATCGGCTCGGCTTTGGCGACTAGGTCATCAAGAGTCAAAAACATTTCTTTTTCTTCGTCATCATCAATAGCAAAGCGCAATTTGATTTTTTCTAATATTTTCTTTAATGTCATGCTCATTTGTTTGCCCCCCTTGATTGTTCATACTCATTAACCAACGCTTCAATATCAACTTGTTCGCCAACAATCGCTTTAGGTTCATCGTCTATTACGCTTTCCCATCTCTTTTGATTTAGGAATGTCGCTAGATGAGGAACATAACCGTCTAACCACGCTTTAGAATCTTTAAGTATCGTAATTGATTTAAGTATTTTATCTAGCAATACATCATCGCATTTTAACTTTTCAAACGATGTAAGTGCCTTTTGCTTACTACTTCCTGCTCGTTTTGGATACTCTTTCCACAAGATTTCAAATAAATCGGTATTAGCGAAGCGACATATATTATCTTTACTTATATTAACTTCTTTTAACTTAACTTCTTTTAACTTAAGAGTGAGTGGTGTGTGAATACTCATTGAACACTCATTGAATTGCCCTATAAATCCTTGTTCGTCATACTTTGGAATCTTGCTTGGCGTAGGTCTATTTATCGTTTGCCAATCGTTGAACTTTAAGATTTGATAGTATTGTTTTTTTGTTTCCGCATCTTGATAAAAGATAATATTCATCTTCTCGGCAATCTCTTTACAAGACGCTTCGATAGATTTAGGCGATATCTTTTCATCGTAAGGCAATAAAACCGCTTTTAGATAGTTCGATGACGAGTTGCCCCTACCCTCATCGTCAGCGTTGCTTACTAGACCAATAAACATTAGTTTCGATTGTAAGGTCAAACTACCAAACTTTTCATCAGTCCACATCGCTGGATCAATCATTCTTCGTCTTGCCATAAGTTATCGACCTTTCGGCTGGAAACCAATTTTGCCCACTCGGTTTAGTATTTCTTCAAATGTAATAGGCATTAAAGAAACTACTTGATTGTCTTGTTTCTCTAAAAGCATAAAACTCGTCTTTACGAAATCTCGACTTTCAACCCAATCTACGACATCTTTCGGGTTTTGATATACCTTGTAATCTTTATCGCCATTAGGTTTTTCGCCTAAACAACGATAGTAAGTTCTCTTTCTACTCATAATTTACTTCCACCCCAATTCTTTTATTTGTTGCGTAATCGCTTGATGTAATCGTAAATCGACTTTAGGCGAATCAACTAAACCCTTATATGTGCTATAAAACTTCTTTTCCAACCAAAACACGATTGTTATATCTTGTTCTAGGTTGTGCCACGAAATCGTATCGAATGATGTTCGTTTAGCATAACCCAACGCCTTGAATATCGCAGCCACATTCGTAGTGGGGCGGATTTTAAGCGTCTTGCTATTGTCTGGCGACTTTACGCCTTTCTTAATGTCTTTATTCATAAATTGCCTTTCGTTGCTCTAATGACTTATAAACCATCAAATTGAGGTGGCTCTTGTGAAGCGGTTTCTTTGACTTCTACATTTTCGACAATATCGCCCTCAACACCAATGTTTGTGTCATCATCGACTTTTGGCCCACCTTTGTTTTCGGGGTTATCAACATAAGTCGGGTTTCCTTGCTCATCAACCGAAGCCATGTCGTTTTTCAAAGCTCGTTCTAACGCTGCAGTTTTAGGCGCACCTTTGAATAGTTTTCTAACAGCGGTTTTCTGCATCATCTTTTCAAAATCGCTTTTCCATAAGTAATTAAACGCTTTTGAATATCGTCTGCCATGTTCTGTCGCTTCTTCGCACGTGATAAAAACTGCTTTAGTAGCACCCGTTAATAGTTCAAAAAAAGCCAAAGCACCGATTGTTGGCAACTTGTTTCTTTCTTCAAACTTCGATGGATCGGTTGTAAATGGTTTAAGAATAAACTTTTGAGTTAATGGGTTATATGATATTTCGCCTTTCTTTACAATGGCACAAGTAATGGTCTTGTAATAACCCGTTTTATAACCAAGTTCGATAAGCCCTAAATAAGACATAATAAAGGTTGCTGTATCGCCATAAGGATAGACAAACTTATATTCATTAGAACAAGGCGTTAAGTATGCTTCAAGCATATTAGAAAATACGCTTTCTAACGAACAAGCCGCCAATGTTGGTGTTTTAGAAAACTTGCTTACGAAGAATGATTGAAAAGCAACTCTATCGTGTTCATCTTTGAATGTGCGTTCAAGATACAACTTGCCATTTTCACTAACTAGAAAGTTAGTTGCTCGGTTTTGTGTGGCTTGAATCGCTTGAGTTTGTTGCCCCAAACTATTATTAATAGCCATGTTATTTCAT
>JALOBO010000313.1 GCA_023228225.1 Clostridia bacterium
TGTGCCGCTAAATCCGGTCGTAGTGTAGCTAAATCATTGACACCTTTTATTAATTTTACCATTTAGTATTTATATATTGGTCTCCAAAGCTTAAATAAGTATTTATATTAAACCTTTTAATATTATTTTAGATTAAAAAACAACATTAAAACTTAACAATTATTTATAAATTAACCAAATACTGTGTAAAAACAACACGGTTATCCGCAAAACACTATACTTTAACTTATTTTTTAATAAATAAATAGATTTATAAACTAATACAACCAATAAAATTATACTTTAACATTGTAGGACTAATATTTGATATGGTAAAACCGATAGTTTATTTAAATGATAAAACCTACAACATAGTAATTGGTGATTTACTTTGAGTTTTGAACAACACAGTGATGTGCTTAATCGTATCTTTGTCGCTTTTATTCCATCGGTCGAGTCGAAAACTGACAAGGATGGGACGAGGCGATATAAAAAGCCAAAGTTTGCAAATTGGCAGAATTTGACGCTACCGCTGGACGCATGTTTAACCAAAGAAAAAAATTATGGTGGCGCGGTGCGTGAAGGTTATATTTGTGTGGACGCTGATACTGAAAACGATGCCGCCATGTTATTGCGAATCGTGGACGCATATAAACTCAAAACTTTAACAATTAAGACCAAAAATGGAATGCATTTTTATTTTAGAGACAGCAAACATCAAATTGTTAAAAATGACGTTAAAGCCGTCACACCACTTAACGTAATTGTTGATTACAGAATCAGCGGCGGATTCGTAATATTAAAAGAATTTGGCGTAGAAAGAGAAATAATTAGAAGTGTTACCGGAGAATTAGACGAACTTCCAATGTATTTGGTGGGTCACCACAATTGTAAATCCACGAAAGATGGTTTTACTGCTAAATTCATTGGTGGAAATTCTTATGATTTTCCAACTTTAGCGAATAGCGAAGATTGGTCTTTACACAACACATTACGCGATTATATGTTGGTTTTAGCCAAAAATGGTTATAAAAATGATGAAAATATCAAAACAATTATTCGCGCTATAAATAAAGGAATGACCCAGCCTCAAGATGAAAAATTAATTGAGGCAGAATTATTAAAAGATTTTTCAAAAGTTCATGAAATTTCAACAATTCAGGAATTTAATAATTATAAGAGTAGTCAGGGCAGTACGGTTAATGAGGTTTGTAGGGCTATAAACTACTATAATACGATAAATAATGGTAATAGTTTTGTGGCGTATAAAAGCGGAAGAGGTGTTTACAACATCGTAAAAGACACAACTGGAAATTACAACGAAGATGTTTTAAAATTCAACGCTTTAAAAAGTAAATTGACAACATTTAAATATACTTGGTTGGCTGGTGAGACCAAAGACGGTGTTCCAATACACGAACAACCAAATAACGATGTGTTTAGAGCAGTTTGTGATTCCGGTGAACAAGATTTAAATATGCCAAAATATAAAACAATTTCAAACGGGGCATTTTTAACAAAAGAAGGGCGACTGGTTAACAAGTTTGGTTTAGATAATGAAACTGGAGTTTTTATTACCAAAAACGTAATGGTTCCGACAATTCCTGAAACACCAAACGATATTGAAATTAAACGCGCAAAAGATACAATAATGACAATATTACAAGAATTTGCCTTTGAACGAGAAGAGCAGGATTTATTGGAAGATAACATAAACTATCAAAATACAGTATTTGAATTAATTAGTGCGATATTTCGTCCTGCATGGGTCGGCGCATATCCAATATGGGTAATTTCTAAGAACAGTGAAAGAGTTGGTGCAAGTTTATTATCAGACGTCATATCCCGCCTCGCATATGATAAAAACGCAAACATATCGTCGGTATCAATTCGTGAAGATGAAAATGAAAAAATTGTGCAATCATTAATTATTGGAAACCCATGTTATCAAGTATTTGACAACATCACAACAAAAACAAATTGGGTAACACCGACACTTTTAACGGCAAGTAGCGGAGCCGGTTCATTTAGTTTTAGACAGTTAGGCACCGCTAAAACAATCATTGCAGAACGTTCAACAATGTGGGTAATGAATGGAATTAATGTAAATATAACAGCAGATGTAACAGGTCGTGTAGTAGTAACAAAATTAAGCACACCGAAAGCATGGCAGGAAATGAAATTCACCCGCACACGTGATGAGTTGTTACGACTTGCTGAAAAATATCACCCGCGAATTATATGGTCAATTGGTGTGTTATTAAATAATTGGATTGCGTTAGGTAATCCCGCACCACCCAAATTAAAAGGTAATTTTTCTGAATATACGCAATTATATAATTTTATTGGTGGAATGATGTATGTTGTTGGTTATACAAATGTATTAGGAAATCTTACACAAATTCAGGAAGAGGAAAATGAGGCTGAAATAACTGGCTGTAAATTAATGAAGGTGTTGGCTGAGAGGTTTCCTGATGGTAAATTTTCAACAAGTGATATAATCAATCAGATGAAAACTGAGGCATTTCAGCATGTTACAATATGTGATTATGATTATGA
>JALOBO010000046.1:0-6701 GCA_023228225.1 Clostridia bacterium
TGAGACAATTTTTAAACCAATATTTAAATATGAAAAAGCCCATAAACATCAGTATTTACGGGCTTTTTTTGGTGCCGGTGACTGGGGTCGAACCAGCACATCCTTGCGAATACGAGATTTTGAGTCTCGCGTGTCTGCCATTTCACCACACCGGCTTATTAAATTGTTTTTGTAGTTCACGGAACGGATTTTGAGAAGTTGGGATATAATATTAATTTGTGTTAAATTTGACTACCATAGACTTACTAAAACGCCCTAAAACAAAGGGCTTAAGCCACTTTTAGATAATTTAATAATCAAAAAGCCTAAAATCTCTTTTTATATAAGGGTTTAATGAATATTTGGAAGTTTTCGCCTAATCCGTTAGAAAAATATTGATTTGACGATACGCAATTAATAATACTTTTAGTTGTTCTTTTGTTACAATTATGCTATTATTTTTATACAAAAGCATGTAAATCTAAAAAAAATATAGTTTATGATCTTTTTCTATAAAAAGTTTTGCAAAAAATGTTAAGTTCGCAAAATAAATTTTCTATATGTATATGTAGTGTGGAAAACTCATTACAGAGGGAGAAATATATGGAAATTCAGATAAAATACTTTGAGGTTACTGCTAAGTGCGGACATGTAGGAAAGACATATTTTTATAAGGGCATATTCTTTGTAAAAGCACAGGACGGCAAGATTGCTGCGAGACTTATTCGCAAGGCACCAAGGGTAAAGCACAACCATAAAAATGCCATACTTAATGTGTGCGAAATTAACTATACAGAATATCGAGAGGGATGCAAGCGAATGAGCGAAAACCCATATTTTAATTGCCATAACTCCATAGAACAAAGATGTATTAATGAACTAATAGAAAATGATATTTACATAGATGAATGTAATGTCAAAAGCTTAAAGAATGATAATAGTGGACACATGAGCAAGATCAAGGCAACAATTAAAGCTGAAAGGAAATATAAAAAGTTTAGATTGTTTGAACAATGGGAATTGTTAGGGGCGTAAAGGAGAATAAAATGAAAAAAATTGTATTATGCAACATAATGATGAAAGCGGAATTTTACCCTTTCAAGTATAAAGTAGATGGCAATTCTACTATTGAATATGATGGGAAAGTTGTTTTCCCTATCAATGGAGTCTTGGCTAAAACACTAAAAAAAGGTGATTGTGTCAAGGTTATTTTACTTAAAAAAGAAGATTTGGACAGAAATAGCGAAAAGAATGTAGGAGAGTTTAAGAGCGAACTCGATAGAATTAACACTGAAATTGGTGCTGAAATTGAATATAAAATTCTTTCAACTCCGCACAATGAAAGCCGATTGGTTCAAGAGAGACTTCTAAAAGATATAATTGCAGAATTTTCTGACAATGCAGCAATTTATGCTGATATAACCTACGGCACAAAGAGTATGCCAATAATAATTTTCAGTGCATTAAATTTTGCTGAAAAGTTTTTCAAGGCGGATATTAAAAATATTATCTATGGTAAAGTCGATTTTGTTAAAGACAAAACAACTGGCAAAACAAATGCACAAAATCCAGAGCTGTTTGATATGACAGCATTGTTTTATTTAAACTCAATAGCGAACACAATGACATGTAAAACAAGTGAGCAGGCGGTTAAGCTATTTAATAGTATTTTGTCGGAGGACTAAACATAATGAGGTTAAGAGAGGAGTTAGAAAACTTTATAAATGCTTCAGATATTTTCTCAATTGACCGAGAAAAAGATGGTGAGTTTTATATAAGCGAAGAAAGAAAATTTATTGAATACATTTGGCTTTATCTTAAAAGCATAGGCGATTATACTTCATATGGAGTTGAGATTATAGATACTGTAAAATTATGTTTGAAATCTTTTAGACCAGAATTTGGCAAATTCCTAAATTATTATAATAAATCATTAAAAAGAAATATAGAGGATACTAAAAACAGAGAGCGAAAAATTCAATTTAATACAGTTTATGGTGATGAAATTATAAAGAATAAAGAGGGTGTAGATAATATTACGATATTTAGCACTATTGCATCAAAAGATAAAAACATACAAGAAATAACCGAACAGCAAGAAACCGAAAGAGACATAGTAAGAGTTATAAGTAGATTCTATCATATCCAGAGACCAGATACTTTACCACTGCTTTCAAAAATGCTTACTGCTTGGGTTTTGACAATAGTAAGTCCTGAGGCATTAAGCGAAGCGATATTTATAAATACAGAGGTGCTAGAATTATATTATAATAAGCATAAATCATTAACTTCAAGAGAAATAGCGGGCGTGCATGGGGTCAATGAATCACAAGCGAGTAGAACTATAAACAGATTTATAGAACGATTAAAATCAAATAGTGTGTTTTTAGAATTATTAGAAAATATAAAAAGATAATCTATAAAAAGTGTTAAGTTATAAAGACAAAAATGCCTATATAGTAATGTAACACAAAGTTACAAAATAAAGGAGAAACTAAAAACTATGAATTTAAACGATTTTGTATCAAAAGAACAGAGAGCATTGCCTATTTTTATACTTGCTGACACTTCAGGCAGCATGAGTGGTGAGAAAATCAATGAGTTGAATCTTGCATTAAGAGAAATGCAAAACTCATTAAAAAATGTTGATGATATTAGAGGTAAGTTTCAACTTTGCGTAATTGGTTTTGGTGGAGGAGTTTCTGTTATACAAGCACTTGCAGATATTGAAAATGTTGTGTTAAGTGAACTTTCTGCTAATGGCAACACGCCAATGGGCGAAGCATTTATCAATGCTTATGAAATGATTGAAGATAAATCAATCGTAAGTTCAAGGTCTTATACACCTACTATTGTTTTGATAAGTGACGGACAACCTACGGATTTTTATTCAAATGGGGGAAAACATCTTGATTGGGAGCCTCTTAAAAAATTGCACACAGGTGCAAGATCTGCTAAATGCCAAAGGCTTGCAATGGGAATCGGTGCGGATGCTGATATTGAAATGTTAAAAGCATTTGTTAATAATCCAGAAGTGCCAGTTATTAAAGCAAAAGATGCCTCTGGAATTTCTGCGTTCTTCCGTTGGGTTACGATGTCAACTATTAGCAGAATGAATAGCGTTAATCCAAATGCAAGTATTGTTGCTCCAATATTTAATATGGATGATATGGAGGTAATTGTTTAGTGATTAAGCAAAAACAAGACCAAGGTTCATATTTCATTGGAATCTCTGAAATAGGCGAATCACATAAACGAAATGGCAAGCCAAACCAGGATTCTATTGAATTTGATGTAATTGGTAAAACTATTTTTCTTGCAGTTTCGGACGGGCTTGGTTCTTGCGAGTTATCACATATTGGTTCAAAACAAGCAATTTCATTTTGTAGAGATATTGTCATAAAGATAGAAAACAATGAAATAGAGTTTTCTACAAAAGAAATTTCGCGGTATTTTGCTAAGTTATGGAATGCCAGATTCAGTAAGACTGAATCAAAAAAGTATTGTGCGACATTAAAAGCAATTTTTGTTAGAAATGACACCGCTATAACTTTATCAATAGGTGATGGTGTACTTATGCTTATTTCGGGAGAAACATTGTATCTTTCAGATGAAACAATAAGTGATTTCGTTAATGAAACCAAATGCTTAAATTACGGAATTAAAGATATAGATCTAAATGCTTTTTCACACGAAATATTTGATAAACTGTTTGTATTTGCTTGTACAGACGGTGTTTCAACTTCCATCGAAGAAAAAAAGAGAAATGCATTCTTGAAAGCAGCTTCCGAAATTGAAGATAATAATGAACTTCAAAAAGTATTAGTAGAACTTACAGAAGAAATTTCCAAGTATAATTCTGACGATAAAACAATTGGAGTAATAAAGATATGATGGAAAAAATGAAGAAACTTTCTGGACAAACTATTATTTCAATAAGCGGAGTTAAATACAGATTAACGGAAGTTGCAGGTAATGGCGCACAAGGTGTTGTCTATAAGGAACAGGCTGGTAAATTTATGGTTAAATTGTACTATCCTACTGGCAGTAGTTCATTGAATAAAAATACTTTAGAAAAACTACAATTTGTCAAGAATGCAAAAAAACCTAAAAATTTTGTAGAAATAATAGACCTAATAGAATCACCATATGTTGGTTATGTGATGACAAGGGTTGATGGTCATAAGCCGTTAAACCATTGGCTTATACCAGATAGTTCAATGAAGTTCAAAGATTGGTATAACAATGGAAATGGTTTTAGAGAAAGATTGTTTATTGCATATGTGATAGCAAAAGCATTCAGTAATTTAAGCAATGAAAACCTTTCTTATTGTGATATTTCTGGTAACAATATCTTGGTTATGATAGAGAATAAAACAGCATCGGTCCGAATGATTGATGTTGATAATATTTATATTGCTGGACGTGGGATGAGTTCAGTTTTAGGCACGCCAAGATACATTGCACCAGAAGTAATAAGCAAAATGAAAACACCAGATATATTTTCAGATAATTATTCACTAGCGGTGATTTTGTTTGAATTATTAAGAATAGGACACCCCTATTGTAGTGAAGCAATATTAGATGGAACACCAGATGATGAAGATAATGCTTATGCTGGCAAATATGAATATGTAAGAGATAATGATGGTGCAATGCTTGAAGCGAATTATGTTTTTACTGACAAACTAAAAGAACTTTTTCGCCGTTGTTTTGTTGATGGAAAGAGTAATAGAATGCTAAGACCTTCTGCAAAAGATTTTGAATTCGCTTTATTAGATGCTGCAAATAAAGTTATTAGATGTCCAAAATGTAGTGCTTGGCATTATCCGAAGAAGGATGAAAATAAAAAATGGGTTTGTGCTTGGTGCGGTTATGAAAGCGCGCCAGATGGAATGTTAAGCTTTAATGATAAAGTTTTCATTGTAGAAGATGACGTAAACAAATCAGTTGAACTTGAAAAAAAAAGAAAAGGTTTTACCACATACATATTAAGAAAAGACGAAAAAAATATAATAGATAGTTATTATATCTTGAGAGCCGTAAACAGTAGTGAGGCACAATGGGGAACTGTAAGTTCACAGCATTTTATTATTGGTAAAGCCGATAATTATTACATATTAAACCCACTTAATAAAGATGTATGGCTAAAACGATTTAACCTAAATAACTTTGAGGAAGTTATAACTGGGCGTTATACTGTAATTCATAATGGAGATGAAATATTTTTTGATTTGCCAAAGAGAGAAGTAAATATGCAGACTGATAATAGTGGAAATGCTTATAAGGTTATTCGAACTGCAACATTTGGGGAGGGTAAAAGATGAAACTAACCGATATTCATTCGGCAAAAACTTTAAAATATAAGCTCTATTCATTAGGTATAATCCCACAAAGTTTTAACGGACAAATAGTAAGGATTTCACAAGGTGTTAAACCAGAAACCTTTATTATTCAACCATTGGGTGGGCAAGAGAAAATATTTACGACGAATAAAGATTCAGCGAGTATTCTTGCCGATAATTTAAAGGAAGATAGATTAAAAATAAACAGATATATATTCCAATGTGAATTTGTTGACAAAGGCTTTATTGAAGTCCAAGCATATTGTTTTCAAGCAATGGAAGATTTTCAAACCTCTTTGGAAATTACAGTTTCAGAAAGAGTTCTTTCTGGCAACAAGTATAAATTTACATTAGATAAAATTAAAGAAATGTTTATTTGGAACGAAATGGGTAAAGATGCACTTTTCTCAGTTGTTTATTCTCAAAAGACTAAAAATCAAAAAGCAGATATTAGGCTTTATTCCGATAAATGTGTTGCCTTTATTAGCATTAGCCCATTAGGTTATGAACTTGTAGATATTAAGTACGAAAAGGATAAGTATAACTCACCAAAATGCGTGTTATTTTATCCAAACATAACTTTCATAAAAGAAAATCAAGTTAGAAATAATAACTTTGCAAAAGGTTTGGATTTGATGTCCGCGGCATCAATAAATTATTTCACCCGTTGGGAGGCATACAACGAACTTGAAAAACAACTTATGAAAAATGAAGCCGATACATTCGGGGAAATAAAATATACAAAATATAGTAGGATAACCTCGGATAAAGGCTCAAAATATATTTTTATAATTGAGGGTAACGATGAACCTGTCGCTTACGGAACTGAACTTGCTGTAAAGCGAAGCGAAGGTATAATAAATGATGTTTGGGTTGGTACTGTTGAAAAATCAGAAGATGGCAAAATAATAACTTCGTTGGAAAAAGATGATGTTTTTATTTCAATCCCGCAAAAAGGTTTTTTAATCCTTTCCACAATTGGCAATCAAACAATAATTAAAAGACGAGAAAAAGCAAAAACAAATATCCTCAATCAAAGGACACCGATTAAATTGTTGCAGAAACTAATTGAGGAAGGTGTTTCGGAATATGTTTCCGAAAATAACTGGAAAAATGACAAGGCAGTTACGCAGGAATTTGAAAAAAATTTTGAGAAAGCAAAAATATTAAATGATAACCAAAAGAGAGCATTGGAAATTGCCATAAATACGCCTGATATTGCTTTGATACAGGGTCCGCCAGGAACTGGAAAAACCACTGTAATTAAAGCAATAATTGAAAGATTTCGTGAAACATTTGAAAGAGATAATAATAATGAAAGACCACGAATTTTAGTTTCATCTTTCCAAAATGAAGCAGTAGATAATGCAATAGAAG
>JALOBO010000046.1:6711-11050 GCA_023228225.1 Clostridia bacterium
TAACATATAAAACATCGGTTTCAGAATGGGCTGAAAAAATTACAGAAGAATTAGCAAGCATTGCAACTGACCAAGTCAAAATTGCATTCACAAAACAATTTAGCGAGTTGTCTGATGATTATTTTGCGTATAAAAAATCTGGTGAAAAGATAGAAGATGCAGTAAAATTAATTAAAAAATATTTGCAAGTAACAAATGAAAGTCTTCCACAAGTTTTATTGCAGCAAGCAAAGTCTGTTACTAAATTATATTCACAAGTTAGTGTGGAAGAAGACGAAGAAAACCCAATTAAAGAACTATTAGAAAATCAAAGAATGACTAAAGAAGGATTTGAAGATGATGGTAAAATTAATGCTAAGCGATTACTTGCGCACATAAATATTTGCCCAGAACTTAATATATCTCAAAGTAATATTGAAATTTTGCAAACTGTTATTAAGACAAATGGCGAGAAAAATTTTGATAATTTTATTGAAATAGTAAAAGCCTTAAGGGATAAGTATATTTCAAAAGTTGAACGAATTGACTTTAACAATAAAGTTAAAATTGACGAATTGATTCTCAATTTATCTAATGTGTTTTACAATCAAAGAATAAGCGCTAATGATGATTTAGAGTCGAAAAAATCACTTATTGTTGGTGAATTTTTAGAAAAGTTCCAAAACGAAGTACTGGGACTTGTAGAAAAATATTCATTAACAACTGCTGCGACTTGTCAATCAGCTTTGAAATTTGATGGTGATAGAACTTATGATTTGGTAATAGTGGATGAGGCTGCAAGAGCAACTCCACTTGATTTGCTTATTCCTATGTCGTTAGGCAAAAAGATAATTCTTGTTGGTGACCATAAACAATTACCACATATGCTTGAGCCAGAAGTTGTAAAAATTATTGAATCTAATCCAAAATATTCATCACTACCAGACATTGGTGTAAGTTTGTTTGAAAGATTATTTGATATGTTTAAAAAGGGACCACGGGCAAAATCAGTTTTACTTGACACGCAATACAGAATGCACCCGCTAATTTGCAAATTTGTGAGCGACGCATTTTATGACGGACTACTTCAACCTGGAATAACTGAAGCCGATAGAGTTTCTAAAAAAGAGATATTTAATGGACAAGCACTATGTTATATAAACATTACAAAAAACAATGGTTTGGAGCTTGGCGGGGAATCAAAGTCAAGAACTTGCGAAGTGACTCAAATTTGCAAAGATTTAAAATATATTTTTGAAGTTAGTCCTAAAAGTATAGTCGGAATTATTACCTTTTATAGCAAGCAAGCAAAAGCCATAACAAATGCGGTTAATGATATATTAAATGAAGAACAAAAAAAGAATGTAAAAATTGGAACAGTTGATGAGTTTCAAGGCAAAGAATTTGATATTGTTTTGCTTTCAGCGGTTAGAGCGAATAATCAAACGGAGAATATTCAACGGAGGGTTGGTTTCTTAACAAAAACTAATCGTGTTTGTGTAGCATTTAGTCGTGCAAAATATCAACTTGTTGTGTATGCTGACAATGACACAGTTCAAGTAGTTGAAGGCTTTAAGAAGCTATATGAAATATGTGCAATAAAAAGGGAGGGTTATTATTGTGAGTTTTGATATATTATCGATTAAGGATTTTAGACAAGAAACCAATGCTATTGACATAGCTTTTCCTGTTGTTGCTTACGAATGCGAAGTGAAATCACAACCTGATGAAAATGCATTAGATGCTTATGAAGAAGTTATGTTAAAACTCGTAGAGGTAGGTCTATCTACAAATAGCATAAATAAAACATTAGGATTGCCCGCAGGTCTTGCCAAGCAAATTCTTTCTCAATTAGACGCAAGAAAACTTATTGAGTTCAGTACTAATAAGTATGTGATAACTAAAGATGGAGAAAAAACATTAAAATGCGAAAAAACTGAAAATATATCTGCTAGTTCAAAATATGGGTTTATGTTTGTTGGTAGTATAAGGAAGAATATTCTGCCTTATTTCTACGAAGGCGACATAGATAAAGTTCCTTATGCTAATTATAAAAATATCAGTAATAGCAAATTAACCATAAATGGTGATGAATATAAAACACTTGAACTTACAAAGCCAAACGCTTGGCAATTTAGTAATGCATACGGAATATTTCGCAAATTAAATCAATATGCACAAAACGGTGAAAGAGGTAAATTTAATACTAATACAAAAGAAATTGAGGAAGAATTACCACCGTCTTATTTTCAAATTGAAAATGATTTTGAAGAATTTGATTATGATGCAGCAATAAATATTGAAAAAGAAACCCCACAAAGTAGTGGTGATATAAAAAATGGTTCTGTAAGATTATTAAATCGCGAACCTCTAAAAATGTATTTGCAGCTGAGAATAATTATTGACCTAACAGAATTAGGTGGATTTAGAGTAATCTCACCAGTAGAATTAGGTGGATTAGATAATGATTTTTACAATCGTGAATTGTCGTGGATGTTTAAAAATAATAACAATATATATTTTGGTGAAGAAAGTTTCTATACTTTTATTAGCCGAGAGATAAACAAACTGGGCGAAAATATTTCAACTGATGATGAAAGCGTTGATGTGAAATTACAAAGATTATTGCCACACCTCGTAGCAGAAAAAACACGTTATGCAGACAAATGTGAATATTTATTACAAATATTCGAATTAATGAAGCGAAAAGATAGTAACTTGATTAACAAAAAAAACGTCGTAAGAGAATTAAGTTCAGAACTACTTGAATGGTCATTTGATAAACTTATCAGAACGGTTAATGCCGATATAAGACGAGATATTAAATTCCAAGCAAAAACTGAGTATGGGACTTATGGAGATGATAATGTTGTTAAAACAAGATGGCTTGATACAATAAATATAAATGGAGAACTATTTGAATCGACAAAAGCAAAGACAGCTACTGACCGGCTTGATTTTACATTTGGTAATAGCATTATGGAAAAATTATTGAACATAATTGCAATTCACTATTACCGAACATCACCACAAATAAGCAAGTTTATTTCACATGATAATTTATCGCAATTAATAAAAGATTGCAAAACTCTGAATGTTATAAGAAATAAAACTTCTCATAGTGGACAACAGGAATTTACCAAGCATGATTATGATGAATATATTGGCAAGGTTTTCAATGTTACTGAAACAATATTAGAAAGTATCAAGGAGGCACAATAAAATGAGCAAAAACAGAAAGACAAATAAAGTTACCAACGGTGGCAATAATGGTGGCAACAATGGTGGTAATAGACCAATAAAGCAACAACCGAAAATAGAGGTTACAAAAGACACGGTTGTTCATAGTGCCTCTTTGGATGAGTTTGAAAACAACAAAGCGGAACTTTTGAGTAAATTTGAAAGTGAATATGGCATTTTAGAGAGAAAAAAAGTTGCATTAGAAACTGATTTATATGGCATTGAGGAAAGGTTAGAGTCCAAACGACAAGAGCGTGAAGAATTGAAAAGCGAAATTAAACCACTTGAAGAGCAAATAGCCAAATTAGAATCTGACTTGAAAGAATCAGAAGATAAAAAGGTGTCTACCGAAAAAGAAGTTGAGAAAATAATTTTTGATGCGGAACTTGAAAAGCAAAAGAAAATAGAAGAATCAGAAGATAAGGCAAAGCATGCGATGCAAGACCAAATTGCTGAACTTTCAAAAAAGCGTGAGGAATTAAAGAAGTTAGAAAAACAAATTGCGATTAATAAAGTCTCTTTAGAAGATGAAAAAAGTGATATAGAAATTGAGAAAGAAACTATTGCAAGTGAGAAAAAAAGAATAGAAAAACAAAAAGAAAAATACAGCAATTATTCCCCTGAACAAGTTGAATTAATCAAGGCAGATTTTCTTGAAGAACAAGCAAAATACAATGCATTAAAAGCAAAATATAATGATCAAACGACAAGGCTTGCCAAAGTGGAAGTTTCTTCGCTTAATGAATTAACAGAAGAATTAGAAAAAGTACAAAGTGAAAGAGATTCTTTATTGGCACTACACGAAAAATATCCAGATGAGACTAGTATTAGAACACTTGAAGAAGCAAAAGAAAAATGCGACCAACTTGAAATTGCAAACGAAAATCTTGAAAGAGAAAGAGATAGAGCAACAGAAGAGCTCCGTGCAACTCGTCAAACTGCAAAAGAGTTAGAAGTATATAAGCAGGAAGTTGAATTTACAAAAGTTCTTAATGAACACTTACTTAAAGAACTTGAAAGCAATAAAGCCGCTCTTGAATCAAGGACTGGCGATAGTTGTCCATCACTCACAAAAGTAGATAGTGAAGTAGAAGATGCGGATTTTATAAAAGATATACGT
>JALOBO010000314.1 GCA_023228225.1 Clostridia bacterium
GCCAATTTATTCACTGTATACTCCATTAAATCACCTCGGATATGATTATAAACTATGACGTAACGTCAATGTCAATATGTTTTGTAAAATTATTTAAGTTATTCTAATATTTGCTTTTATATAGAATTGAGTATATATCATTAAATAAAGGACAAAATAATAATAAATATTTTAATAACATATTGACTTAACAGTATTTGTATGTTATTATACAGTGATGCGCAATATAGCATTAACTGACTATGCGTAATTATTAAGAGGTATTTCATGTACAAAGACAAGACACTTGTCTGCAAGGATTGCGGACAAAAATTCACTTTCACTGCCAAAGAGCAGGAATTCTATGCCGAAAAAGGTTTTTCAAACGAGCCGCAGCGTTGCAAAGCATGCCGTGACGCGAAAAAGAATAGTACGCGTGGTGATAACGGTCCCCGTAAAATGTACGACGCGATTTGCGCGGAGTGCGGCAAACCCTGCAAGGTTCCTTTTGAGCCTCGCACAGACCGCCCTGTATATTGCAGCGACTGTTTCAAGAAATAAACAAGTGAATCAACAAATCGCACCCTTTCAGGGTGCGATTTTTGCATGTGTGTCGGGCATGACGCGAATCTTGCCGGTGGAAGACCGGTCGCGGGTAATTATCGCCAAGCGTAGCGAACCGCAAGCTGTTGACAGCAATGTCAAGGGTGAAGGAAGCGGTGTAGCAAAACTCAGGAGCCTACGAATAGAAACTTGATACAAGGCTAAATGGTGGATAAGGTTGCATAACAAACCGAAGTCCGAAAGGTAAACGTAAAACCAAAGCAGTAAATCAAGAGGTTGTGGAGTGAAAGATTAGTGCCTTACCCCGAGAGACCCGTCTGGCGTACCGAAAGATATGTGCGACAAAAAGCTTACAGGCGGGGGTCAGCTGAGGTCATAGTAGAGACAGGCACCAAGTCTCGAAGGACTTAATGTAATTGTAGTGCGAATCACTGCAAGCAATGTTCGGACAGTCCGAAACTGAGGATATGCCTGAAGCATGGGAACGTAACCCTTGACGGCAAAAGTTCAGCGGGATGATTCCGAATGTATCTACAAACAGAAGGAGGAGCAGCGTGGGATTGATTGACGAAATTTTAAGTGAAGCGAATCTTAATGAGGCAATAAAAGACGTCAGGCGAAATAAAGGTGCGGCAGGCATTGATAAAATGACCGTATATGAGCTTGACGAGTATTTCAGCAAAAACGGAAGCCGAATCAAAGCGTCCATAAAAGCAAAAGAATACAAGCCTCAGCCTGTCAGAAGGGTATACATACCGAAGCCGAATGGGAAGCAAAGACCGCTCGGCATACCGACGGTAACAGACAGAGTAATTCAACAAGCGGTGGCGCAAAAGCTGGTAGGAATCTACGAACCGCACTTCAGCGAGTTCAGTTACGGATTCAGACCAAACAGAAGCTGTCATACTGCGATGGGAAAAGTACTCGAACATCTGAACGACGGTTATGAATGGATAGTAGACCTTGACATTGAAAAGTATTTCGACACGGTAAATCACGACAAATTAATCACAATACTGAGAGAACAAGTCAACGACGCGACGACATTGCACCTGATAAGGTCATATCTGAAAGCGGGTGTAATGGAAGAAGGCTTGACAAGTCCGAGCGAAGAAGGAGTACCTCAAGGGGGAAATTTATCGCCGATACTGTCAAATGTCTATCTTGATAAGTTCGACCGTGAGCTTGAAAGCAGGGGACTGCATTTCGCGAGATATGCAGACGATTGCAGCATTTTCGTCAAAAGCGAAATGGCGGCGGACAGAGTAATGAAATCGGTAACAAGTTGGCTCGAAAGGAAATTGTTTCTGAAAGTCAGTGCAACAAAGACGAGGGTCACAAGACCGACAAACAGTTCGTACCTGGGCTTTGGATTCTGGAGAAGCACAAAAGGGTGGAAATGCAAACCCTTGAACGACAGAAAAGTAAGGTTGTATGAAAAGTGCAAATCTGTACTTTTGCGTAAACGAGCGGCAGCGATACCGCTTGCGGTCACATTCACAAAGCTGAATCAAATTATCCGCGGATGGATAAATTACTACCGGATAGGGAGTATGAAAAGCTTTCTTGATAAGTTCGGACAATGGCTCAGGCATAAAATCCGGGTGGTTATTGTGAAGCAATGGAAGAAACCCGCAACGATATATCGGAATCTTATGAAGCTCGACAAAATGTTCGGCTGTAATATGACTGACGAGGATATCTTCAAGGTGGCAAATTCCCGTCTCGGGTTATACAGGCAATGCGGAATGAATGTGGTAAACTATCTGTTGTCCCCGAAAGTTTTGGCAAAAGAAAACAAGAGCCGACCCGGTTTGGTCGACCCTTTGGCTTACTATCTCAGTAGCATGCAGTAATATCTGCAATTACGTAGCGCCGTATACGAGACCCGTACGTACGGTGCAATGGGAGGCGCGAGGGCTCGGTGCTCTCCGTCTACCCTATTTTCCGCTTCCGCCGTAGTTTGAAAG
>JALOBO010000315.1 GCA_023228225.1 Clostridia bacterium
TTGCAGCGGAATAACGAGCAGCACAATTCCCTCGAGCGTGACCAGCATCGGGACTTCCGCATTCAGAGGTTGCAGCGGATTAACGAGCATCACGATTCCCTCGAGCGTGACCAGCATTGGCTACTATGCATTCTCAGGTTGCAGTGGATTAGCGAGCATCACGATTCCCTCGAGCGTGACCAGCATTGGAACTTCGGCATTCTCTTATTGCAGCGGATTAACGAGCATCACGATTCCCTCGAGCGTGACCAGCATTGGCGATTCAGCTTTCTCTGGTTGCAGCGGATTAACGAGCATCACGATTCCCTCGAGCGTGACCAGCATTGGCTTCTATGCATTCTCTGGTTGCAGCGGATTAACGAGCATCACGATTCCCTCGAGCGTGACCAGCATTGGCTCCTATGCATTCTCTGGGTGCAACAGTTTGGCGAGCATCAATGTTGATGAAACCAATACGATTTATGCCTCCCAAGATGGCGTGCTATTTAACAAAACACGTACGACGGTAATAACTTACCCGGCCGGAAAAGTAGAGACAAATTACATGCTTTCTGATGGCGTGACCAGCATTGGCTCCTATGCATTCTATGGTTGCAGCGGATTAACGAGCATCACGATTCCCTCGAGCGTGACCAGCATTGGGGATTCGGCATTTTCTGGTTGCAGCGGATTAATGAGCATCACAATTCCCTCGAGCGTGACCAGCATCGGGGCTTCCGCATTCAGAGGTTGCAGTGGATTAACGAGCATCACAATTCCCTCGAGCGTGACCAGCATCGGGGCTTCCGCATTCAGAGGTTGCAGCGGATTAACGAGCATCATATTACCGTTTGTTGGTGCAAGTCGAACAGCGAACGGTACTAGCGCATTGTTCGGATACATCTTTGGGACCAGTAGTTACACTGGCGGCACTGCAACGACGCAATACTATGCAGGTTCAGGTTACACAACTTATTATATTCCAACAACGTTGCGCACTGTAAACATTACTGATGCAACGATTCTTCAATATGGAGCCTTCTATGGTTGCAGCGGATTAACGAGCATAACGATTCCCTCGAGTGTGACCAGCATTGGCGATTTAGCTTTCTCTGGTTGCAGCGGATTAACGAGCATCACGATTCCCTCGAGCGTGACCAGCATTGGCTTCTATGCATTCTATGGTTGCAACAGTTTAACAATCTATACACCAATTCCCAGCAAACCGATTGGGTGGGATTCCCATTGGAACCCCAACAATAGACCGGTAGTATGGGGATATGGATCGTAGAACAAGAAACAGAGAATAAGGAAAACGAGGCAATTGTTGGCAAGAGACCAACAATTGCCTCTCTTATTTTTAAAAATAATGTTTTTTCCATTCAACTAAGAGTGGTGTGGGTAAAAATTAATTGCGCCAAAAATAAGTTATATGCCTACAAAACAGCCTCAAAAACCGAGCAGACAGAAAAAATTATCACACATGGTAACTATATCATTGCTTTCCCTAAAATAGCACTTGTCATATATTTGACACATACTTGACAACGATTTTTAAATTGAACAAAATGTAACGAATCCCATAAAGACAGCTATCAGATACCTTAAATAAGGGTCCGATGGCTTTTTTTCTCTATATGAGCAAATTTTGTCCTTTGTGGAAACATATTTTAGCCTAAAAAAGCAACGAAAATAGAGGTTCTCGTGAGTGGAAATATATTCATTATTTGCGATTATATATAATGAATATTATAAAAATGTAAAAATCATTTATGACCTCTACATTTTATCAGAGACCGTATAATATCTTGTGGACTTTCAAAAAGTGAATGGTTCTGTCACTTCAACATATGAAGTTTTAATCGACGTAGCACTGCAAAAGTCAGGGCAGGTGAATGGTCATTGCGAAAGATGTGGTGCCATCGACGAAGAGGTTCATCACATCATTAGGCTCAATCAGGAGAACATCCTAGACGCTTCCGTCAGCATCAATTCCGAGAACCTAGTGATGCTTTGCAAAGACTGTCGCAACAAAGAACACCAACGTTTCAACAAAGACACACGATTTGATGAAGAAGGAAACTTTGTTCCTCGCTAACCCCTCGAAAAAGTGAATTCATTTTGTTATAATATTATTCAAAGGGGTTGTTTCTATGTGGGATTTTAGTGTTTTTTTTAAGGATGACGAAATTTCGAAAAAATTCAAGGATGTTGTACAATATAAGGAACTTCTATCATCTATAAGTGGATATTATGATTTTCTTTATTGATTTTAAGACAATGAAAACTCAAGTTTTCATTGTCTTATAAAAAATCGCACACAAAAAAACAGATATTAGTCCAAAACGATACAACTGACATCTGTTTTTATTTGATATTCAGTTTTATTTACAAATCATCGCGAACACAATCATTTGAAGAATTATAATTATTTATGTATCGATTTAGCGCTGGAAAAATATCCGCCAACCATAGTCGAAACATCATTGATTACTATCATTGCGGCAGAATCAATCGCCAATAT
>JALOBO010000316.1 GCA_023228225.1 Clostridia bacterium
ATCAGCCTTGCTAAAAATTCACACAATATGGTTAAAGAACTTTCAGAAAGTTATGCCGCTGTATACAATATGCATAGTTTTATGAACAAGGAAGAAGTTGTGTGCATAGGAGACGGAGCACTGTGTCTTACCGGAGCTATGTTTGCACTCTTTTCCAAGAACGATGTAGTTAGTATAGACCCTGATATAAATGCTGGCAGGGTTAAAGATTGGGTTATAGATAATAATATATCAGGATTTAATGGATATAAGGAAAAATATCAGGATATAGGAACATATATGAACAACTGTATATTAATATGCGTACATGCTCATGTAACTTTAACTGACGTAATAAAATATTATCCAGACTGGGATTATTTATATTCAAATCCGTGCTGTTTTCCAGACAAACAGACATTCAGTGAAGAATTTATGAAAGGACATAATATAAAACTTATTTTACACAAAGTAGACAAATCTATATTGTCACCACATAATGAAATATTTGTTTACAAAAACAATAATAAACAAGGATAATAAAATGAGTGATTGGACACACGTATTAGGCATATTAAAAGTTGAACCTATCCCATGCAGAACACAGGCAGAAGGAACATTCATACTTGATTCTGTATTACACCATCTTCCAAAAGTGTGTGGTTCTGAAGAAGACATGTCCACATATTTTAGACCGTGTAACTGGCATAATATCAGCTCTTCGTGCGACGAATTAGGAGACAAAACAAATAATAGCAATGGATATTATAACGATTTTGAAGTGAATACAATGTATCTGCTTACAATTGAAGGTAATTTCAGGGACACAGTATTCAGTGAACAAATAAAGCAAGTACAGAAATGGCTTGACAGAATAAGTAAACGGATACTTGTTTGTGATATGTCTATTCGTTTGTATAGTGATTACGGAGAAGTATATAATTGGAATACAGGTATGGAAGACAACTTTGAAGATTCTTATATCTGCAATTATATGAACAAATTATGGTTAGACAAGTAATATATATAGGAGATTAAAATGGAACTGACAATTAACGTTTCTGACTATATGTCAGATGATGAAATAAAGAACATGGTAAGAGATGAAATAAAATCAAATATAATGCACAGAACGGATAATGACATAGAACGCGTCTTATCAAATATGTCGTACTATATGGCAGAACAATTTATAGACAGTCTTCTTACCGAAGAACAAAAAAATAAGATACGTAATAAAACAGAAGAAGTTATTAACAAACTATCAGAATTCACTGTATTTTACAGAGGTTCTACCTATGAAAAACAATCAACCGGATATACAATTATGGAAAAAGCGTGCAAAGATTTTGAACCTGAAATAAGAAACAAAGTGAAGGAAATAATAGATAAAAAAGCAGGAAGAGAAATTATAAAGAAGATAGCATTCGACGACAGGCTGATGGATGGTATTATTGACAAGATTGCAGATATATTAACAGAATATGGAAATCATACAATATAAGGAGTAGATTATGATAGATTATGAATCAGTAAGCCGGAAAAGATACGACATGGCAAAAACATCGTACATTAAATACGTACAGTCATTGATTGACTCTTGCACAGATAAATCTGAAAAGAAGTTCTATTCACAGTTCTTAAACATTGATACAAACAACAAAGAAGAGTTAAGTGAAGCGATGTGGGCACTTAATAAAGGTAAACTTAGAGACGAAGCAGAAATTGATAAACATAAGGCACAACTTGAACAATATAAAAAACAGGAAGAAGCAAGGTCTTATGTAGATTCGGGAGAATTTAATAAAGATGTAAATGAAAATAAACACCTTCCTGTTATTATAATTATAGCAGGAATGATAATAACTCCTATTCTGTTCATGTATAACATAGGACTTGCAATTGTAATTATGTGGTCTGCTATATTCATAGGTATAGCCTTGAACTTCAAACAGGGAAAGAATGCAGAAGAAAAAGCAAGGAAACACAATATTGAATATCATGATAAACGTATTATTCAATCAAAGATAGCGGCAGTTGGTGCTATTGGAAGCATGTATTTCAATGGTAAAAAAAATACCGCAAAGTTGTTTGAAGATGATTCACAGAAACAGTGTTGACAAATCGAAACATTGATGTTATATTTATGTATAACTTGATATAAAGGAGTTAAATATGAGTACAAATTTTTATGTCAAAGGTCATATAGGAAATGATAATCCTAAATATCACATAGGGAAACGTTCTGCTGCTGGTATGTATTGTTATGATTGCGGCATAACACTTTGCAAAGGAGGTGAATCAAAAGTTCATTTCGGTACTGATGAATGGTATGAGGAGTGTCCTAATTGCGGTAAGAAGCCGGAAAATGAAGATTTAGAACATTCAGCATCAGGTAAAGAATTAGGTTTTAATAACATGTCTGGAGTTATTAAAACAGGAGTAAAAAGTTGTTGTTCATTTACATGGGCGCGCAACATAGGGAAAGTAAAACATATTGTTGATGAATATGGACGAGAATA
>JALOBO010000011.1 GCA_023228225.1 Clostridia bacterium
GGTAGCACTAGCGAGAGGGTCCCACCTGTTCCCATACCGAACACAGAAGTTAAGCCTCCCAGCGCCGAAAATACTTGCTTGGTAACGAGCCGGAAAAATAGGTCGCCGCCAGATTTCAAAACTAAAAGCCTGATGAAAATGTCAGGTTTTTTGTTTTTTTACTTTCGTATTGTGATATAATCTATTGTTGGAGTAATAAAATGAAAACAATAAAATTTGGCATAAAAAAAGACTTGAAATATGGTTTTAGAGAAACTTGTTTTGGAATTGTAGTTAAAAACGATAAATTAATGATAGTCAAAAAAGATGGACAGATTTCCTTAATTGGTGGAGGAATTGGGCAAAATGAAACCCATGAACAATGAATTAGGAGAGAATTTTTAGAAGAGTCGGGTTATGCAATATCAAATATTCAAGAAGTTGTATGCGTTGATTATTTTTGGCTTGCAGATAATAAATGGCCACTTGAATCATTGGCTAATATTTATATTGTTCAAATTGATCAATTGTCAAAAATAAAACCACTTGAAGAAAATCACACAATAGAATATATTGATTTACTTAAAGCAGAAGAACTATTACCACTTCCTTATCATAAGAAAGCAATTAATTACTATATAAATAATTATAAAAAATAAGGATTACATTTTTCATATTGTTTTTTATTGTGTAGTGTGATAAAATAAATTATTAGAGGTATATTATGGATAAAATCAAACAACAAATTAAAAATGTGCTATTTAAAGTAGAAGACAATTCTGAACATAAAAATGCAGACCGATTAATTGAATTTTTTACATCTTTTGAAAATTGTGATTATACTGAATATGAAAAAAATTTAGAAGAATATATATCAGATTTAAAGCATTTAGAAGATATTGTTTTGCAAGAAAGTGTTTTGGCTAATATTAAACAATTTTTAATATTTAAAAGAACTGTAAGTCATAAATATAATTTAAATCCTGATTATGATAAACTTATAAACTTATATACAAAAAATGCTAAAAGTAAAGGACTTGATGTCTATTTAGATAAAATGTTTTCTTTATATTATTATAAATTTAAAACTGTTGAAGAAATGCAAGATTTAATATTTAACTTAGAAGTCAATCCATTAACAGAAAAATTATATGGCGGAATTATATGGTGGATTTATAAATTAAGCGAGTGTAAAGGTGTTAATTTTGCACAATGTGAGGATAATATAATAAAAAGAATGCAAGTTTTAAATGAAACAGTAAAATATGCGAAAGAAACAAATGTTTATAATGATAAGTTGTCGTTTAGTTTAGATATTTCACAAAATAATTGTGTGAGATTTGCTAGGCAAAATGAAAATGCAAATATAGACAAACTTATAAGTGTCGTTACAATGTCTGGATATAAACAATTACTGGAAGATATTAAACAGGAAAGATTAAATGAATTACCTAACGAAAAATAATTTTAAAACATTTTTTCCGAAGGTTCAAATAAACTTCATAGAGGCTATGCAACTACTGCTCTTGAAAGTTAAATACATAAAAAATCAAAAACGTGTGAAATATATATAGAAAAAAATAATAATAACTAGGGCATTAAGCCTTTTTTATTTGTGTTTTTATAATTAAAATGATAAACTATTATTGATTTAAATTTTAAATAATTAAATAGGAGATTACAAATGATATTTGATTTTTTAAAAAGAAAAAATAAAGTAAAAAAACACGATTACGATAGTGACACTTTAATTTTATTTACCGTAATGTTGTTTTTTATAATCCCGACAGTTTTTATTGTAGGTGTATGGTTAAAAACAGGTAATAATCCCATAACTTACAATTATTCAGAAGAACAATTAATTGCTCTTGTATCCGGCATATTTAGTTATGGTGGGACATGCATATTGGGTTTTATTGCACTTTGGCAAAATATAAGGCTAAAAAAAGAAATTGGCAAAGACCGTCAACAAGAACTTGCAATTAAAACGCTATCTGATATCACACTAGAAGATTTTAAGGTATCATATAATAATCAGGTAGGCAAGGCAACTGATGAATTTGGTAATAATTATTTAGCGGACACCGATAAAAACTTTGATTGCAATGTAATTAATTATGAAGAAAGTTTAAATATTAATTTAAAATTTGTATCAAATGGAATTAAATTTTTAAAAGGTGTTTATATAAAACAAATTAAACTTAATTATGACTTTTTAGCAGGTAAAAATAAAATAAAAACTTCCGAAGATATTGTGTTTAATAATATTTTTACTAATAATTTTTATAAAAATATTGGAATTGTAAATGAAAATAAATTTGAAATTGTAAGTTCAATTATTGACATTAATACTTATAAAAGTAATCTTATAACCGAACAAGATAAATCCGAGAATAAATTTAAAAATAAAAAAACATTAAACAAAGTAAAATCAATATTTGCAAATAAAGAAAAACAAAGTTTGTATTTTGATATTAATTATGTGGTTTGCAATATGTACAATTTAAAGTATGATGGCATACTAAAAATTCAATGCCAAATTGATGAAAATTACAATGTATCTAATTTTATTATAAACAGTAACTGGCTCAGTGAACCATATTTTAATTCCGCTTGCCTAACGGACAAGCGGAACTAATTACATTCTATATTTTTAAATAACTTTTATTAAAGCCACTTCATATAAATCATTGAGGTGGTTTTTATGTACACTTATTATAATCTTATAGCTGATGTAAAAAATTTAGAAAAAATGGGTGCTAAAATAGAAAATATTGGCAAAACTGTGGCGGGGGTAAGTATTCCGAGCATACATATTGGCGATTATAGCCCTAATCAAATAATTATTCAAGGTGCAATTCACGCAAGGGAATACATAACAAGCGAACTTATTGTTAGGCAGGCATATCACACCATTACAAGATATGGTAGCACATTTAAAGGTGGTATATACTTTGTGCCAATGATAAATATAGATGGTGTGGCATTATGCCAGTACGGATTATCGGCAGTGCCAGTTTTAAAGCGTAGTTTTTTAACTGATGTTAATGGCGGAAGTACAAATTTTACATTATGGAAAGCAAATATTAATGCAGTAGATTTAAATACAAATTTTAATGCTCGCTGGGGAACTGGGACGCAAAATATTAAATACCCAGCACCTGCAAATTATATTGGTCCGTATCCAGAATCCGAACCCGAAACGAGAGCATTAGTGGAACTTACAAATCGCATTAAAGCAACTCTTACAATTAGTTACCACGCCGAAGGACAAGAAATATATTGGGAATTTTATCAGGTAGACCCTGAAAAATCCCGTGATAAAAAAATAGGCGAAGAGTTTGCAAAAATTACGAATTACAAATTAATTGATGGAACGCTTGGTAGTGCGGGTGGTTACAAAGATTGGTGTATAGAAAAACTAAAAATGCCAGCATATACTTTTGAAATAATCCCTTCTAGTGTTTCATTTCCTATTCCTTCATCTGCACTTATCCCCGAATGGTCAAAAAATAAAGATATCCCATATAAAGCTTTAAATCTAATTCTAGTATAACTTATAAAAATAAAAATTTCCATTGACATATGTTTTATTTTAATTTATTATTATATAAAGAAAAAAATAGGGAGATTATTATGAATACTAAAGAAAGAGTGATAGCTTATGAAAAAAAACTGGAAGATTATACTAGTGGAAATTGTTGGCGTAGAGGTGCAATAGAACAGGAAGTAAAATTTGGTCAATATTCTATTAGCCAACTTAGATATGTAACGGATACCTATAATAATGCATACGAGGAAGAGGTAAACTTTTATTTAGTTGATTCAAATGGTATTCCATATCATTTATTTGAAACACAGAGCGGTAACGCAAATATGCACTGTACAAGCCCAAGTGTTTTAGCAAGTCGCAAACAACAATACAAGGAAATATGCAAACTTCTAAGTATAATAGAAGTTGTACATAGTTCAATATTCTATTCTAAACAAGTAAAAAGGGCAACTGCTCTTTTGGAAAATGATATACATGATAGACTAGAATGTGACGATGGAATTTTTTCTATAAAATTGGAAGATTATTATACTAAAGGGCAATTAAAAAGACTTAATGGAAAAGCGGTAAAGATTTTATCTCAAAAAGAAGAACTTCCATTACGATATTACAAATCAAGAGAAGAAATGTATGGCGTGATAAATACAATTCCGGAACCAATACAACCCATTAAACATAAAACTAACGATGGACCAACTAAGGAAATGTAATTTAATATCACTCGCCGGTTTTGCACTGGCGAGTTTTTATTTGTAATTTAAAATTAAAAAATCATGCTTATATTTGCTATTCTTTTTGAAAAGATTATATTATAATAATATCATGATAAAAAGTGTTTTGTTTGTATGCACGGGTAATACTTGTCGTTCGCCAATGGCGGAACGCATTTTAAAACAGAGATTACACGAAAAAAATATAAATAATATTAAGGTTTCTTCGGCGGGGTTATATGCAACCCCAGGACAACCTATGAATGAATATGCGATAAAAATTTTAAAACAACATAAAATTAGGACTTACGCACATAAATCAAAGCAATTAACCACCAGTATAATAAATGGACATAATCTTGTTATTACTATGACCGAAGGACATAAAAATGCACTTTTAGGTTATAAAAATGTAGTAACACTCGCAGAATATATAAAGGGAATTGATGTTGCAGATCCATATGGTCAAAACATTGAAGCATATAAAAAAGTTTGTGAGTACTTATTGTATGCGATGGACGAAATTATTGAAAAAATCATAAAAGATTAAAATAAAAGAGGAATTAATATGCTTTTTATTGCGAGTGACCATGCAGGCTTTGTATTAAAAGAAAAACTTAAAAAATATTTAGTAAAAATAAAAATCGATTTTACAGACCTTGGCACAAATAGTGGTATATCGGTAGATTATCCCGACCTCGCTAAATTATTATGCAATGAAGTGCTTTGTTTACCGAATTCTAGTGGCGTTTTAATTTGTGGTACCGGAATTGGTATGTGCATAACAGCAAATCGTTTTAAAGGTATCCGAGCGGTATTACCATTTAATGTGGCCACCGCAAGACTTTCTCGCAGTCACAATAACGCAAATGTGCTTTGTTTAGGCGGGCGGGTTATATCGTATTTTAAAGCGTTACGATTTTTAAAAACATTTTTAAAAACGCCATTTTTAAATGAAGAAAGACATATAAATAGAATAGAAAAAATTGATAATTAATTATTTTAATTAAATATATATTAAAATTATTCCACTGTTTTTTGTGGAATAATTTTTATGTAAAAAACATACATTTTACTATGAAAAAATTGTTGAATTTATTTTATATGATAATGTGCGCAACTGTTATTATGTTTACATTTTCGGGTTGCGGAAAAGCAACTACAAAAAGTATAGTAATGGATAGTTTAGCCGAAGTTAGATACAATGTTTTTGAAGGCGAAAGTGAAAATTTTAGCATTACTTTTATGAGTGGAATGCGAGAAGAACCTTATTTGGCAAATGGAAAAGCAAATCCGCTTATAGAATTTGGTGTTATTACGCTTGTAAGTAAAAACGAAGGGGCGGTTTATGATACCGCACAAAAAAAATATATAATAACAATAGATTTAAATAGTTATAGTGGCGATTTAGATGTTAATCCTTTTGACCGCAGTCTTGTTGCAGATATACAAAAAGTAGTAAGTGATACCGCTAATATTTCTATACAAATTATCGTTGCCGATATAACAGAAATTGTTGTTTTAACAAATGGATTATTTGACGCAACTATTAATTATGATAAAGCTTTGACCTTAGCACTAGATGAGTTAAAAGCAGAAATCAAGCCTTTAATTATTGATAAAAAACTGAATGCAGAGGTTTATATAAAAATTATAACCGACCTAAACCGAACTTTTAATAAATTTTACTGGTATGTTGCTCTACTAGATTCCGAAGGTAATACTGTTGCTGTTATAATTGACCCAATTAGTGGCGAATTAGTGGCAAAAAAAGTGGAATAATTTAATTTCATTTTAATTTAGGCGGGCTTAATTGCCTGCTTTTTGTTTGTGTATTTTATTTAGTTGTGCTACAATAAAAAAACATATTTATATTTAAAATATTAAAGGGAGATGCTTAAATGAAAGGGTTTTCTATAAAAAAAGTAATTTTGAAAACTGCATTATTTACGCTAGGCATTTGCATTTTGGCATGTGCCCTTTTGATACTCTGTTTTTCATTATTAGCACCAAATTTGATGGCAGATTTTACTGATAACTTGGGTATGGAAAATATAAGTTTGCAATATCGTGTTATGGTTTATAATAATTCAAATGATATCAATGATTTATATAGTGTGGTTTATAAGGCTTCCACACAAAACAACTACAAATTTGTAAAAGAATATTTTCCGGAACTTTATACGCACCCAGATTATGATGAATTCATTAATTTTGTAGAAGAAACTAATTTAGCAAATACTGCGGATTTGTCTATTAAAATATATTTAGCAAATGAGGATAATTTTTTAAAATCGGCGTATGTTACCGCACTTTACAAATTAGATAAAAAACAGGATTCTTTTAATTTTGCGCTTAATGATTTTTTAGAAAACGAAGATAATATAATAAAATTTAATTGGGTTTTTGGCAAATTTACCGAATTATATAATTTAGATATGGAGCGACAAACTGATATTTTTGCATCGATTTTATTAAATTATCAAGGCGAAGAAATAGAAATCACTGACCGAGTATATGTTTTAATTGCAAATTATTACGACAATTTATGTACATTGTACGAAGAAACTACAAATACCGATGAATTATATCTAGCATTGTTGCTTAAAAACATAATAAATGTAAATTTAAGTATGCAAATAATAGAGTCTTACTATGATGCAAGTTATGATTTAGTAGAGTTAGACCAACAAAGCGACAATTACGCACAAGCATTAGGCACTTTGTTAGAGTAAGGGAGAAAATATGATAAAAGGAAATTTAGAAAGTGTAAGAGATACTGTCCTAGCCGAATTAGAAGCATTATTTACGCCAAAGTACGCATTAGATGATTTTATAGATATAAGTCTATTAAATTCCGTATGCAATATAAGTCAAAAAATCAATAAAGAAATTGCAATTTTTATTGATAAAGCAAGCAGAATTTTACAAATTACTATTGGCGATAAGTTTAAAGTATCGCTAGTTGGTTTTTCTAAAAACGAATTTAAAACTATAAGAGTATTTCACACTCACTTAAATGGTAGCAGTGATTTTTCTATACTTGATGAAAGTGCGTTAAAAAACTTAAAGCCAAAATGCTTGTGTGCAATAGGTGTTTCGCCAGATGGCAAACCATTAGAAATCACTGTTGCATATATGTTAAATAGTGAAATAAAATCACAAAAATATAACGAGCCAGCACGCATAAATTCTGTTGGTATTTTGCACGAATTAGATAATATAAAAATTGAAGCCACTCATAATGCGGTAAAAACTTATGCTACCAAAGAATTAGAAAAAGAAAAAGCAATATTAGTAGGTTTACAAAGTCAAGGAAAAAAAGATTTTGATTATGAGCAAGAAATTGAAGAACTTATTGGTCTTTCGCTTACCGCAGGACTGGAAGTTGTAGATTTGGTTGTTCAGAAGCGCGATAATCAGGACCCTGTTTACTATGTAGGCAAGGGTAAAATGAAAGAAATTAAAAGTCTTGTACAAATATATAATGCCGATGTTATAATATGTAATGATGAATTAAAACCTAGCAAACTTGTTAATATGCAAGATGAATTGGGTATAAAAGTTATTGACCGTACAATGCTTATTTTAGATATTTTTGCTCAGCGCGCTAGAACCTCCGAAGGCAAAACCCAAGTTGAACTAGCACAATTAAAGTACATGATACCGCGTGTTAATATAAACGGCTCATCGTTTGGAAAGTTTGGTAGTGGAGTGGGTTCTCGCGGGCCTGGCGAAAAAAAGATAGAACTAAATAAACGAAATATGGAAAGGCAAATGGAAAACCTAGAAAAACAAATTGATAAATTAAAAGATCAACGCGATGTTAACAGGCGTAAACGATTAAGCGAACGAATAAAAACAGTAGCCATTGTTGGTTATACAAACTCTGGTAAAAGTACGCTTATGAATATTATTACGAAAGCAAATATTTATGCTGATGATAAACTTTTTGCAACGCTTGACACTACGACGCGTAAAATTTGGCTTGATTTAAACAAGGAGTTCTTGCTTACCGATACTGTCGGATTTATAAACAATTTAAATCACGATACGGTAGAAGCATTTAAAAGCACGCTAGAAGAAGCAATTTATGCCGACTTATTATTACATGTAATTGATGTTTCTAATCCTAATTACAAACAACAATATAAGGTTGTTCTAGAAGTTTTAGAAAAAATTGGAGCAAAAGATATTCCGCAAATTTTGGTATACAATAAAATAGATAAAAATCAAAATTTTGAGGAATTTTGGGGTCAAGGCGTAAAAATTTCCGCCTTAAAAAATCAGCATATAGATGAACTCAAAAATCTTATATCAAAAAATCTTTGGGGCGATGATGTTCCGCTTGTTTAACGGAATATAAAATATTAATAAAAAAACAAGAAGTGGGCTAAAAAGCCCACTTCTTTTGGTTTATACCGAATTTATTTCATAAATCCGCCACCACCGCAACAATTGCAAAGTATTAAAATAAGTACAAGTAACCAGCAGCAACCGCCACCTTCACCGCATCCGCCATCACCGCCACCGCAACAATTGCAAAGTATTAAAATAAGTAATATAAGCCAGCAACAATCGCCACCACCACCGAAGCCACAGCCACAATCTTTGCCACCGCCAAATCCGCCAAACATTCCTTGCATTTTTTTATCCTCCTGATATTCATTAAACTTACATTTTAACGCCGGCAGTTAAAATTTTTTACATTAGCACTTCAAATATAGCCAAAATATTTTAGGCTTTAATCATAAGTACATTTCATACTATGTAGTTTTTATGTGAAAGTGTTAATTGGTCTACAAATACTTTAAACTGCATAGATTTTAATGGTGATTATATGAAAAAAAAGGAAAATAAAACGACTGTATTGATAAATAATTTTATGGTAGTAGTTAAGCACAAAACAAAAAAACAAATTCAGCGTAGATTAAAATGGCGTAAAGTGGTTTCTTTTTTTAAACAGAGATTAAATTTTTTTTTGCATTTACTTAAAAAGGATAAAAGGCTGTTATGTTTGTTTATAGTCAATACCATACTTGTTGTAGGCACTCCGTTTACCCTGTTCGCCTTTTTTGGTGATTGTTTTGCTAAACTTATTAAACCGAATTATTTTATTAAACCTCAATTTTTTGCTGTAATGCTTACAATATTTATAACGATTAATTTTGTTTTATTAGTAATACAAAATAACACAGAACACATTACCAAAAATGAATTTATAAAACGCTGTATATTCTATGGGTTTTACATAGTGCTGTGTTTAATTTATGTGTTAAATTTGTTTGGAGTAGCAACAATATTATCCGCAGTACTGACATACCTGCTAATAAAAAATATATCTAATTATTTTAAATCCAAAATAGAACTGGCATTTTGCATAGTTGCAGTGTGCATGAATATTTATTTTTTTGCAGTTAATTATGCCATTTTTATGTTAAACTAGAAAAATTTACCATTTTTACATAATTTTTGATAAGCGTGTTAAAATAAAGTTTGTACACGCTTTTTTTACACAATTAAATACCTATAATTTGTTGACAAAAAAAATCCTATGATATAAACTTACTCTGTTTAAATGTTATCAATTTATAGTATTTATTAGTTAATTATACTATTTGAAGTAAAATGCTTTGCAGATTGCATTTTATTGCATTAAAAAACTAGGAAGTGCGGATTGATTTCGCAAAATAATATTTTAATTTTACTTCCGATTTTTACAATACTTTATATTTAAGGGAGAATATTAATGAAAAAGTTTAGCAAGTTGTTGTTAGTTGTACTAACTTTAACAATGTGCAGTAATGTGCTTGTAGCTTTACCAAATGGGATTAACACATTTGCTGGTCTGAGTTATAGCAATGTGGGTGCAATTCTAGAAATCGCCACAGTTCCAACTGAGGGTGCTTTAAGAACGCCAATTACTATTCCTAATGGCGAAGCATATGATGATGATTTAAATCCATATACAGTAACTGTTACTGTGTACAATCCACGCAATAAAATTCTTTTAGATACAGAATTTACGATTGGCGAAGATACAAGAACATTTACTCCAAATTTAATCGGAACCTATCGCGTTGTTTATACGGTAGATGAGACGGTAGATGAGGAAGAGACTGCACTTGCATCTACAATTTCCGAAGAATATCAAATTGTAGTATCAAGTGCGATTTATACTTTAAGTTTTGCTGATAACAGTGAATATATTATTCCGTCTACAACAAATAGAGATTATGACATCATACTTCCAAATCCTGATGTTTTAGATGAAGAAGAGGAAATTGTACCATTAGTAGAGCGTGCTCCGGTTACAATTACTGTTGTTGACCCACAATATGATGAACTTGAAATGGCGTTAGTAGGTGAAGAGTCCGATCAAACCAAATTACATGTGAATACTGATGGATACACTTATTTTAGGCCAACTCTTACTGGTCAATATACCATAACTTATACTTATCAAGACGATAATGCAACATCAGTAAGTAAGACTTATACAGTAGATGTTCGCAATAGTTACGAACCTGATGATATTAACTTGGGTTATCAATTTAATTCAACAATGCCAGCCACCGCTACATTAGGAGTTGAAGTAGAACTTCCGACAGTGCGAGGAATTGATAGAGATAATTCTAATGCCACTGTATCCATCTCAACAGAGATTGTAATAGAATTTATTGATACTTCAAGTGGAACAACTCAATATGTTAGTACTGGCTATGCAGTAGGCGATGCAAATAGAGAAGATATGTTTAGTTTTATTCCTGCTCAAAAAGGCAATTATAGAATTAAGTATACTATTACAGATTTTTTTGGACATGTTTCTGGGCCAAATTACTACTATGTTAATAATGTAAAAGATAGTCAGGCTCCACAAGATTTACAACTTGTACTTCCTTATACTGTAACTGAGGGAGTTGTAGATGAAGATGCGCTTGAAAGTGCAGTTAATCGTGTTCCAACCAAATTTGATTTAACTTATACAAATATTAGTGGCGGAACCGAAGCAGGTCGTGTCGCTTTTCCAGCAGTATATGCTACTGATAATGTCACAGAATATGAAGACCTTAATTTTTCAGTTAAACTTGTAAAATCAAGCACAAGTTTTACAACATATCTTTATAATTATGATGCTGATGAAGGTGGAGTTAACGAAAATTCTGATACTAACACTAATGTATATTACGACTTTACAACCGCAGATACCTATACACTTACCTATACGGTAACTGATGAAGAGGGTTATAGCACTTCATTAAGTTATACTCTTACAGTTGTAAGTTCGCTAGGAGATTTACCTGAACCTAAAATTACGGCTCCCTCAGTTCCGGCAAATGTTACCCCTGATCAAACTGTACAGTTATTAAAACCAACCGCAGTTGATTATGATGGTAATAATACTGAAAATGAAAGCAATGTAATTGACCGTGCGTTAGTAGTAGAAAGTTCTTATTCAATCTACTATTATGTTGGTGATGTTAAAACTTATATTGGTACAGAAGATGTAGAAATATTAGAAGATGAAGATAATACTTCGTATTTGAGTTTTGTTGTGCCTACGGGTATTTATGATACTGTTCCTGTTGATGAAGAAATTTTTATTGATTTTACTTTTTACACACTAGATAATCATAGTCAATCCGCTACTGTTTTAAGAACAGCCGAAGTATTAAATGTAGAAACCACAAGCGTACCGTCATTTGTTACAGACCCTACTGTTTTAGGTGGCGATTATGTAACAAATTTAACCGTTGCACAAATTGGTACCTATTTCAATTTCGAGGTAGATTTTGATGGCGAAGTTGAAATAAGCGATTTTGAACAATTTAATTCAGTTGCAATTCCTGATGTTTCATTCACAGATTCATATGATAAACAACTTAGTATTAAAATAATTGTTAGAGATGAAAACGGAAATACAGTTGCCACAAATGGAACAGTAGAATATGATACAGTTGGTGCAAATTATGTTGCGACAATTGTAAATGCCTCTTTTATGGCTACAAAAAACGGTGTTTATAATATAACATTTATTGCCACTAATATAGGCGGTAATACTCTTATTCGTTCATTTGAACTTGGCGTTTTGGATAAAGAAATCCCAGTAATTACAGTTACTAATGTTCCGTCTACCATAGAACTTGGAACAACCGTAACATTACCAAAAGCAGTTATTTATGATGGCGGAGTAGAATTAGAAGATGCTAATACTTGGATTGTAATTACAGTAGATAGCATTACTTCAAATCCAAATGGAAGCACTGCTGTATGGCAGGGTTACAATTTTACGCCACTTGCAGAAGGCAATTTCCGCGTAAAATATTATGCAACTGATGACTCAGACAACTATGCAATTACGAGAGAATTTGTTATTTCTGTTGAAGATACAGTAAGTCCAGTAATTGTAATTGGCGAAGGTCAATACACAAATACTGATGGTTCATTACCAAACAAACCGCTTGTAACTTCTGGTGACACTTATGAAGTCGTAACTATTCCATCATTTACCGCAAGCGATTTATATGGAATTAATTGGGAAAAAACAAAAATAAATGTTAAAGATGCTGATGGTACAAAACTTACTACAACCGAAACCGACACAGGCTATACATTTGTTCCAACAGGCGATGGCACATATACAATTATATATACTGCTACCGATTATTCAAATAATGTTACAACAGTTACCAAAACTCTTATAGTAGGTGATACCATTAGTCCTGAAATTACTATTGGCAATGCCGATTCTAATTTACCAGAAAGTAAAGAAGTGGGCGATAGTCTTATACTAGACCTTGCCGCTGATGTTGCTTTTGTTAATGATAATAAAGATGGCGATTTTGATATTACAAGTTCAAATTTTAGTGTAACATTAATCGGACCGGACAGCACTACAATCAGCCCTATAATTTCCAGCAATGGTTATAAGTACACTTATGCACTTGATGAAGCGGGTTCTTATACTATAACTTATACTGCTACTGATGAAGCAGGAAATACAGAATCTCAAACCCATTCTTTCCAAGTTACAGTCGCAGAAAGTGAGCCAGTAATTTCTACAACAGTTTGGGGAACAGTTTTGATTATTGTATCAGTACTTGTACTTGCAGGTGTTGTTATTTACTTTGTAAAAACTGGCAAAAAAACTGCTAAAAAATAATATTTATTACCTTTAATTAATTTATAATAAAAACAAGCACACTTAGAAATGAGTGTGTCTGTTATAATATTATGTTTATTTGATTTACAATAATTGTATAAAAATGTTATAATACTTTAAATATTATTATGGAGAGTATGCTGTGTTATTAGATAAAAGAACAAGTGCGTTGATGTCTATGATAAACGAAGAATGCAATGAAGGCTCATTTAAAGTGTTAGAAATTGAAGACATAATTGCTTCTTTGCCAAAACGCTATAAACTTGACCGTGTCAATTTAAAACAAATGATGGATTTTTTAGTTGAACGAGATTTTTTAGAAGTTAAATACTATGATGATAATGAATATTGTCTTTCACCTATGCCAAAAGGTAGATTGTATCATGAACAGGCACGTGAAGAAAAAAAAATAAAAGCACGCCAACGCGAATTTATTATTTATACAATAATGGGTTCATTTTTTGCTGCGTTTGCAGGTGCTTTACTGGGTATTATGCTATTTTTAAGGTAGGATTTTATGCTTAACAAAAAAGAACTATTAGTTATGAAATATTTATACGCACGCTTAGCGGGCAGACAATCACTACTTATTTCGCCAGAAGAAATTGTAGGTGCAATGCCTGTCAGTACGCCTCTAACAGCGGAGGACCTTTCTGATATTTTAAAAGGTTTAACGCTTGATGGCTATATTGATGTTGTTAACACTGATAAGAAAGGTGCAATGCTTTATTGTATTTCGCTTAAATTTAAAGGCGAAGCATTTAATAGGGAAATTGCGGAAAAACGCAAAACAATGTGTGTAAGAGTGTGTATAACAGTTGGACTTGCAATATTAAGTTTTATTATTACTTTAATTTTAAAAGCAATTTTTTAAATCAATAAAGCAATTTACACTATAAAACTTGTAAATAAATAAATTTTGCTAATAATAGTTTTGTGTAATTGAATGGCAAAACTATTTTATTGCGGGGTAAAATGGATAAATTTGAATTGGTATCTAAGTATCAACCCACAGGCGACCAGCCAACAGCAATACAAAAATTAACTGAGGGGATTGAAGATGGTTTTAAATCGCAAGTCCTTTTGGGTGTTACCGGTAGCGGTAAAACTTTTACTATGGCAAATGTGATACAAAATGTGCAACGACCTACTCTTGTTATTGCACACAATAAAACTCTTGCCGCACAACTTTGCAATGAGTTAAGAGATTTTTTTCCACACAGTCGTGTAGAGTTTTTTGTAAGTTATTATGATTATTACCAACCAGAAGCATATATTGCCAGTACTGACACATACATAGAAAAAGATATGGCAATTAACGATGAAATTGACAAACTGAGACACTCGGCAACTTGTTCTCTTATAGAGAGGAGAGATACAATAGTTGTGGCTTCTGTATCGTGTATTTACGGTTTAGGCTCTCCGGAAGAATATAGCAGTTTGCAAATTTCACTTAGACCCGAAGATAAAATTAACCGAAATAAACTTATGCGTAAACTTGTGGACATACAATATATGCGTAATGATATAGATTTTGCTCGCGCTACTTTTAGGGTAAGAGGAGATGTGTTAGAAATTTTCCCTGCTTATTCATCTGAAATTGCAGTTAGAATAGAATTTTTTGGAGATGTCATAGAAAAAATTAGCGAATTTAATGCTCTTACCGGCAAATCTATATCTATTTTAAAACATATAGTTATTTTTCCCGCAAGTCACTATGCCGTAGGAACTGCTAAACTTAAACAAGCACTTGACAATATTAAAAAAGACGCCGAAGAAAGAGTGAAAGAATTAATAGATTTAGGCAAGGTATTAGAAGCCGAAAGGTTAAAACAGCGTACCGCTTACGATTTAGAGATGATGCAAGAAGTTGGATATTGTAATGGTATAGAAAATTATTCGCGATATTTTGATGGTAGACAACCAGGTGAGGCACCGTATACATTAATGGATTATTTTTCTAAGGATTTTATTACATTTATAGATGAAAGTCATATGTCAGTGCCACAAATAAGAGCAATGTACAGCGGTGACCGTTCCCGAAAAACTAATCTTGTAGATTATGGTTTTAGACTACCATCAGCCTATGATAATCGCCCATTAAATTTTGCGGAATTTAATCATAAATTAGGACAAGTTATTTATATATCTGCTACTCCTGCTCCTTATGAATTAAAAGAAGCGGCACAAGTTGCTGAGCAAATAATAAGACCAACTGGACTAGTTGACCCCGAAATTGAAGTAAGAAAAATTGAAGGACAAATTGATGATTTAATGGCAGAAATTAGCCGTGTTACTGCACTAGGTGGCAGGGTACTAGTTACTACATTAACCAAAAAAATGTCCGAAGAATTAACCAAATACTTAGCAGAATACAAAATTAAAGTACGATATCTGCACTCCGAAATTGATACGCTTGAACGAATAGAAATTTTAAATGCACTTAGAATGGGCGAGTTTGATGTACTTGTTGGAATAAATTTATTACGAGAAGGATTAGATTTACCAGAAGTAATGCTCGTTGCTATATTAGATGCTGACAAAGAGGGTTTTTTGCGAAGTGAAAGTGCATTAATTCAAACTGTTGGTAGAGCGGCACGAAATGTGCAAGGCAAAGTTATTATGTATGCTAATAATATTACTGGTTCAATGAAAAGGGCAATTGATGAAACAAATCGTCGCCGAAAAATTCAGCGTGAATATAATAAAGCGAATGATATAACTCCACAAACAATTATTAAAGAAATTAAAAATTCACTTGAAATAACCAAAAAGGCCACTACTAATATGAAACTTTCCAAGTCTGAAATTCCAACAGAAATTGAAAAACTTAAAGGCCTTATGCAGGTTGCATCGGCAAGTTTAGATTTTGAACAGGCGATTAAACTTAGGGACACAATTTCTGAACTTAAAAAAATGCTTAAATAATTTGATTTTAATTTACTTTCGGCTAATAATAAATTAAGGAGCAATTAATGCGACAAGATATATTTGTTAAAGGGGCAAAAGAAAACAACCTTAAAAACATTGATGTGAAAATTCCTAGAAATAAACTGGTCGTGCTTACTGGTGTAAGCGGTTCGGGTAAGTCTACACTTGCTTTTGATACGATTTTTGCCGAAGGACAGCGTAGGTATATGGAATCACTGTCTTCTTATGCAAGACAATTTTTAGGACAAATGCAAAAACCAGATGTTGAACTTATTGATGGACTCTCTCCCGCTATTGCAATTGACCAAAAAACCACTTCAAATAATCCGCGTTCTACTGTTGGTACGGTAACAGAAATATATGATTATTTAAGACTTTTATACGCAAATATTGGAGAGCCTTTTTGCCCACATTGTGGTAAAAAAATAATACAGCAAACACTTGATCAAATTGTTGATAAAATTATGGCTTTAAAAAATAATACAAAAATACGCGTGGAAGCTCCTGTTGTACGCGGTAAAAAAGGTGCATTTATTAGAGAATTAGAAAGTTATAAACGAAGTGGATATGTCCGAGCGGACATTGATGGGCAGGTTTATTTGTTTGAAGATGAAATAGAACTTGATAAAAATAAAAAACACAATATTAGCATAGTTATTGATCGTCTAATTATTAAAGAAGATATAAGAGCGAGATTAACTGAAAGTGTGGAGATAGCACTAAAACTAACTGAGGGAAAAGTCGTAATTTTTACCGAAGATAAAGAAATGCTTTTTAGTACAAAATATGCATGCGAAGATTGTGAAATTAGTCTTGAAGAACTAAGTCCGCGTATGTTTAGTTTTAACAATCCTTATGGCGCGTGTTCGGAGTGTCATGGGCTAGGTTTTAAAAACGAAATTGATCCCAACTTAGTATTGCCAGATAAAAATAAAAGCATTAATCAAGGGGCAGTTAATATTACAGGTTGGGTGGCCGAAAGCGGAAAAATGGCGGATATGTTTTATAACGCACTTGCAAAAGAATATAAATTTAGTTTAAACACACCTGTAAAAGAACTTAGTAAAGAAATCATAGATATAATTTTATATGGTACTGGAAGCAAAGAACTAGAATTAAGTTATAATAATGATAGATTTACAGGCAGTTATCATTCAAAATTTGAAGGGCTTATTCCTAATCTTGAACGCCGATATAAAGAAACTACAAGTGAATTTGTAAAGTGGGAAATTGGTAAATTAATGAAGCAAACTCATTGCCCTAAATGCAACGGATTGCGTTTAAGACCAGAAGTGCTTGCTATTAGAATAAACGGAATAAATATTGCAGAAATGTGTGCTTTATCTGTTGACCAAGTAATGAGTTTTTTAAAAAAACTTGATTTAGGTGTTAGAGAAGAAAAAATTGCATCACCTATTATTAAAGAGATTTGCGCCAGATTAAAATTTTTAATTGATGTTGGATTAAATTATCTTACGATTGCACGTAGTGCCACAACGCTTAGTGGTGGCGAAGGACAGCGTATTCGTCTTGCTACACAAATCGGTAGTGGACTGATGGGCGTTTTATATATTTTAGACGAACCAAGTATTGGGCTACACCAACGCGATAATGCTAAACTGTTAAACACGCTAAAACGATTAAGAGATTTAGGCAATACTGTGCTTGTTGTTGAACACGATGAAGAAACAATTAGAACAGCAGACCATATTATTGATATTGGTCCGTATGCAGGTGAACATGGCGGTGAACTTATTGCAGAAGGCACCGTTCAAAATATTATGGAAAGCCCGCGTTCTATAACTGGCAAATATTTATCCGGCGAACGGTCTATAAAAATTCCGACAGTACGGCGAACTACCGTAAATGGTTTTTTTGGGGTCAGAGGAGCAAGACAAAATAATTTAAAAAATATTGATGTTGACTTTCCGCTTGGTATTTTAACCGTTATTACCGGAGTATCCGGTAGTGGGAAAAGCAGTTTGATTAATCAAATTCTTCACCCTGCACTTTCTAATAAATTAAACCGCTCCCGCTTACCAGAGGGCAATTACGATAGTGTTGTTGGTGCGGAAAAGTTAAATAAAGTAATTGCAATAGACCAAGAGCCTATCGGACGGACTCCACGCAGTAACCCAGCCACCTATACTGGTGTGTTTAGTGCTATAAGAGAACTTTTTGCTATGACTCCCGATGCGAAAGAGCGGGGTTATACAGCAGGCAGATTTAGTTTTAATGTTAAAGGCGGAAGATGTGAGGCGTGCGGAGGAGATGGCATTAATAAAATAGAAATGTACTTTTTGCCAGATGTTTATGTACCATGCGAAGTTTGCAAAGCAAAAAGATATAACCGTGAAACACTAGAAGTAAAATATAGAGATAAAAATATTTATGACATTCTTGAAATGCGAGTAGAAGAAGCAGTTGAATTTTTTAAGAATATGCCGGCTATTTATAACAAAATTAAAACTCTTGATGATGTTGGACTTGGTTATATTAAATTAGGTCAATCGGCCACCACTTTAAGTGGAGGCGAAGCACAACGTGTTAAACTTGCTACTGAATTATCTAAACGAAGTACTGGTAACACATTATATATTTTAGATGAACCTACAACTGGACTACATATGTATGATGTTGATAAATTAATTACAATATTACAGCGACTTGTAAGTAAAGGAAACACAGTGATTATAATAGAACATAACTTAGATGTAATAAAAATTGCCGACTATTGTATAGATTTAGGGCCAGAGGGTGGCGATAAAGGTGGCATGGTTATAGCACAAGGTACACCTGAGGAAGTTGCAAAAGTAGATAAAAGTTATACAGGACAATTTCTTAAAAAGATATTGCCGATACCTGTTGAAGAATAATAAATAAGTCGCCAGAAAATTGTGGCGACCTATTTATTTAATGAAATAAAAAACTATAAAATATTTTCGAAGTTGAACGCGGTGCGTTTTTTAAGTTTTTCACATAAATGCTTTACAGCATTAATTTCCGCTTTTGTTTCGGTTATATCATTTTCCTCTATATAAGTTTCTACTCTGGCAAGACCGACGCCTATTTGTTCTAATTGAATAAAATCAATAAACATTATTAGATCAGTTTCTGACTTTTCCCATTTAGAATGAAGTAAATCATACTTTTCGGTAATTTCAAAAGTGTTAATTTGCCCCGTAGTATCATCTATCGCAACGACCAATTCTGCCAATTCGTTTGTCAAATTGTTAATTGATTTATTAAAAAGTGAACAATCAACCCATGCAAAAGTGACTAAAATCGTGATTGAAATAAACAAAAAAATTAATTTTTTCATTTTTCTACCTTACTTTTTAAAGCGGTTTCTAATATTATAGGTTTATCATATTTTGACTGAATATATACTTTGCCATTATTGTCTAATGTCATTACAAAAACATCTTTAAGACTTTTTATTTTTGCTTTTTTAAGTTGTTTTACTATAAATTTTTCGGATAAATTCATTAATTTTATATTATCTGTAACTAGTTTACCTTCTTCAATAATAGTAAACGCCAATCCTTCATCTTTTGCTTTCACTCCTAAGTCAATCAATTTAGCATTTTCATAATCTGCTTTTGGTATTACGGTTATTTTGCCATTTGTTTCCACAATAGCAAATTTGATTTGTGATATATCAAAATAATTATTTCCGTGCAGTGCTTCTTCAATGTCACTAATATTCATATTTAATTGTTTTAATTTTTCATAGTCAAGCCCGTTTTCATTAATAATAATTACTGGATTACCACATAGTAAGTTACGCACTTTAATACTTTTACGGGAAAGAAGTGAGCATAAATAATGCAGTGAAGATAGCGTAAGCAAAGGGATTACTCCATTTAATAACGGAAGGTTTGTGCTTGTAAGCGGAATTACAGCAAAATCGGCAAGCATAAATGTTATTACTAATTCAAATGGCTGTAACTCGCCTAATTGGCGTTTACCCATCATTCGCACTATAACAAGTACAATTATATACATTAGAATACATTTTAATATTAGTGTATACATACTAATATTATCTTATTATACACTAAAAAATATGCGTTTTTACAATTTATATAAATTTTGTTAAATGGGCTGTTTTGACTTTTTAAAAGTGCGTACAAATTTTACTGACAATGCGGATATGTCTACTAGGTTAAATATTACGCAAAGTGTAATAAACATTAATGTTGCAAGCCCACACGATATTACAATTGCTAATACTAAGGGGAAAATTACGTTAGTAACTCCTATTAAAAAGTAGCCTAATAGTGCGCTTGGTAATACAAAAAGCGATATTAATATTAAATGTTTATTTATGTTTATATTTAAATTGGTATGTTTCGCTATCATTCTTAAATTTAAAATTGCAGATATTACCACACTTGAACCCAAGCCGATGATAAGAGCGTTTATACCTATAACTGATGGCAAAAACCAAATACAAAGTAGTGAAACGACTGTACCAATTACATAATTTTTAAATGATTTAATTTCTAATCCCAGTGAGTTTAAAATTGTTGAGGTAATTTGCGATATTGCCATTGGAATCATCATCCATGCCGCTGCTTGCAAATAAACTCCCGATAAATTATTATTATATAAAAACAATCCAATTTCTTTTCCGACCCCCAAAAAAGAAGGAATTAAAAGTGCCGCACAAAAAATTGAAAATACAATTCCGCTACGAATTCGCTTTTTTAAAAGTGGAGAATTTTTTTCTTCATTGATGGCTGAAATTTCGGGTACAAGTGCCATGGCAAGTGAGCCTATTAGTGTGGAAGGTAAAAATAGTAGTGGCAGTGTCATACCAGTTGCAATTCCATATTGTGATATTGCTTGTTCAGTACTAAATCCAATTTGGACAAGTCTAAGTGGTATAATAATAGCAATAATTGGCTGTATTAAACTTGATGCTACTCTTAGCGCAGTTACGGGAGTTGAACTCTTTATTATTTGCTTGTATTGCGGTTTAGGATTACGAAATTTACCGCCATAATAAAAATAAGTAATTATAACAAGTACCGCTGAAATTATACAAGCAATACTGTAAGTTGTTCCGGCTGTGAGTGCGCCATCTAAGGCGGTGTACGCTGAACCAATCAAAAGCACGCATAGCACAACCCTTAAAATTTGTTCAATTAACTCAGTCGCACATACGGATAGATAGTTTTTTTCGCCCCATAAATAACCGCGTAATGTTGCATAAACACTGGAAGATACAAGAGCGGGAAGTAGTGTTATAAGTATTGCAATACAGCGTTCATCTGTAAAAATTTTGCTAAGTAGATTTTTAAATATTATAATTACAGCACATAGAAGTAGTGAGGTAGCCAAACTTACAATTAATCCCGCTGTTACAGCGGAATGAGCCTCGGCTTTTTTACTACTTACATTATACTTTGCGACTAATCTTGATAATACTACTGGCATTCCACTTACTACTAATGCATTTAAAGTACCAAAAATAGATATTGCAACCTGATATATACCCATACCTTCGGCGCCAATCGTGCGAGATAAATAGATACGAAAAATAAAGCCCGCAGCGCGCGTAATTACAGAAAATACTGTAATTAGCGCAACAGCAGTAAATAGCGATTTAAATTTTTTTGGGGCTTTTGTCATTATTATAAATTTATTATATAATTAAAAAAATTAGACTTATTTTATAAATCTTAAAATAAAAATATTAATGCACATACAAGCATATATATTTTATATGACGGTTAAAGGAGAAAACAAATGGGACAAGAGGGAACAATAAGCGTAATTAAAAATTTTATTAAATACAATATAGTGCATAGAGTAATTAACGGTGAAACACTTGAAAGCATAGCAAAAAAATACACAACGACAACGCAAATTATTATGCAGGTAAATAAAATAAAAAGTGTATCAGTGGGTGATAGAGTGTTTATACCCAACCAGCATACAGCAATTTATATTGTTAAACCGCTTGATACAATTGAAACAATTGCACAAAAATTTAATGTAACGGTTGATTATGTAAAACAGCAAAGTGGAGGGTTTGATATGCTGTTTATAGGTCAGCAAATTGTAATTTAAAAAGACTACCAAATTTGGCAGTCCTCAAACAATTTTTACTTTTCATTCTTAGTGTAAATTGACTTATCACGATCGTATTCGGAAGATTGTGCTTTTACGCGTTTTTTGAATTCAATTCTTCTAAGCATTACCATTACAATTGCTAATATAAATGCCACACTAAAAATTAATGTAGGAAATATTAACCAATTATAAGATGTTTCATCTTCTGTTTCATCGGTTGTATCTTCTTCTGTATCAGCAGGAGTTTCGGTATCGCCGACATTAAGCATATTGCTTGGTGGGTTGTCCGAAGTAATTTGCGTAACAGCATCGGTATAATCGGTTTCTTCTATTGCCACAATATAAATTGCATCAAAGAACACTGTACCACTTGTAAGTGCATTATCGGCACCTAAACCTAATGTTATAGTAGTACTTAAAGCACTAGTAGCATTTACGTAAAATACATATTCTTCATATTCAGCGTTATCGCCGTCGGCTTCGGTATCAATACCAGTAAATTTTACAGTAGTTCCGGAAAGCGAAATTTGAACGCCATATGGAAGTATTTCATTTTCTTCATCAAGTTCTTGATTTTCATTTAATTGCGACATATTATATGTTTTAACCCAAATAGATATTTTATAATAACTACTTGCAGTTAATGTTTGTGCTATTAACGCACTGTATGTGGCATATACATCTTCGTTTGAAGAAAGCATAAGGACATTTCCACTGTTCTCTTTATTTGTACCGGGGTTTTGCATACCTGGGAAAAAACTTGAATTTTGTTCTAATTCGTTGGTTTTTAATACGCCAGCTATTACATTTTGGTCATCAGCATCAAGATCCCACAATAATGGGTCATATAGCCCTTGTGAAGAAGTATTTGAAATAAGTGCAAATTCTTCGCTTGACAAATCTATAACTTTTTCGGTATCGGCATCACAATTTGCTTGTTTAGCAGTAAATACTGTTTCATCTGATGACACTAAGAAACAATTATCAAAATATGCAAATCCATTTACAAGATTATCTTTTTTTCCAAGAGATAATGCAACTGTTACTTCTATGCCAGTCAATCCAGTTTTAATATAAACATAGTAAGTTGTCCAATTATCATTAGAAATTGAATTAAATTCTGTAAGGTCATATGTGGTGCCTTGTAAAGATATTACAGCACCGCCTCCTGTTACAATATCTGTGCTAACCATAACACTTAGTTTATAATACGAACTTGCAGAAAGTGAATAACTCTCCGAAGTGTAAGTTTGTGCTGTTGCCGAAAGATTGCCTATCATTAATACATTGTTAACGGCTGTGGCTGAGTGGTCGTATTGACTTGGAGTAAAACCGGGATTTACTGCACCTATATAATTATGTGCTGAAAAGTTTGTAGCATTTGTATTAATAATACCACTAAGTGCTAATTCATCTGCAAAATTATCATCTATTGAACTTTGTGTCCAATCAGTTGGTTGTAATGGGTAAGTATTAGTATCAGAAACAATTGGTTCTGTAACTTCACCAAAATTAAAAGTGCCATTTGCAATGTTAAGTGTGCCCGATATTGAGTTCAGGCTCAGTGTCGTTATATATGAGCCAGCAGATACATCTTCATATTCATCTTTTGTTATGGCTTCAAGTGAAACATCATCAAAAAACGCATAACCTTTTTCAAGTGAATCTTCAACGCCTAACCAAATTTCTAAGTTAATAACGCTGTTATAAAGTGGATTACCTTTAATATAAATACTTACTTTTTGCCAATCATTAGTTAATGAATTTGAAACGGAAGTAGTTGTTATATTACTTAGGCTTGCATTTAATACTTCATAATCATCGGCGTGCTGAATTTCATTAAATTGCTCTACCGCTTTAATAGTAACGCCACTTGTTAGATTGCTGGTTTTAACAAATATGCTTAATAAATAGTAGCCTTGACTTAAAATAGCAATATCACTAGATTTATAACCAACTGCATTACTTTCAATGTTGTTAATGAGCAAAGCATTTTTATTTTGATAACTGTTGTTCGTTTTTGGAGATTCTTCAATACCGGTGGCTACCGTATCAAAATTATCACTAATATTATAAATTCCAGTTATTGTAATGTCACGGTCATAAGGGCTTAAATCTGAGGCGGTTTGTAATGTCCAATCAATTTCGGAAGTAGTTTCAAAATTATCATTTGCTACTGGATTATTAATCACTATATTTTTTAGGCTAATTGTTTTAATATAATTTTCATCGGGATCGGATATAATAGCACTTAATACTTTATATTTATAAGCACTTTCTGCAAGTGACATTACCGAAATATTGTCAAATAAAACTACACCCTTTGCGGTGGTACCATCTTCATTGCCGAGCCATAATTCAATATTTACAGTTTCGGAATTTGTTGAATTAGTTTCTACATAAAATGTGTACCTAGTCCAATTTTGATTTGTTACAACGCCAGTAAATATCGCATCGGCATTTGATATATTATTGCCACTTAATTTTACTGTTGCACAGCCACCATAAATTTCGGCGGGAGTGTAAACATAAGCGGTAATTTCGTAATATGAACTTGCCGATAAGGTAAGGCTTGTTGATTTATAACCATAAGATACAAATGCATTTGCAGAATTAATCATAAGTACATTGTAATCGGAATTTCCTTGTAATTCTGCGGATATTTGTGGATTAGAAATATTTAACTCGTAATTTTCGCTGTAATTATCAGTGTATTCATCTACATCTAGGCTTATAATACCTGCTTTAATATCAGATATCGTATTTGGATTTACTACTGTCCAATTTGAAGGAATTTTAGGATATGTTGTACCTGACGAGGTCAAAAAGTCGCTGTTACTTAATTCTATTTCGGTTTCTACTGAGGAATCGGCAAAAACTGTATTTTTAGATACAGATAAAAGATTTGCAAAGATTGAAAAGAATGCTCCGTTTTGAGTTGCTAATAATGCAGATAGCGTCAGTATTGCAAAGATTTTTTTAAATTTCATATTCCACCTTGTCGTGCTTATTTTAATAATATAACTATAATAGTTTAATTACTATGCATTTACATTTAATTATTAACTTTATTAGTATAATACAAATAGTAAACTAAATCAAACAAATTTTATATTTTTTAAGATAAAGACCAAACTATAATTATGAAAAAATTTTTAAAAGCACTTTTAAATGTTATTATTGGTGCGGTAATTGGTTTGGTTAATGGTTTTTTAGGTGGCGGAGGCGGTATGCTTGTAGTGCCTTATTTACGCTACGTTCAAAAACTAAAAGCAAAGTCAGCACACGCCACTGCAATTTTAGTTATACTTCCTATTTCACTTGCTAGTTCCATTGTATATATTTTTTCTAAACAAATAACTGTAATTAATGCTGTTACAGTGTCGGGCGGAGTGTTTATTGGCGGTATAATTGGTGCGTTTCTACTCCCAAAAATTTCGGATAAATGGCTGAGTATAATTTTTTCTATAATTATGATAGTAGCCGGCGTGCGAATGCTGTTTTAAAATTTAAAGTCGTTTTTAATATGTAAAAAAACGCTTAAAAATATGCAAAAATTTGAAAAAAAGGAAAATTTTTCTATGTTATGGATTTTTTTAGCGGGAATTGTGGGCGGAATTGTAGGTGGTATGGGTATGGGTGGTGGTACACTTTTAATACCTATTCTTACAATTTTTATAGGAATGGAACAGCCGACCGAACAAGCCGAAAATTTAATTGCCTTTATTCCTATGTCTATAATGGTAATTATTGTGTATGCTAAAAAGCATTTAATAGAGTTTAAAAAGGCACTATTACTTGTTTTAGGCGGATTGGGTGCGGGAATATTTGGTGCGATATTAATTAAAAGTGTTGCGCCAAAAGTATTAAAAATATGTTTTGGTATCTTTTTAATATGTTTTGGTATCTTTCAATTAATACTTGTATTATTTGTTGACAAAAAAAGCGAAAATTAGTTAGTAACTTAATTTAATGCTAATTTACTTTACATATTTTTAGTAATTGTGGTAACATATTTTATTGTTTACGGGAGATTTTTAATATGCATGGTGGCATTCATTATAAAAGTAATAAGTTTTTAACTTTTAATGAGCCTATAAAAGAATTATCAGGCTTTAAAATTCATAAATTTAATTTATATGGGCATATCGGCAGTCCCGCAGTTCCAGTAGTTAAGATTGGCGACAAAGTAAAAATGGGACAAATTATAGCAATCGGACAAGATAAAATTAGCATAAATATATATAGTTCGGTTAGCGGTAAAATACTTGACATAAACAACATTTACATTATTATTGAAAATGATTTTTCAGATGAATATATTTCGCTTAATAAATTAGAAAATCCAAATGGCACAGAAATTCTTGCACGCATTAAAGAAGCGGGCATTATAGGTATGGGCGGAGCGGGTTTTCCAACATATTCAAAATATGAAACTGATAAAAAAATAGAAACGCTAATTATTAATGGTGCAGAATGTGAGGATTATTTAACAACAGATGATTTAATAATGAGCAAGTATAGCGCAGAAGTATTACAAGGCGCAATTTTGCTTGCAAAAATTTTAGATATTAAAAATGTTATTGTTGGCATTGAAAAGGACAAAAAGGAAGCCATTAAATTTATGAAAGAAAGCGCTAAATTGTTTTCTTTAAAACAAAACATTGATATTAATCCCAAAATAATAATTAAGCCTATTAAATCTAAATATCCGCAAGGGGCGGAAAAAATGATAATTCAAACACTTACCGGTAAAGAAGTTCCATTTAACAGTTTGCCAGCCGATATCGGTATAATAGTAAATAATGTTCATACTGCTTACAGTGTGTATAGGGCCGTGTTTTTTGGCGAACCTTGCATTAAGCGTGTAATTACGATTAGTGGCAGAGCAGTAGTAAATAAAGGTAATTATTTAGTCCGTATGGGAAGCAGTGTTGCTGATGTTTTTTGCAGTGCTGGCGGGGCATCGTATAATAGCAAAAAATTGGATATTTATAAAGAATTTGCAAAAGGTAGATTGAAGGCTTGCGAGAAGCTTGCAAATAAAATGCACGCAACAGAAGATTTAAAAGAAAAGAAACAAATTGAAATCAAACTAAAACAAGAAATAAAGGACACAAATAGAGAAATTTATAAACATTATGTGATTGCAGTTGATGGTTGTGAAAACAATCTTGTTAAAATTTTAGCAGGTGGCGTTTTTATGGGTATACAAATTGATGAAGAATATTGTATAGAAGCACGCACATCGGCCATACTTTTTTTAGCAGAAAGCGAAGTTGAAAATCATGTGCCTACTGCTTGTATTAATTGTAAAAAATGTGCAGGAGTTTGCCCTGTTTCAATACAACCTATGCAAATAAATAATTATGCAGAAATTAAAAACTTTGAAGAATGCAAAAAATTAAATGTTATGTCTTGTATAGAATGCGGTGCTTGCTCCTATGTTTGTCCGGCTAAAATCCCGCTTGCTTATAATATGAAAATGGTAAAAAAATCAGTGAAAAATTTAGCCAAAATAAAAAATAATTTTTTATAGTTTTATATTTTTTAATTAATATTATTTGCAATATTAAAAAAGGAGAATAAAGTGGGGGCGACTTTTGAAGAAATTAAAAAATCTAGTCCGCATATAAAAAGCAAAAACACCACAACACAAATTATGATTGATGTGTTACTTGCTCTTATGCCCGCATTATTTGCTGGTCTTTATTTTTTTGGTGAGAATGCTGCAAAAATCGTGCTAATTTCGGTTGTCGTTTCAGTTGTTACTGAATTATTGTTTAATTTAATTACAAAAAAGCCCATAACTATAACCGATTTTTCGGCTGTTGTTACAGGACTATTATTTGCACTTACTTTACCCGCAAATACTCCAATTTACGCGGTTGTGCTTGGTGCTTTTGTGGCTATTTTCGTTGGTAAAATGTTATTTGGTGGTATCGGAAAAAACTTTGCAAATCCTGCGCTTGTTGGTAGATTGTTTGTAGTAATTTCATTTGGTAGTTTGCTTTCGGCATTTATTGATCCAATAGATGGTATTGCCGGTGCGACTCCACTTGTTGCTATTAATGCTGGTGATTTATCGTCAATTAATTTATTAAATTTGTTTTTAGGCAGTACGGGCGGCTGTATAGGCGAAACCAGCACTCTTGCTTTACTGCTCGGTGGTATTTATCTTTCTGCAAAAAGAATTATTGATATTCGCATTCCGCTTATATTTTTAGGTGGCTCGGCTGTTTTAGCATTTGCATTTTCAGGTAGCATAAATTTTGTTCTGCCACATTTAATGGCCGGTGGGCTTATGCTCGGTGCTATATTTATGGCAACAGATTATACCACCAGTCCTATTTCAGATTTGAGTATAGTAATTTATGCACTCGGCTGTGCAATATTAACTATGGTAATTCGTTTTTTTGGATCTCAGCCTGAGGGCGTATCGTATGCAATTTTACTTATGAATTTGTTAGTACCGCTATTAGATAAATATGTTAGACCTAATCCTTATGGCAGGGGGGCTAAAAATGAATAAAGAACCAATTAAAGCGACATTAATATTACTAATAATTGCAATTTGCTGTGGTTTAGTACTTGGCATTATAAAAACTCTTGTAGGACAAACCACCACAAGTAATGAATATTTACAGCAAGTATTTTTTGCAGATAATTATGTATTATTAGAAGCCGATCACCTTTATCGCAATGATTATGCAGATATTTTAAGCACTTATATTACAGAGTCTACCGAAGAAAGCAAAAATGGCATGTTAATAATTGAAAGCGTAGGTCAAGGCTTTGAAGGTAGTATTGTAATGCTAACCGCGTTTAATATGCAGGGCGAAATTGTTGGGATTATTTGCAAAGAAAATGCCGAAACTAGACCATCTTCTATATTAGACCAAGATACGCTAAATAAACTTTTAGGGTTAAATAAACAATTAACAAGTGGCGACATTGATGGAACAGCAGGCGCAACATATACAACCAATGGATTGCTGAGTGCGGTAAATATTAGTATTGAGTTTTATAATGCGTACAGCGAATTATTAAGAGGTAGTATATGATAAGATTATTAAAAACACTAATTCCAATGATTTTAATAGCGACATTTATATTTGTGTTTTACGGAAATGTAAATCCTGAAATTTATAATTCCGAAATTATATCTGTAATTCCAAATGCGCGCGGTAGTTATACCGAAGGTAAAATTTTGCCACTAAAAGATGCGGTGGATTTTGTAAGCATAAAAAATGTTTATGAATTATCAAATGGAACGCTGATCATTAAAACAGTGGTGACTGTTGGCTCAGAAGATTTAATATTATTAATAGGCGTAAAAGATAATAAATATATTAATATTTTGGCAAGCGGTATTTCACTTGGTTCGGAAAAGTTAGATTTTGATAATTTGCTTATTAATTTTATAGGTAAAACTGTACAATCATTTAGAACACGCACATATATTCAAGTAACAGCCACAACTTATGAAGCGAAAGAATATGATGTGCCACTAAAAGAGATAGCGGGAGTTTATAATAACGCAGTAACTGAGTTAGTAAATTCAATAACGGTAGCAAGCAAATATGCTAGTTACTATAAATCAATAAGAAATATTTTTACAGAAGATTATCAAATTCTTAGTGTTGAAAATGGTAATTTAAACGTGCTTGGAGTTTATGAAAAAGATAACTCTTATGTTTTGCACACGCAAGGAATTGCCCGTAAATATGGCACCACTTCTACCAGTATGTTAAATGTACAAGTAATAACCGAAATTTCTAAATCTGGCAAAATATTAGATTGCTGTTATTATTACAATTCTAGTACGGTAGGCTATGGCAGTGGCACAGAAAATTTATTTAATCAATATGAAAATAATGTAATTGTAGAAAATTATTTTGGATTAAATGCAGATGATGGTTTACCAGTGGCAGATGGTAGTATTATTATAGATGGCGTTGCGGGTGCAACTCGTACAACATTGGCACAAGTTCGTGCTATAAATAGTGCGACTACATATTACAATTTGTATTTAGCGTAGGGGGATATAATGAAAGCAAGACAAGTTTTATTAAATGGCATATTGCAAAATCCTGTATTTGTACTTGCACTTGGTATGTGTCCCACACTTGGCACGAGTACAACGCTAGAAAGCGCTTTATTTATGGGTTTATCAACACTTTTTGTGCTAATTTGTTCAAATTTTATAATTTCGCTATTAAGAAAAATTATTCCAAGTTCAGTACGAATTCCAGCATATATATTAATAGTAGCAACATTTGTTACGGTATTAGAAATTATTATGGCAAGATTTTTGCCTGAAATAAGTATGGCACTAGGAAATTATTTGGCACTTATTGTTGTAAACTGCATAATACTTGGTAGGGCTGAGGCCTTTGCTAGTAAAAATAGTGTTTGGCTTTCAATGCTTGACGGTATTAGTATGGGTTTGGGATTTGTATTTTCTATTTGTCTATTGGGTTTAACGCGTGAAGCATTAGGTGCAAACACTCTTAAATTATTTAATATAGATAGTGTTTTTGGAGCAAGTTATACGCCGATTGCAATTTTAGTTAAGCCAGCGGGCGGATTTTTAGTATTAGGACTTTATGCCGCGACTTTTAATGCAATCTACGAACAAATTAATAAAAAGAATGAAGATAAAAAATTTAAACAAAAAATAAAAGAGCAATCGCGAAAAGTTGATGATAAAACAATATTAGAAGGTCAAAACAAAACTTCACAAGGCATACAAGCACAGCCGAAGGAGGAAAGCCTATGAACACATTTTTCACAATATTAATAGGTGCAATCCTTGTTAATAATATTGTACTCACACAGTTTTTAGGAATTTGCCCGTTTATTGGAGTATCAAAAAAAGTACAATCGGCACTTGGAATGGGAATTGCGGTTACATTTGTAATTGCATTGTCTTGCGTTGCCACTTACATGGTCTATAATTATGTTTTAATTCCGTTAAATTTAGTATATTTAAAAACTATTGTATTCATATTTATAATTGCGGGGCTTGTACAAATTACGGAAATACTTATTAAGCATTTTGCACCAAAATTATTCAATGCGTTAGGCATTTATCTGCCACTTATTACAACCAATTGCACTGTTTTAGGCACTGCACTTACCGTAACTTCACAGTTTACAAATATTTTTACCGCATTTTTTTACGGGCTTTGTACTGGGCTTGGATTTACATTAGCAATTGTGTTACTTGCTGGTATCCGTATAAAATTTGATATGGCTTATATACCAAAACCATTTAGAGGATTGCCAATTGCTCTTATTGCGGCGGCGATTATGTCAATGGCATTTGGTGCGTTTACCAGTATTATTTAAGGAGAAAAATATGTTGACAACAGTTTTATATACAGTGCTTATTTTAGCGGTGATTGCGGTAGTTTTTGGAATTGCAATTTCGCTACTAAATACACATTATAAAGATAAAAAAGATAAAGGCATTGAAGAAATTTTAGCATTTTTACCTGGGGTAAACTGTGGAGCGTGTGGATATTCAAGTTGCTCTAAATATGCAGAGGCAATAAACTCCGGTGAGGTCAAAGTTGGCAGATGCCAAGTAATGAGCAAAGAAAAGGCAACCGAACTAATGGAGTATGTTGCAAAGAAAACAAAAAAATAATTAAAATATAAAATTTGAATAATAAATACTATTTAATCCGTTTGGCTATGGTCAAGCGGATTAATCGCTTGTAAATACTGTAATTTTATGCTAAAATAAAACATTAAAAAAGGAATTATTAATGAAAATTTTTGCATTAAGCGATTTACATTTAAGTATAAATTTCCCTAAACCCATGAACATATTCGGTCCAACATGGGATAACTATATAGATAAAGTTAAAGTTAACTGGCAAGCACTTGTTAAGCCAGAAGACATCGTTGTAATTTCAGGTGATATTAGTTGGGCAATGTATTTAGAAGATGCAAAAGCCGATTTAAATTATATTAACAAATTAAATGGTCGTAAGGTTATTTTACGTGGTAACCATGATTATTGGTGGAGTACAATTTCTGGCGTTCGTGAAGCGCTTCCACAAAATATGTATGCTGTGCAAAACGATTGCATACAGATAGATAATGTGCTATTTTTTGGTTCTCGTGGCTGGCTAATGTCCGAAGGTATAAATGACACAGCGGAAAATAAAAAAATATATACTAGGGAAGTTTTAAGGTTAGAACTTTCACTAAAAAATATGCAAGTAAAACGCGAAAAACTATTAGAACAGGGGATTACCCCGGTAGAAATTTGTATGTTACATTATCCGCCTTTTAATATTTTAAGAGCAGATACGCCTGTTACAAATTTACTAGAAAAATACGATGTGAAAAATGTTGTATATGGTCATTTACATGGAAGTAGTTGTATGGCAGAAAAGGTAGTAGAAAAAAACGGAATTAAATATTTTTTAACTTCTTGCGATTTAGTAGATAATTGTCCACAGTTAATTACCGAAATTTAAATCGTTATTGACTTTATATCAAATTTAAAATATACTTAATTATCAATGGTAAAGGAAAAAATGATACCAATAAATAATGAAAATGTTATAAGTAAATTAAACGAATTTGCTAACAATACGGTGTTTCACAAAAAACTATTTGTTGAAAGTGCTTTTCAACTAATAAATTCTGTTGCACAAAAATTTGGCGATAGTTTAATAATGAATGAACAAGAAGTAGATATAAAAGAATATTTATTTAATAAAATTGCCAATAGAGTACGCATTTTTTCATCTTTACGAGTTGCGGAAAAACATAATTCATATTTTTCTGAATACTTTAAAAAAGACCCACATTTGAATGCTGTTTCTTATATAATTAATGAAGAATATGCGGGCATTATTTTTAATGAAAATGTGCTTAAAAATTTCATTTTAGATATTGCAAAAAAGTATTCACAGGAAGAATATGAAAAAGTAAAGGCTAATATTAATTTAGATAAAAAAAGATTTAATTTACCAAAAGAATCATTTGAAACATATGATTTAAATTTAAAAACACAAATCATTCATGAACTTTTACATATTTCTGCAATACAAAATGTTAACACCGATGAAAAATCAGTTATTAAGTTTGGTTTTTCTACACTTGGTGTTTTTAAACCAGAGTTAAGAAGCATTTATAATGATTTTTATGATAGCATAAATGAATATTTTAATTTGTCACTTATGCCCAGTTCAGATTGCTATAAAAGTCAGAATAGTGTAACAGAATATAGAAATCCAATGCAAGTTTATAAAATTAATAAAAGTTTTATGTCGGTTGGTTTGCAAGAAGGAATAAAAAAGTATTGCAATATAACTAATTATTATTTGGATAATCAAGGCTTGCCATTTATTGAAGATAACTTATATACAAATGTATCTAATATAATAGAACTTTTAGCACACCTTGTGGGCGAAAAAGAATTGTTTGTTGGTATGATTGATGATTCTGTAAAATTTGTAAATGCCTTTAATGCTGAATATAAACAATGTTTTAATAAATATTTGGACTTAGTTTTAACTAGTTCGGACTCTGTAATGCAATTAAAATCCTTAGGTTATGATATTTCAAAACTAGAACCTTTTGATATGCTTGCTTGTTTAGTTAGAGATTATTTATATAAAACAACTATGATAAGCCAAGAACTTGCTCAAACAATTTTACTTGAATGCTTAACACATTCAAATATAGAAAAATATAATTGGGAAGTAACAGAAAACAGAATGCAACAAATTAAAGATGTTCTCACACTACCAAAATTTAAGCGTGAAAATTATGAAGTGTCGCTAGTAGAACTTGCTTATGATAAATTAGAGGATAAAGCGTATTCTAACGAGCCGGACAGATAAATTTAATTGAGAGATAATATAACATTATTAATGTCCGTGCTTAAAAATTACTATTGACATTGTTATTCATTGATGATAAAATATTTATAGTAAAATAAAGCATTTATTAAAGGGGTGCGGTGTATGAAAAAACTCATTTTAAGATTAGTGATTGTAGCCGCATTTGTTGCAATTGCGATTGTAATCGTTGTTTCTTTAATGAATAAAAAACAGCAAAGCGAAGGTCCGTATTTAGCACTGCAAACATTTGAAGAATCAGATGGCTTTATCACTTTTAATGACCGAGTAAATCAAATTGCAAATCAAGATGTTGACAATTTTGCTAGTGATAATGAACTGTCTGATATAACTGCATTTACAGCAACATATGCCGCAATTTATGATATTTATTCTTACTATGTGGAGTATTCACAATTTGCCGATAGTGTAGATAGTAGTGATTTTAATGCGGTAAATGATAAAATAGAAGACCTCAAAAAAGTTACATACATAAATGATTCAAGTGCTTCCGCTCTTGCCGAAGTTTATTTAACTCAAAGAGATATTGCAAACGAAGCCACTTTAAAAGATATTTACAGTGCGTTTCTATCAAGTTATTTACAGCAAATTAAAAGTTTTTATGATTTAGCGGTTGAAGTCAAATCATTTACTATTGATTATGTTTTTGATGGACATGATTTAATTAATACTAAAACTGCTGTGCTTAATATCGAAAATATACTTGTAGAATTAATTATAGAAGTTAGGCTGGAACAAATTAGCGTTCTTGCAAGTGTTGATTACAGAAGGTTTGATAATTTAATTACATACCTAAATAAATTTGTAGATGCGGAAATTAGTGCCACAAAAGAATTGCAAATAAAAACAACAGAATTTACGAGCGGTGTTTTGTTGTTAAGTAGTGTTAATTCAACATTAACCGCACAATATACTTTACTTGACAACTTTTATAATAAATTTGAATTAATTGACAAACCGGATTATTATGAAAACTTAACTGATAACACTACATATCAAAATTATTACACATTATTATCAGTTGAAGAAAAAGCAAATTTATTACCCGTAAACAATTATCTAAGCATTAGTTTTCCACAATTGTTTACTAGCGGTACGGGCGTTTTTGAAAGTTTATATCAAACAATCATAGCGTAAAGGAGTAATATGAAAAAGGTATTTTCCATTATAATTATGTGTATATTAGCAATTATCGTATCGGGTTGCTCGCTCTTTAAAACGGGTTCAAAAAGCACTAGCGTTACTTATCTTGCTTTTATAGAAATGACTGAGGCTAGTTCTTTAACAAGTATGTTTAACTCAGAAAATAAAATTTTAGATATTCAATTTTCAGATAATTTAATACAAAAAATGCAGTTAGATACTGGTGTTGCAACTAACCCACAACTATCAAAAATCAAATTTTATAATCAACTTATTAAAGATGGCAGTATTTATGAAGAAATAAATTATGCAGCATCACTTATTTTTTCTAGTTATTACTCAAATTTAAATCTTGCAAATAGTGCAAGTAGAGATTTTTCTGCATCTATTTATGATGAGTTTTTAGATTACAAAAGTGCTGTGCAAGACCTAAAAGATGCTACTGCAAGGCTCGAAACAGTAGCCGAACAAGCATCGTTTATTGTTATTACTGACAAGTCACTGAGCATTGGCTCCTATAAAGAACTTGAAAATTTTAAAGATGCATATAATGCGCAAATTGTTGCAACTATAAACTTTTCAAACAAATATGTTAGTTTTTTAAACAGATATATTTTTAATACCTCTTCTATGCCGGCACTTATGCTTGCGATGAATGAACAATTAAAACTGGCTAATATGACTTATAAAACCGTTCTGGCTTTTAATGAAACTGACAACATTTTAGTTGATTATACATATACCGAATTTACCAATAATGGCGGACAAATTGTTGTAGCAGAAAATACTGTTGGTGTAAATTTTTACAGCGATTTAATTCAATCGCTTATTATCACAAATACAAACTTTAAAACCATTATCGCAAATAATAAATTGCGAGCCGAGGACGCAATAGCAGATGATCCAACATTAGTTTCCGAATTAAATATTTCATATTTGAATTTTGTAGCAAAAGTTGATGAATATGAATTACTTAGAAATTTTTATCTTACTGCGGTTAATTCAATTAACACTACCGATTTAACACTTTCAGATTACTTGGAAAGTGTAACGCCAGATACTGTTACAAAAGGTAGATTAATTTATGTATTTAATTATTTAGATAACAACTTAGTTCAATATTATGACGCTTATAACGACTTAATAACAAAATTAATTAATGTGTCTAATGTGGTTATTTAATATTAGTTTTATATTATAGACAAGTCGATTAATTTCGGCTTATTTTATTTATTTATTCATATTTTCTTTTGATTCTAAAATAATCGTTATTTTATAATTCTAATTGACAGTTAACTCTTCATAATATATACTTTTAGTGTTTAAAGGAGTTATTAATGACAGACCAAAATAAACTTATAGCCGAGCTTTTGTTTCCTGATATTAACAAAACCCCCGACTATTACGAAAATTTTTATAAACAAAGAAATTTACCCGAAAGTGCCGAAGTAACTCGTTTTGCTCCAAGCCCAACAGGGTATTTGCATATAGGTAGTTTTTTTACATCTATGATAGGTAGACGCACAGCATCTAATTCTAACGGTGTGTTCTTTTTAAGAATAGAGGATACCGACCAAAAACGCGAAATTAAAGGTGCGGCAAAAATTGTTATAGAAATGTTAAATACATTTGGTGTTAGTTTAGATGAGGGCCCTTTAAATGTTAATCAACAAGATGTTGGCGTTTATGGACCATATATTCAAAGTAAACGCAAAGAAATATATCAAACTTATGCAAAGTGGCTTGTGACAAAAGATAAGGCATATCCTTGTTTTTGCACCGCTGAACAACTTGAACAAACACGCGAAAAACAACGTGTGTATAAAAAACCTACCGGTTATTATGGTGAGAATGCGGTTTGTCGCAATCTAGGCTATAAAGATGTTAAAGAAAAAATTGATGCAGGCATTCCTTTTGTTATCAGGCTAAAATCAAATGGTTGCTTTGAAAATCTGAAAAAAATTACCGTTGTAGATGAAGTGAGAGGTGAAAGAATTTTTCCCGAAAACTTTATTGATGCGGTTATATTAAAAAGCAATGGACTTCCACCATATAACCTTGCACACGCCGTAGATGACCATTTAATGCGTACAACCCTTGTAATTAGGGGTGAAGAATGGATTGCTTCACTTGCAGAACATTTAGAAATTTTTTCAGCACTTGGATTTACCGCACCTAGATATGCACATTTGCCAGTTATTCAAAAAATTGAAGATGGCAAAAAACGCAAAATTAGTAAGCGTAAAGACCCCGAGGCCGATATGCGTTATTATTTAGCACAGGGTTTTCCGATATCAGCAATTGCTGAATATATTTTAACTCTTGCAAACAGCAACTATGAATTGTGGCGTGAAAAAAATCCAACATTAAGTTATAACAAGTTTCCTTTTAGTATTAAAAAAGTTACTTCATCAAGCCCGCTATTTGATTTTGCAAAACTTAACGACATTAGTAAAAATGTAATTAGTCGTATGACCACAGAGGAAATTTATACGGCGGTTTTAGAATGGGCAAAAACTAACGATGAAACCTTTTATAAATTATTAACCTGCAAAAAACAATTTGCTTTGGGAGTGTTTAATATGGAACGCAATTTAGCCAATCCGCGTAAAGATATAATCCGATGGGGTATGGTTAAAGATTTTTATTCATATATGTTTTCTCGTGCTTTTAAAGTTAAAGTTTCGGATTTTGCGACTTGTTATAAACCCGAAGATATTAAGGGTATTTTGGTGGCATATGCTACGCTATATAATGAAGAAGATGATAAGCAGGTATGGTTTAACAAAATTAGAGATTTGGGTTCGACATTTAACTTTGCTAGGGAAGTAAAAGAATACAAAAAAGCACCCGAGAATTTCAAAGGACATTGTGGCGATGTAAGTGGCATTATAAGGGTTGCAATCACCGGTCGGCAGAACACTCCAGATCTTTATGAAATCTGCAAACTTTTAGGCTCAAAAGAGATTGCAAAAAGGCTTGATAAGGTTTTAAAACAAATTTAATCAAATATTAAAAATTCTATATAAAATTATTAAAAAATGCATTGACAACATTAAATTAAAATGTTATTATAATAACGCTTTGAAAGCAAAAGCATTTTAGTTTTTTTGTGGGGGTTTAGCTCAGTTGGTAGAGCATCTGCCTTGCAAGCAGAGGGTCAACGGTTCGAATCCGTTAACCTCCACCACTTTTTTAAATATAGGAACATAGCTCAGCTGGTTAGAGCACCACCCTGATAAGGCGTGCAAGACCAAAAAAAGCGTCACAATGACAGATGAAAAAGTCACTAAAACATACTATAGGAATGTAGCTCAGCTGGTTAGAGCACCACCCTGATAAGGCGTGCAAGACCAAAAAAAGCGTCACAATGACAGATGAAAAAGTCACTAAAACATACTATAGGAATGTAGCTCAGCTGGTTAGAGCACCACCCTGATAAGGTGGGGGTCGATGGTTCGAGTCCATTCATTCCTACCACGAAATGCCCGTAAATACGGGCTTTTTTATTGCCTAACGCACTTAAAATTTGACAGCAATGGTACCCCTAATTTGACAGCAGTTTATTTTAAGCCCATTTTTAAGCAAAAAATATAGTTAATTTTCAAAATCTAATTTTCTGCCTAATTCTTGCCAAAACTGTCCTATTTGCTGTCAACTGCTGTCAAATTCGCATTTTATTTTGACAGCAGTTTTTTAAGCGTGTTGTACTATGTTAAATATTTTACTGTTTAGTTATCAAATTACTGTGTTAGTATTATGTTTAATCTATTTGATAAAACTTATTATTTGTTGTAAACTTATCAAAATATGTTTTGATAAAATATTATATTTATAAAGCGAGTTAATAATTAAGGAGAAAATCTCATTTGGATCAAACAAAGTATGTGAAAAATCATCTTTATCCTAAATTTCATCTTAAAAACTGGGATAGTTTAGGTGGAAAAATATTAGATAAAAATAATAGCTGTATCCGCAAAATAGAACTTGGCGATGATTTTACAAAAAATAGATATTATTGGATTGACAATTCTCCAGATTTAGAAATAAGATTTGGAAAATTTGAATGTTACATATCTAATATAATCAATGAAATAATAAATGCAACAAGTGATAATATAGAAATTACAAGCAAACAATTGTATTTATTAAAGCTTTACTGCAAATTTGCAGCAGAAAGACAAGAAAATACAACATATGTTATTAAAGAAGATGAGTTTGGTCTGTATGAAAATAATGACTATCAATTTGGAACTTTTATTATGAATAATCGAAGTGAAGTACTTATTGAAACTCAAAAAATTATTGAAAAATTTGAAAAAGTAATAAACGATAAATGTTTTAGGTATATTGAAAATCAAGACTTTGACAATATAAAAGATATTTGCGATGGTGTACATTTGGTTATACTTAGAAATGCTGGCAATCATTTTTGTTTAGGAAATGTCTTTGGACTAATAGAAAATACAAGCGATAATGATCACCTTTATTTTTATTTGCCAGTGAGTCCTAATATTTCGTTAATGTTAGTAAATTCCGAGTATTATTTAGACAAAAAACAATATGATTTTGCAAAGCGTTATTTGCCTCGCAAATTTCATGTAAGACAAAATATGTTGAGGTCTCTTCCACATAATAAACAACAAAAAATAGATCTAACTAATATGGACTTTTTTGGGGTAAAAGATGATGAGTACTTATCTTATGTTATAGCGAATGAATCAATTTTATTCAATAGTTATTATCATCAAGATATTTTATTTACACATGATATATATAATATAAAAATACAAGATATATATGCTTCGCAAGTTTATATGTTTAATTCCATAATTTATGAAGATAGTAATGAGTTTATTTTTATCAATAAGGAAGACATAAAAAAAGCAAAAAAAATCAAAGCCAAATTTAGAAAAATCCGCATGCAAATTATGTAATTTTAATAGAACGATTTGAAAAATATTAATAATATCGCGATATTATTTGCATAGGTTAAAAAACACTTTGACAAAAGTGCTATTTGTTGTCAACTGCTGTCAAACTATTTATGCTTAGTGTTTTAATAAATCTAATTGATTAAATTGACTGTTTGTTGTAAAATATTAATGATTAGTCGTAAAAAATTATTATAATAAAATAAATTTATTACGGAGGGATGATGTATTTAATAGATTCCATAGTAAAAGTTAAATGGGAAGATGAAGAAGTTGAAAATTATATAATTGTTTCAAAAAACAATGCAGATAAAAATAAAAATAAAATATCTTATGACTCTCCTTTTGCAAAAAGTCTAATTGGGAAAAATGTTGGTGATATTATCGAATTTATTGTAGGAGATAAAATAAATAGATATGAATTAATGGAGATCGTTTTATCAAAAGCTATGATTGATTCTTTGGATGAAGAAAAAAATATAATAAAAAATTACATCACCAGCCATGGCATAAATTATCTTGTACATTTTACCAATATTAGCAACATCAAAAGTATTTTGGATTATGGATTATTGTCAGTTGATGCATTGAAACAAAAATCGATAAAATACGAGTGCAATGATAAACAAAGATTAGATAAGAAAACTGATTGCATTTGTTGTTCTGTGGAATTTCCCAATTTTAAGTTTATGTATACTATGAAAAATAACCATTACGAAAATTTTGTCATAGTAGTTATTGATGTGAAGGTATTACTTGAAAAAGAATGCTTTTGTAGTTCGACTAATGCGGCGGCAAATTATGGGAGAAATATTATGCCAATAAACAAATTTGAGGAATTATTTAAAGGAAATAGAAGTGATGATTTTCGTTCTTGCTACCCAACAGATGTTCAATCTGAAATTTTGGTAAAAGATATTATTGAGACGAGGTACATAAAAAAGATAGTCTGCAAAGATGGAAGTGATTTAAACACACTCAAGCCCATTGTGCATAATAGTATTGATTTAGTAATGGAATCTAAAATGTTTAAATGGAGGAAAGAGCGTGAGTAAAAGAATTGTCTTTCTATCATTGTTTGATAGTACGAAATATTTTGCAGAGGTACTTATTGATTTTAAATATCATACTGGTTTTGCTGTTTCACAAAAGCAAAAATCTATAGTCTCTTTACATTCCGAATTTTTAAAATATTATCCTAATTTTAATATTTTAGAGGTTTCAACAAAATCGCCTTGTCTAATAGGCAGGGAATTAAGTGCTTTTAATTTAAAGTTTTATAATGAAACTACGGATAAAAGTTATTTTATTGAAAATATCTTTCAAGCTGCTAAGGTTTTTGAGAATGGAGGTCCGTATAAAGATTTATTATATTTGAAGCCTAAGGATGCTAAAAGAGATGAAAGATTAATATCTTCAGGAAAGCTCGTTAAATTTAGTTATAGTAACATTGATTGGCCATTATTTCCAAAAACAATATTTTATGATTGGATATATATATCTGCATTATATAACAAAAAAGATCAAAACATGATTGATGAGCTTATTAAATATAACGCTTTTACAGATATAGAATTTAATCAAGAAAAATCAATTAATTGTCAAGCTAGATCTGTTGCAATATTTGTTAGTTTATATAAGAAAGGTATGATTCCAGATATACTAAGCAATATTGATAAATTTTCTCAAATATATAAAAATGAATTAACGCAAATTAGTTTTTTGGATTAAAATTTGGAGCGATTAACTGAATTCTACTAAGAAAAAATAGATGGTTAAATTTCAATCATCTAATTTTATAATTATTTTTAGTTCAGTGTCCCAAAAGTGGCATTTTTTGCAAAATCCAATGTCACAAAAGTGGCTTAAAGGATTATTACATCTCTGCTTCTTGTTTTTTGCGCTTCTTTTGCTCTTGTTCGTAAGCAATATTATCGTTTTCATTTTCCTGTTCTTGTTCTTGTTCTTGTTTTAATTTCTTTTGTTGCAAATATTTAATCAATTCTTCAAGTTCATTAGCTTTCAAGTTTTCTAAAACATTTTCTTTTTTAGGCTCAGGTGTTAAAACGCTTTTTGTTGTATACTGCTCATTAAAAATATTGGTGGCTTGTTTAAAGTAACTCTTATCAACAGAGTTATAAGTTGTGATTGTAGTTTTAACCGATTTGTGTCCGAGCAAGGCTTGAATTACTTTTGGGTTTTCATTTGCTTCAAATAAAATGTTAGAGTAGGTGTGGCGCAGCCCGTGGAAGTGAATGCCATATTTTTTTAGATCATACTTTTTTAAAAAGTTTTCAAATATCTTTTTACTGCCCGAATATGTCCTAACGCTACCATTGTCATTTGCAAACACAAACGCATTTGGTTTGAGTAAATCAATGTTGTTGTTTTTACCCTTAAAATACTGTGTTTTTTCGTGATATTTGAGTGCATCTACTAAAATATCGGGCATAGGCACTTCACGCACAGAACAGGCCGTTTTGGTGTCGCCAACAACGGTTAATCTTTTCAGTATTTTTCCGTTCTCATCAAACTTTGGAATAATGGTAACACCGCGTTCCACTTTTAATGTTTTATTATTAAAATCAACATTACCCCAAGTTAGTGCAAGCACTTCGCCCGTTCGCAGTCCGGCAAACATCATGCACATGCAAAATGCCTTTAAAAAATCATGCTCATTTAAAGCGGTTAAAAACTTATTTCTAATTTCTAATGGAATAGCTTTATATTTGTTTTCGCTGTCATAAATTTTTCTTTCATTACTTCTAACTTTCGTTTTGTTCACGGGATTGCTGGTAGCAAAATTGTTTTCAATAGCATACTCAAAAAACTGATTAAGCAAAAATTTAATCTTTTTCACAGTTGCCAAACTATAGTTTTTTGCAAGAAGTTCATTTAGAATTTTTTGAACAGTTATGTTTGTAATCTCATCAAGTTTCATATTGCCAATTCGTGGCTCTATATGTATTTGAAAATTTCTAAAATTGCCCTCAAAACTTCGCGGACTGACAGAGTTCTGTTTAAAAATCAAAAGCCATTCTTTCATAATTGGTCCTAAACTTGAATTGTTAACATAGTCAAAATTATCACTTGCAATTCTATTAGTTAACGCAATCAACTTTTCGGAAACCTCGGCTCTAGTTTTACCATAAATGCTTTTTCGTTTTGGCTTGCCATCATCAGAGTAACCTAAGCTAACCGTTCCAGCCCATCTGCCGTCACTTCTTTGGTAAATACTTCCTTCGCCATTGTTCCTTCTTGTTTGACTTACAATTCTTCTTTTATTCATTCGCACCTCACAATATTTTCTTGTCTTTGATTAATGGTTCCTTGTAATATAGAGAGGTTAAATTTTAACCAAAATGGAAGTAGGTGTCCTACTTGCCGTAACGCCAGAGTGTGTTTCACTTGCTGCTTCACCGCACACTTACAGTGTTTCACCCCAAAGCCTTATTTTATAAGGGTTACAGGGGTGTAAAAACGCCAAGTGAAGCAACTCTTTTCCTGCTTATAAAATCTTACATAGTTTTACTCTCAAAACCTCCTTAAAAATGTTCTTATGGTCATCAATTTTTTTCACAACATATTTCATAAGAAAAAACACCCTACACTATATATACCCCCTAAAATTCCAAAAGTGTGGTATAAATAGCAAAAGTATTTTCAAAATCTTTAAATACTTGCAATTATTCTGCCCAATAGACTATTCTTTCTACCTAACAATTCTTTGTTTTATGCAGAATGGTTTTCGCATATAGGAAACACCTAAGCAGTTTGATTTTAAATACCACCAAATAATAAGTGCCTAAAAACAAATTTACCCTCTACTATATAAGCCCCCTAAAATTTAAAAAGTGTCATACTAAATTCAAAAATAATTTCAAATATTTTTTATAACATACCAATATACGTTTCAATTTGGACTTGATTT
>JALOBO010000047.1 GCA_023228225.1 Clostridia bacterium
CAATTGGTGGGCAATCTGGTTTAACGTTTGCAGATACGTTTGGCTTTTCATTAGGTGGCGGCGTGCAACACACTCGACAGATAATACGCCGTGCGCCAGCACCATCTAACACATCATCGCTGAACAACCAAATTCCGCGCGCGCCAAGTTTTAATCGTGAAAATGTAAAAACAAAAGTTGTTGTTAAAAAAGTGGTACAACAACCTCAACAAACAATACGAAGTGGTAGCATGGAAAACGTAATGGGGCGCGGGTTCGGTTCACCTGCACAACCTCAGCAATCGCAACGTCCTGTTAAAAAAGGGTTTTTTGATAGTAATTCTGATTATACATCGCAATTCAATAAAAGTTCTGATTTAGGATTCAGTGTTGGTGGTTTTAGTTCAAATATATTTGGTAATTCTGAACCAAAAGTTATTGGAATATCTCGACCCATGGCTGTGTCAAATCAACCGGTCAATAAAAAGAGTGCTAAGAAAATTGTAAAAGCAACTAATGATTTACCAAGTGGGGTATCTAATAAACCATTTGGAAGCAAATTTACAATTGGTGATGGTTCTACTTTAGAGTTACCAAAAATTAAAGCGGTTAGTCATAAGCCGGCAAAAAAACAAAAACCAAAAAGTAAATCTGCAAAACCGAGTAATAAGCAAACCCTTAAATGTAATACTGTTAAAGTAAAAACAAATGTTTCAAGTAAGAAAAAAATCAAATCACCGAAACAATCAAAACCAAAGCAACCAAAGCAACCAAAACAACCAAATTTTGATTTTGGACGTCTTATTTGGGGTTAAACTATGGTGAATGCGGGCAGAGTTGCAATGGCATGGATAGCTGTAATAATTACATTTTTAGTTATTCTGATGCTGTATACTGTTTTATCTCCGCAAATAGAATTGTGGGCGAGTGTGGTAGCTGATTTTACCGGGGTGACATATAATAGTGCATTACAGTGGACAGATTTATCTTGGAGAGTTGTGCCAATCATTGTTGAAGGTGGTGTAATAGTGTGGGCAGTAATAACATCGTTCTCAGAAGAATTCCAATCAGATTTAGGTAGATTTTAAAAATGGCGTCATATTCTGCGTTTACATTTGTTAGTGCGTTATTTATTATGGGTTTAACATCGTTAGTTTACATATTTGTAACGCCCATGTTTGATATTTTTATAATATACGCGAACAGTTTAGCTCCAGTATATTATGAAGTTTTTGATGTAATGCAATTATTTTGGACATATTTAATGTTACCTGTTGTAGTTGGAATGGTATTGTATTTTATTGCTAACTCACAAAACATAGATTAAAAATTATTATTTTTTATGCGCGTTTTATTGTTTTTACAATAATGGGTTTATTTTTAACTATAAAGTTGATTTTAAAGGTATGTTCTTTATTTACTTTAAGATACAATACTATGTGTGGAATAAATCCATAAAGTGATGTATTATGACAACTAACGCAGAAATTAAAGAAGTCGTTATTCCCACGACCAAAGTACATAAGATTATTAAAGCATCTGGTATTGGAAGATGTTCAAAAGAATCCGCATCGGTATTTGCAGAATATTTGACTAACGAACTCATTATGCTCGCAAAGAAAGCGGAAGAGTTTTCATCTCATGCTGGACGTAAGACAATCAATTTTTCTGATGCAAAGATTGCTGTTAAGGAATTTGGCAAGATTGTTAAAGAAGAGTAACGAATAAGTGTAATATAATTACACCATCTCTTTTATTATTATTTTAATCTAAATAATAAATTATATATAGTTGTAGTGTGTATTATTATAATATGTCAACTCGTAGCAAAAATAAGAACCCTCAGCTAAAATTTGTGAACAAAGAATTACCTTATGAAAAAGTTTTAGATTTGATTAACAAGTCTTTTGGTATTATCGGACACAAATGTTGCTTGTGTTACATAGTTTTTGAACGTGTTAACGATGAGTGGTTTAAAATTTATGAATATAAACCCTCAAGATATATATCAAATAGATTGTATCCTGCTGAAACATTAACTAATTTAAAAACACCAATCGATAAGAAGGATTTGGTGTTAACAATGTATAATGAGTTGCGAAAAACTAATGTTAATTTTGCGTATAAAACCGCAAACGCGTATCATTGTGTTGATGTTGCTTTTTACCCAAAAGAAATGTGGAAAAATCGTAGAGATGATTTGTTGAAAGATTATATTTAATTTTTAAATCTAAAGTAAACAAACTTTAATTTTTTACTTACCTCATTCATAACTTCATGGGTGAAATTGTTTTCATAAAAACTTTTTGTGATTTTTCTATTTTGATAATCTGTGTTCCATTGACGTTTTAAGGCTTTATAAATTGAATCATATGTTTGTTTTGCTTTTGACCATGAAACGCCCCATCCGTTTTTAGGTCGCATTGCCACATATGTGTATTTTTTTGTAATTGCGCGAACGCCGGCGCTGTTATTGCCAATAACTACTTGTAAATCTTCTCCGGTAATACTGGAATTATATGGATATGGGTGATTGTGGGTTACAATTAAATCTTTATTTAATTTTTTAATTGTTTTAACTTGTGTATCATTTGGCGTAACTTGATTTTTTTGACCGCCTACACAAAATAAACATTTTCCTTTTAATGTGACATAACAAGCCTGTTCTTTTGGTTTATTAGCTGATGTTTTTTCAATTTTGTCAAGTGTTTCTACAAGAGGTTGATTCTTATGTTTCTTCATAATACATAAAATGTTTAATGTATATAAAAAGGTATTTTTTAAAAAGGCGATATTAGCTTTTTATCGGGTGTTTTTGTGTCAGGTTTAGTAAAATTAACTAATGCGCGCGCGATTAATTCGCAACACGATTTGCCGTCTGCGTTTGGGTTATTTACGCATGCCGAGCATACTGTTTTTTTGAGTGGTTTTACAATACGTTCAATTGTTTTATCTCCATCTTCTAAATCATTACTGATATAACGACCAATTGTATTCATCGTTGCGGGACAACCATTGATTGATTGAACAAAACAATGAATTGGTTTACCAAATTCATTTGCGTCAATTGTTACATATAATCTACCACAGCCAGAATTATATTTTACAGTTTTTGATTCCCAAGTTTTCATACTATATTATTTGTCATAACAATACATTAATGTTTGTTTAAAACAATTATTACTCGATGTATAAAACTATGTTGATTGTGTGTTGTGATTTACCATGAGGTTAATTTTCATATTAGCTTTTATTTTGATTAGTGTTGTTGTTTTTGCAATATTCGGTATATCGTCTATGTTTCACACAGCAGATGTTACTGGTGATTGGTTATATGGAAATGCAAAATTAACGTTAAATAATGATGGAACTGGTGTAATGGTGTATATGGCTGGTGATAAAAAATATACAGTAGATGCGTCTTGGGAAAAAACATCAATGGCTGATGTGTATAAGATTGTTATAATGAATTCGAAAATACCAAGTGATAATTATAAATATCAAGATGGTTATTTGATTGGTAGCAGTGCTACATTAGTGAGAGGTTAAAAAAAAAGAGTTAGTATGCTTTTACACGTTCATGATTTTTATAATCATCTAAATCAAGTGGACTTAAAATTTTCACTTTATCTCCTTTTCTAACGTTTTTTAATGGTTTTCTATCTAACGTAGTTCCGCCATTTTCCCACAACCTATTGAGAAAATAATCACCAACTTCTTCTTTTTCTTGAGTTGTCATGCGCGATATCTCATCACAATCACATTGTTTTTTATATCGTTTAACAATTCTTGGAACAAAGTATTTTGAAACTAATACGAGTGCTTTTGTTTTATCATAAGTACCGTTCATTCTTTTACGAACAAGTGTGTTGTAGAAATCAAAATCTAAATGTAATACAAGTGGATAATCGTTTTCTGCAAACAAAATTGCCTCATCTATTTTATGATGGTTTAGTTCTGCCATATAATATAATTGTAACTGTGTATATTTAAATCTATTTATTTTAATTAAATACGTGTTTAATAAAATAGATTACCCCGTAAGGGGGTATGTACGGACGCAGAGTTGGCACCGTTACCCATCAGACCGCCACAGTTGTTGCTTCCAGTGGTGATAAAGTAGTAGACTACTTAAACTAAAGTAACAAATGTATTGGTTAGAAATTCTTCTGCATGAGAATGCTGAAGGATAGATTTTACCTAGTATGCACAGTAGTACGATTTACGAAATAAATTCAATGTCTTATGACAGCGAGATGTTATTTATAATAAATAGTAATTTTGTAAACTGTTTTGTGGTTTTGACAAATCATTGTAATTACAAACATTACTCTTTGTTAAATTGGTATAGAACGATGTTAGTATTAAAACTATTGTTATTGAAAAATGTATCAAAGTTTTTATATGTCTAAAGAACATATTTTTTACAGTATAATAGTGTTTACACAGTGTTATGCAAGATGTGATTAAATTTGACATCCAACGAATATAGAATTTATTTAGACAAACAAAGTGTTTTGTTTAAAGATAAGTATAGTATTTCTGAAATTACAAATGGTTCTCTTAAACAAAATTTATGGGCTATGGATATTCGTACTAAATTATTAATTGAGTTTGAAAAAAATCAAAAAGATTTAAGTTCAGTTTTTGTTAAAAGATTGACTACGTACATTATTTTTATTGATAATGCAAAATGGTGGATTCATTATAATTTAAAAGAAATTGATTTTTTAAAATTATTGCAAGACCATTCTGAAATTGATGATACTGTATTATATCAATTTAGTGATGTTTTAAAAAAATCTACTGATAAAATAAACACATCTAGTGTTAAAACTGGTGTGTGCGAAATAGTTGAAAATAATTTAAACGTTATTATAAATGATGATGACTTTGAAAAAATAATTATTTTGTGTGACAAATCTATAAAATTATTACATTGTTTGAATTCAGCTATTGTTGAACCATATTGTTTTATTATAAATAAAACTGGGTATGAGTGTATCATAAATAAACAAAATGTAGACCGTCAAGGAATACTTGAAAATATTACATCTAAATTAATGCGAGCTATGTTTTTTGTATCGTTGATTCAATCGAGTAATAATGTGATTAATCATGATGGTTATTTATACGTTAAAGATGGTGAATTATATTGTTCTGTGAAATCACCAGCTCTATATAAAACACTATCTCGTTATTGTTATCGTGAAATGAAAATTATTAACTCTAATTTACAAGAAATACGTAATGTATGGAAAAAATATGATTTGTGTGTAACGGATGAAGCTTATGGGTATGTTGAATTAAATTTAAAACCAGATTGTGTTAAAAATGACTGATAAAAATTGGAACAATGATTTAGATTGGAAAAACGTTCATTATCGTGTTTATAAAATACAAACACGAATCGCTAAAGCAACTCGCGATGGTGATTGGGAACGTGTAATAAAACTTACGAAATTAGTTCTTAATTCATATTATTGTAAACTTGTAGCAGTTAGACGTGTTACAAGTAAAAAAGTTAGACGAAAAGCTGGTGTAGATGGTGTGTTTTGGGAAACTGATAAAGAAAAATTTAAACAAGTTAGTTTGTTAAATTATCGTGATTATGCACCAATGCCGTTTAAACGATTATATGTTCCGAAAGACCATGATAGAAGTAAATTAAGACCTTTATCAATTCCTGTAATTTTTGATAGAGCAATGCAGGGTTTATTGTTAATCGCAATTGACCCAATTGTTGAAACTTTATCAGAACCTCATTCGTATGGTTTTAGATTATACCGAAATTCACAAGACACTATTCGTGATGTTTGTAATAGTTTTAAATTTTGTTCTGGAAATAGTTGGGTTTTAAAAGCAGATGTTCGCGAATGTTTTGACAGAGTGTCTCATTCTTGGTTATTAGAGAATTTGCCTGTTGATAAAAAGTTGTTGAAATCTATATTGAAATGCGGATATATACAAAATAATCGTTTTTATGCAACAAAAGAAGGTGTGCCGCAAGGTGGTGTGTTATCACCAGTATTAATTAATTTTGTGTTAACTGGTATGGAAACAATATTAAAATATGAATATCCTAATGTTCATATGGTTAGATTTGTTGATGATTTTTTATTTTCTGGAGAAAGTGAGCAGGAATTGCAAGCTGTTTTAAATGAATTGAAAAGTTTTTTAAAAGTTAGAAATCTTACGTTATCTGCTGAAAAAACAGAAATTAAACGCATTTCGGAAGGCGTTGATTTTATTGGTTGGCATTTGCAAAAACAAAATAATGTGTTAGAGATATCGCCCACTGCGTTATCTTTAAATGAAGTGTTTATACGAATTGTAAATACTGAATTACAAGCCAATCATTGGTCGCCAGACGCATTTATTACAAAATTAAATTATATTGTTGCTGGTTGGGGGTATTATCATGCGTATGATTGTTTAGAACATAATTTTATAGATTTAGATATGGCGGTTGCCGATTTAGTTTGGAAGTGGTTATGCAAAAAATATCCAACGATGAGTGAACTAGATATCGCGCATACTTTTTGGAATGTGTGGAATGGGAATGATAGATGTTATTTTTACAATAATATAAAATTATTACGGTTTCAAGATATTGAAGTGAGAAGCCCTGAAGAATTAATTTTAACAAAAAATGCCTATTTAGACCGCGCGTATTTTAGAAATAGAAAGCGCGTGTATAAAGAACGATTGTTAGTATAATTTAAAATAATAATTTTTCTTAATTTATTTTTATTTAACAAATACCTTTAAATATAACGTATGTATTTGAATATACCTGATGGTTAATATTAAGGTCAGTAAAAAAAGATTATTGTTTATTTGTGCGGTTGTGTTTTGCTTATGCACGATGTGTGTATGCGCGGTATCTGCTGAGGAAATTGTTAAAGAACCTGTTCTCAAAGAACCTGTTACGAAATTACAAATCGAAGACAATATTCGCTTAGCCGTAGGTTTTGATGCAAAAATCGATATTGTTGTTAAATCTGAAGTTTTCACACCAATAGAACAATTACAAAAACAAACTGAAATTTTAGGTTACACGCAGTCCCTTGATAAGTGGATGGCTTATAAAATGAAGGTTACAGAAGATTATTCACCAGTTAAACCAGTTGATTTGTTAGATGATTCTGATGGTGAATCTCAATGGAACACGTATCTTATTAATTATTATGCTCATTATAAACCAACTGGTGACTTTGGCGGTAAGATAGTATGAATAATTCTTGGAAAAAAATTACATTTGTTGTATTGTTGATATGCGCGTTTTTTATTGCACCAGCGTGCGCGACAGGGACAGGCGCAATCGATGATCCATACCTGATTACAAATTCTACTGAATTACAATCAATTCAAAACGATTTAAGCGCGTATTATCAGTTAGTTAACGATATTGATTTAACGGGTGTTACTTGGACACCTATTGGTAATACTTCAACACCATTTTTCGGGCACGTAGATGGTGACGGTCATACTATTTCAAATTTAGTATATTCTAATATTAGTGTAGATAATGTTGGTTTATTTTCAATTGCGGGTAGCGGAGCATCGTTTGTTGATGTTACATTAGATTCTTGTTCCATAACTGGTAATAGTTATGTTGCGGGTTTAATTGGACAAGTTATTATGAGTGTTGGAGCACACGACGATTGCGTTATCACAAATGTCGATGTAACAAATTGTGATATTTATGCAAACACTTCGTATGCAGGTACGCTTGTTGCCAGAACGTATACAAACGCGTATACTAAAATAAGCTACTGTGATGTTTCATGTGGAAATGTCACCACTGGAAGCACCAACTGTGGCGGTCTGATGGGTAACGGTGCCGACTCTGCGTCCGTGCTTGAAATGAATGACTGCACTGTTGATGCAATGGTAATCATCACTGGAAGCTCCAGCTGTGGCGGTCTGATGGGTTACGGTGCCGGCTCTGCGTCCGTGCTTGAAATGAATGACTGCACTGTAATGAATTCTGTGATAACCACTGGAAGCAACGCCTGTGGCGGTCTGATGGGTCACGGTGCCTACTCTGCGTCCGACTGCACTGTCACTGCATGCACTGTGACGAACTGTGTTATCACCACTGGAAGCATCAACTGTGGCGGTCTGATGGGTTACGGTGCCATCTCTGCGTCCGTTGCAAATGTCACTGACTGCACTGTCACTGAATGCACTGTATATGGAACAACCGGAACAGCGAGCGGGTTGGTAGCATTTGGTGATGCTACGTCGAATTTAACAATAAATAATTGCGAGGTCGATTATACTACAATTTTAGCAGGCAGTGGTAGCACAGCAGGTTTATTGGTTACTGCGGCAGGAAATACTACAATTACAAATTGTGATATATCAAATTCGAACATAAAAGCAACAGTGAATTTTGCACCAGCAGGAGCATATGACCCAGCAACATGTACGGCGAGTGGAATAACTAATAATGCTACAAATTATTTAGAAGCTAAAACGTTTACTGTGACAAGAACAACCGAAACGATGAGTTGTGCGTTTACTGTAGAAAAATTAGGTGGGGCTGTTACGGTAGGTGGTGATGGTCATGTTACAAGCGGACATTTATGGGTGTTTGGTGATGGAGACTTTAGCGCTGATCTAGCTACAACAACATCGCATACCTATGCTATTGGCGGTACTGAAACATCAAGCATAACGCTTACAAATAAATTTGTGCCAGCAGGTTCGGTTCTTACTAAAATATTTACATTAGATACAACAAAATTATTGTCAAATATTAGTATTTTACCAACAACCCTGATTGGTGATGAAACATTAACTTTTAACGCATCGAGCGATACCGCCGCGACGTTAGATTGGCAAATTAGTATTGATGGAGTATGGACAACAATTGCAACGGCAACGAGTCTGGGGAATAACGCTGTAGTTACAGCAACATATGTTGTACCAAACACATTACCAGATAATACGTATTTATTTAGACTTGATGCTAACAATATTGCAGGTCACACATATAGCCCATCTACGTTGGTGACAATCAATCACTATCCATTAGCAACTATTACATCACCAACCACTGGTGATAAAACTATCGAACATACTGAATATACCTTTACAGCAGATTATTTATTTACACCTACCGCGTATCTTTGGTCATTTGGGGATGGAGCTACTGCCACCACAGCATCAGCCACGCACACATACACTGCGTCGGGTGATTATAATATTACATTGACTGTCACAAACGTCTATGGCAGTTCAACAACGTCGTTACAGCAAACCACAGAAGCAACATACTATAGTTATACTCTTAATGAAGCTAGTGAGACCATGACTGGCGCGATGGGGCTTGTAGCACTTATCCCGCTTGTGTTAGCTGGAATTTTAGTATTTACTATAATTAAAGGCGGCGCCAACCTCACACCGCAAATCGTGGCATTGTTGGTTACTATTGGTGCCGTGGTTGTAGTTATCTATATTATTATCATATTAGGAGGGTTTGTAGATAAATCGTCACTTGAAATAATGGAAATTGTTGCTAATTTCAATAAATAAATACTATTTTTTAAAAAAAGTTAATTGTGAATTTTAGAAATAAAATTCGAGGTTTTAATTAAAATCTGTGTTTTATCCAATAAAGCAATCATAATTTCATCAAATAATAAATCTCTAGCTAAAATACAATCTTCAAATGTTTTAAATCCGTCACAAATATGAATTTGCAATTCGTTTTTAGGATAATTTTTGATATCTATTTTAGATGCAATAGCGTATAAGCAGAAACCTATGGTGTCATTACCCTTAATGCTAAATTCAACAATGTCATCATATCGATAAGCGCTACCACGTTTTGTTTCAATAAAAATATTACTCATTTTTATTCCGCATCTTCATCGTCACAATCAGGATATTTGACACCTTCTTTTTTTTCACGGATATTTGTCTCTTCTGGTGTTTCTAAATCATCGAATGGGTCATCTTCTTCAATGACTTCTTCGATTTTGTTTTTTGATTTCACTCTAAGTGGGTTTTTGATAACGTATGTCGAATCAATTTCACCTGTCAAATTATCGACAATAACACAGGCGTCGTTAAAAGATTTTAAACCCTGCATTACAAAAATAGATGTTCCATTTTTCATAATAGCAATGATGTTAAAAAATTGTGCTTTTTCGTCAATTTGCGGTACGATTACAGATACTTCTTCTTTGTTTAAAGAGGCTCCGTTTGGGGTAATAAAAAATTTACTCATGTTACTCACTTTTTTTGTTCTCTAACGCTTCTGCCGCATCAAGTTCTGCGACAGCTTCGTGTTTTAATCTAATAATTTCTTCAGCAAGATTATAAATTACATCTTCGATAATAAATCGTTGTTCAGAATCAATAGTGTGATTAGCCAGTTTACGAGCTAGTTTTAAAAACTCTTTTTTGCTAATTTTAGGACTACCGTTATCAACAGCATCATACTTTTTATCACAACGTAATGTGTAAATTACGTATAACCGTAAAAGACCTTCTTTGTTGTTTAAAAATTCTTCTGGCGAACTAACACCATCTCGATAAGCAATCAAGCATGCCTGATTAGTAAGTTCTTGAATCTGCTCAGGAACGGTTAATTTTTTACGACGACTGGCTGTTACAATATTTTTAAATTTTTCTAACATACTGTCTATATTTATATAGTTGTCAGTGTAAATAAAGGTATTTATATTGAAACTTTAATGTAAAATATTATACATACCTTTTTATGTTTATAAAACAAACATAAAAATACTAAATGGTAAAATTAATAAAAGGTATCAACGATTTGGCTAC
>JALOBO010000048.1 GCA_023228225.1 Clostridia bacterium
AAGATACGCTAAAAAAATGAAGGGGGGTAAATGAGTCTCCGAGAATCCCACGAAAACCCACAATATTCAACCTGGATGCAACTTATCAAACAAAAAACCGAACAACTAAATGGAGTCCCGCGTAAATGCCATATAAACCCCAAATATTAATCATCTGCCAAAAATGCAAAAGGATTACACCACCCGGGGATACCTGCGAGAACTGCGGGGCCGTATTAATTAATCCAGAGTCTCATATACTAAAAACCATTACCATTTTAAAACAAAAAACTGAACAACTCCGTGTATACATCTCTAAGCGGTTTTAAGCGTGTTAAATGTTACTACATACAAACACATTACCCATGTAGAGAACGTTTAATAGTGGCGTTCTGTGTGAGTGTGTTTTAGGTATTTCTCTTTTTTTCATTTGTTTTGAGAACTTGAAAACCATTATTATAATTAACGTGGTATACCAAATAGCATAAGTATATATACTAGGTATACCTTATAGTATATTGTAGTAAGGTAATATGACCTGACTGCTGAAAGGAAAAGGTGAACGAAATGAGTATAATAAACAGAATATTTGGAAAGAAATCTGAAACTTATGTACACAAACCCGCCGAATGTGAATATTACGTACTCTGTGAGTGCCAGTATGGAACTCAATCATGTTCCATGATCCGAGAAGATTGTTTGAAATGTACGAGGCGGCAGTCATATATTGATGAAAATGCCGGCACTGACATAAAAACTGGAAGAATAGAAATGTATACAAAAGAAGGGCAGAATAATCTTTACGGGGGTAAATATAATGAGGAACTAAAATGAGGCGAAAGGGTCAAAAAAAACCGGATGGCACAACCGCCACCCCGACACCTACCTGCCCGAAATGCGAGGCACGCAAGGGAGAAAGTATCGACCTCATCAGAACATATTCCAGAGGGGTCAACGCGCATGGGCGGAGAACTTTCATTCCTGACGGGTGGAGATGCCCGGATAAGTCATGTGATTTTATTATGAAAGATTTCGTGGAAATTGAAGACGATTTAACGGAAATGATACAATAGGAATTTATATTCCAGTGAAACTTCATCGAGCAAATAATCATTGGAATTGGAAAAATGATAAAAGTGTTTTAAATACGATCAATAAAAGTTCACTATTGTGGCTATGCGAACAATCTATAATACAGGGAGATAAGTTTGATCCAGACGCGAACGGAACTTATGTAAATATAGAATTGGAGAAAATCAATATTGCCCAGGGAACACCTGAGCAGCTTCTCAGAGTTAAGCGGTTCTTGGTGGACTCAAGAGAAGCGCATCCAGAGAGACAACTGAAAACCCATGCTGAGGTTATTGATTTTGCGATTAAACAGGCTGAGAAAGTCCCCTCTCTTGAAAACGAGATTAGGGAACTTAAAAAACAGATTGCCGAAATGAAAGGAGATGAATAATCAATGAGTTTCTTATCAAAATTAAATAAAAAATACAAATATGACCCATGTGCAGCAGAAATCGAAGCTGAAATAACCATGCTCCAACGCGTACTTAGTTCCGCTGGGGTTCCCATTCTTAACCATGAGCACCTGAATAGAACTGGATTCCGAACGTTTCTGATATCTCAAATGAAATATGTTATTCCAATAATTGATGAATTACAGAAGATCCGCGCCATTCGACTTAAAGAAGATACTGAGTATTCAAAAATATATGACGATGAACTTAAGGCGCTCCGTGAAGAGAATAAGCTCCTGAAAGACGCAAAAGAGAAGATTTACATATTAAGAGAGAGGTGAAACAATGATTAACAAAATAGAACGCCCACGAACTCCTTTGTATATAGTGTTTGCAGCCCTCCTTTGGACGGATGTGTTTGGGATATTCGGGGCTGTGTGTGTGATTTTGAGGAGGGATAAGAGATGAACGAGTTACCAAATGTAACAAATGGCACTAATCTTTTTTCGGACGTAAGTATCATGGACGGATTAATGGCACTGCCCAAAGATTTCTTTATTTCAAAAGAGGTGATTATATTTAGTATCGTATTGGGGTTAGTGCTTGGGTGGATAGTTATAAGAGATTAAAATTAAAAAAAGAGAAGTAAAAAACGGAATTAAATTAATTTGCTTTTTGCTTCGGTTAATGCTGCAAGGTCCGGAGTTTCCCCGCTGTAGCATGCTATTACAACATTTGCCGCCTCTGTGAGATAAGCCCTGTAATCCTGCACTAATGCCTTTTGGTTTCCCGCAAGCTCGTTGTAGTGGGTGTTTGTATCAAGCCTCTCGCTCTGTATGAAAGATATGGAGTTTTCGCAATTCTGTTTATATGTCAGAGGTGCTTGCTTCCCCTGCTGGTTAACTGCTTCCATGACTGCATTATACACAAGATCAGATCTTGCCTGGATATCCTGTGTGAATGGATCATAATTTCCATCGGTGGCTGCAACCTCGTTTTCTTCCCCTGCTGCAAACGTTCCCTGTGTTGCTGTGCTTGAGTAGACCCCCCCTAAAACAAGGAGGGAAAAGACAGCAATTAAAACTTTAAGTTTTGCTGCGCCTGTTATCGTTTCTATCATTATTCCACCTTCACAAACACTTTTACGAATTTATTTTTATTTTTTGCTCCAAGCCACACATCACCGCTAGACTGAACTTTCATAGGTTCGCCAGCCTGTTCTTTTACTCTGGATTTTCGGATTTCTGAAAAAATAGAATGAGGTAATAAACTGTAATGTTTGCAGGTTTCCGGGTCCGTGTCTACATCTGAAACAAAAACCCTGATCTCCCTTTCGTAATTTGTTTCGTTTACGTGAATTCTTCCTCTTGCATCTGTTTTTTTCTTAATATCAAGAAGTTTCCAGATTTTAGTATCAAGCGCGTAATGCTCGCCTTTGCTTCCGTTTTCATCTGCCTGCATGTCTATTAAAAAGCTTGTCATATTTAAATACTTAACTGAGTTTCCACAATCCATACAGCCGACTAAAGGGAGGCAAGCAGGCCCCGAGGGGCCGGCAACATGGAGCCCGAAGGGAGCCATAGATAAGGCATGGCTATTATGCCGTGCCGTCTGGAATGAACTTATTATAGTGAGTGACAGTGGCGCTGACATTTAAGCCACCTCCGCGCCCTGCTCGCCTGGCTGAGGCACTAAACCACATGATTTCTGTGCTTTCATGGTTTCGATGAATTGTCCAACTGCTGCGCCTCTCGTCAAAACGTAATCATTACCGACAGCCTCAATTAAATGAGGGACATACTCTTTCTTTCCAATAAAAACAATCTCGTCAAAGCAGCACGCGCCGCACGCGTCGGTCATCAATTTGAGCGCATCCCTTTTATTTTGCAGGTCTTTAAGTGAATGTTTACACTCTTTTGTTTCATATTCCGAAGCTATTGTGAATTTAGAGCCGTTGGGTAGTGGGTAGACTGCGATAACATCTGGTAACTGATCCTTTCCGTAATTGTTGTCTATCTTAACCGTTTCCGCGCCGTGTAGATAATGCTCGCCTGCGAGAAGCGCGTTCATAAAATAATGTTCGGTTGTCTGCCCTTTTATATAGCCGTCTTCACCTATCAGGGATTTTTTGTAGAAAATTACAGTATTAACGCCCGTGTATGGGTTTCTCACTGTTTCTTTTTCGTATCCATTCGGGTAATCATTGATTTTCAGGTCTTTGTTGTACCAGGTTTTACATGTAATTTTAAGATCATGTTCAATCTGTGCAACCACAGGATTTAGCACAATTTCACCACGCGCCGGGTCGGTTTCTTCTTCGTCGTCGCCTTCAATTTCTTGCCCATATAGAGTTTTATTCATCTCTTTGGCCAGTGGTCCTTTGTTAAGGATTGCGGCTTTCTCAAAGTCGTCCAGGTCGTTGTAATAGGGTATTTTGTGGCCACCTATGATAATGAGCCCGTGCCCTTTACCTGGTGTTGTCAAGATAGAAACGTCCTGGTCAGTAAGCTTAAATTCGTCTTTGATAGGGCCTACGTTGTCGGGTCGCATGTTTCCGAGAAGCAGTATGTAAGCCGAGTTTGCTTTTAACATGTCGAGCATGTCCCGAGGGTAGCCTGCAAGGTCCTGAGATACAACTTTTGTGTACAATCCCCAGCTTCTCCCCTGCCGGAAGAACTTTTCAATACTGCCCTTCATAGTTTTGTTTTTAACCAGGTCCGCGCCTTCATCGAGTGTGAGCAATGTCCTGACTGTTGGAGCTCCGGGTTTTGAGTGTGCCAGCTTTGTAAAAACAACTGACATAATCATGAGTGTCAAAGCTTCCTGCACGTTTGGCACGCTTGTAAGTGCCGACAGGTCGGCCATGATGTACGGATTGCTTAGGTCTAGTACATTATTATTGACCAGGTAGCCCAACGGACCGTTCACCGTGAGCATAGCAGTGTTGTTATAGAGCGCTTCAATTGGCCCATTCATTTTTTTATGCTTGTCGTCGTTCAGCCAGGTTTCAAGTTTGTTCCTCAAGTCTGTGAAGTTTGGCCAGAAATACCCATCACTCCACCGGTTTACATTTTCCTGAATTATTATTCCCTTCTCATCAATTACATGGAATTCAGTGTATAGCTCGCTTAGTGCCTGCGTAAGCCAGTTTTTCTGTTGATCTGTGTACCCACTACCAATTAACAGCCCTATGCTCTCAAGCAACATCGTGAAGTGTGCCAGGTAAGCATCCTGGTAACCCTCTTCCGATGTATCCATTGTCGAGGTATCAAAAAATACCTGGAATAGGTTAGGATTTTGCCCCTTAAACCCTATCTTCCAGAGCATCCCGTTCAGAACCTTACAAACCCTTAGATGGTCCGTAATCCCGTCTTTTTTTGGCACCAGGTGTATAACATGGTCACCGTCAAGAAATGCCCTGATATTGTCTTTAAGGAGGTCTACAGACTTTCCCGATCCACTAACCCCAAATTCTAAAGCATTTGCATTAGTGGTGTTTTTGTCGTCAAAATCGAAGTATATCGGGTTTCCTGTCCGGGTATTCATCCCGAGCATGCGCCCTTTCATTGAAAGTGTAGGTTCAGGACTTCGGAGCAGTGAAGTTTTTGCACAAAGCCCCACTGTAACCGATTTCTTAAACAGGTTCTCCCATATATACGGGTTTGGCTGCATTGATTTGAAGGTTTCCACCATTCCGTACTGTGGTATTTCATGCTGAATACTTTTAGAATCACATACAGTTTCAATGGATTTGATGGTCTTATCTACTTCTTTCTTTGTGACGCCCTGGATCGCTACCAAAAGAACATGATGGAAAAGCTTAGTAGTTCCATGATATAGCTGTTTTTGATACTCGTGTATTCCTTCTGCTGCAAGGTCGTTTATCACATCGTGTTGGTGCAGGAGCTTATCGCTGTCTTCCTGGATAACATTTGATATTTTTATGTTTCTTCTTGCCGTCTCGAGTGCTGAATTTTCGCTTAGTGGGTCAAGAGGGTATATTATCTGGCATAGTTCTATACATGTTTCTTTTTTAGTGGCTATATCGAAAACCTCATCCATGAAACGCTGATCTAATTCTGTTGGGTAGTCCTGCCTATCTCCGTATTTTGGGGATATCCGCCCGAGAACCATGCATTTAATGAAAGTGCCGTTTGTTTCAATCCAGAGCCCGTCTTTTGTGGGTTTAAATGACAGTGGGAGAGCCGCGTCTATTGTGTCCTTCAGCATTTTATCATTTTTGCGTTTCTCTTCTGCTTTTGCTTTGAATTTCTTATCCTGCTTGTTTTTTAATACAGAATTTACAACGCCGCCAGTTATTGAATTTTTGGCTAAATAATCAATAAATACCATTTTAAACCATCCCCTCTAAACTGTTCATATTGCTCATTTGAGCGCAAATAATAGCATATTCTGTCGGATCAGTCACCGGTTTAACATTAATTCCGTGAATCTCAAGAGCCCCGCCGTATCGTTCCCTAACTTCGTCTATAGCGTTGTTTCCTTCTTCATCGTTTGGGATGTAATCAAGCCCCAAAAAAATAACGTGCATCCACCCAACCCGGTTTTTAATTTCGTCAAAATATCTTTTTTTAGCACTGTAACCATTTCTAACAACTGAAGGTAAGTTCTTGTTTTGCAGCTTCTTTTCATAGACTGCGCTCAGGTTAACCAGGTGCTTGCTTTGTGCTGTAGTTGTTTTATGCAGGCATTTGTAAGGGATCGTCTTAAACAGCTTCTCCATCCCGTTATAATATGCATCCGGATCGTTTGCGTCTGAAGGTGTAACCAGCCAACACATCCCACGATTACAGTAATTATTTTCGTATACTTTCATTTTCCTGAATTTGAAACGCCCTTCTGTGTCTACTCTTTCAAGGCCTGTCCATGTAATTCCCTTTTCAATCTTGTTTTTAGGATTGAATTTATAAATTTCATTCTTTTTTACAAGATTTTTAACCTTGAAAGCTCCCTTTGTTTCCGTTTCATATATTGCGTTTCCGGACCTTGCACATTTATATACAATTCCCACAATTGCGAACATCGAAAACAGGCAGCTAATGACCAAAGGTGTGTTATGTGGGTGTTTACTGAGCAGGCTGAAAAGTCCCACAACTGCAGTACCCGAAAACAAAAAGATACCTATCTGTTTTTTCCCATACCTGGCGGTAACTGGTGTATCAATTTTCATCAGAGAATTGGGTGTTTGATCTGCCATTTTATACATACCTCGCGATTTTAATTGCTGTCGTTAGTGTTTTTGGGGAAAGGAGTTTCCAGAGAAACAGCCATGTCAAGAATAAAAATTCCATAGACACAACTGTACTAAAAAGGCCCAGATAGACAAAAGAAACGCTATACCACGCCATTTCTTGAGATGTCATGTAAGAAATGACAACGCAACAAACCCAAATAATAGCGAACTGCGAAAAAATTAAAACGATTTGCTGAGTTGTTATAAGAATTGCAGCCCATCGGACTTTTTTAAATGCAAACCCGAGCCCGTACAGAATCCACACATGAGCGCCTATTATGATAGTCACAAGCCGGACAGCGAAGAACATAATAGAAACAAACCAGAGCAGCCCCATAACGATATACAGCCCTATACTGTCGCTTGAAAACGCCACCTGATCGAGCACAGAAAGCATTTGCCCATCTACCAAAAAGTTATTAATTTTGATTGCTCCGAAATATAGCCCAGGACCTAACAAGAGCCAGCCACACGTGTTAATAAAATATTTTGCCATATCCGAAGCAGCAACATAACCGTAAGTGCCAGTAAAATCTTCTAACATTTTTGCCGAATCGTCAGGGCAAACGCTTTGATAGATCAGGAATAACGCCAGGATACCCGCAAAAAGCAGAATAGCATAAATGTAAATCTCTCTCATTGTGTCTATTCTCGCCATCATAGCCGGGTCCTTTGTTGGGTCTATAGTGTGAGCAGCCACCGCAAAGATTAGAACCTCCGAGCCGTCCTGCGTGCTGTTAACTGTACCCAACTGTAGACCACCAACGCCCGCAAAAACATTATTCACATTATTGATTACTGTATTTTCTAGCCCGTCCTGAATCATCTGAGCGCCTGCTGAAATACTCGGAGTGTTGTTTGTGGACCTATATACCGAAGCGCCTGTCGTTGGTGTATATTTTATGGACTCGTTCACCCTGTCTATTTTGACAGTGGTCCCTGAGATGTTTTCCATAGATACAGGAGCCGGGATAATTGTTAATTTGTCACCGGGTGCAGCCGCCGCCATCCCCGGAGCAAGCAGTATTAAAAAAATAAAAATCAATGGTGTGAGTTTCACAAAAAAACCCCCTTCACCATTCGGAGATTAACCTGATAAAAGAGGAACCAACTTTTAATGCCAGGACAATTATGATTATTGCGAAAAATGATTTTCTTGTTCTCAATTCATTTTCTACAGAATCCCAGCCACCCGCATAATATTTTATAGCCAGTAAACCGAGTGCGAGAACCGCCACATAAGGAACCAGCGCGTAAACCGTGTCTAGTATCCATTGAAGTTTTTCAATGTATGGTAATTCTGTCAGGTTTTTCATCCCTTTTGTAGCATCCGGAGTCAGTGATACACTGTTGTTACTTGCTGCAAGTGCGTTTCTAGTCATTCCGGCAAGTGTAGCACCCGCCGCCATTACCTTAATTTTTATTGACATCATAAAGATACTAAACGCTCTTTGTATATTAACCTTGTTGAGTATATAAAGATGGCAAGTAAATAATACAAAAAAAAATTAAGTGATTACAGTTTTCATTATCTTGTATCCTGCATACATAGCCAGCGCCAGGTAAACAATGAATTTAAAAATAATCATCGTGCGGCTTTCCTCTTTGTTTTTGTGGTAAATGATATTAATGTCTTCGATTTCAAAAGATTCATATGGTGTATAATATTTTATATGGAGCTTTGCCGGGTCAAACTTCCCGACTACAATAAGATCGTTCCCCATATGAGGTATAGCACCCACCCAGATATCACACCTCGAATAAGCTATATGCTGCAGGCCAGTTTCATCTGTAACCCGTTCCCCTATCATAAACGTGCGGGTTGTCGTGTTTTTTTCATAGGTATATTCTATTCTTTGTGTGGTGTTAGTGTGCCCGGCTGTAGCCTTCACAAATGGATTTGCAGTGTCGCTGAATACATTTACATATGCTTTTGTTATGCGCTCGCTAGGGAGGATCTCCGGGGCCGGGCAAGAGTCCGTAAAGGTAGCATAAGCATAAGAATATTTTTTAGTTGTTTTCCCGGTTTTTGAATTAGTTGATAGTTTAAAATATTTCATTGTTACTTTTAGGGTAGCTGTTGCCGTTCCGTTTTCAATTGTTACATTAACATCTTTTGAAATTTTTGAAACGCCTGAACTAAACCAGGAAAGTGAGGGATTTTTAACAGCTTCGTACTTCACCAGTACGCTTTTTTCGTCAGGGATGTAAGGGACACCATCAATGGTGATGAGGTCCTTAAATCCGACAATTTTAACCCCTCCATAAATTTTCCCTTTTGCTGTATCCACTACTGATATTTTGATATTATCCGCGGTCTGTTCAGTCCTGCCAGAGTCGGAAAACTCCAAATCTAATATATCAAAAATACTTTCAAACACGTGTGCGTTATCTTCTGCGGTTGGCATGTTTTCATATGAATAATTCCCATTTATATATTTCTGAAGATTTAGATAAAACGTTGAGCCGCCCGTCTCTATTGCCTCTTTGCCTATGACCGTATTGTCATGTATATACACATTAGCGCTTGGATCAGTTGCAGCCGAGCCAAGATTAAAAGCAGCCAGCCCGTCATTGATTAAGATATTTCCGGTGATTTCTATATCGGTTGTAGTGGTAGGTTTGTTCCTGGCATCATATCCTTTAGATACTCCGGCATCCCCAACCTGGATCAAATTTTCACCCTGTTTGTATGCGGATGTTGGCCCCATATATGAAAATAGGACATTTCTGTCTATAATCTTGCATCGGACGCAGTTATCCAGCCGGAAACCGTCACTGGTTATTGCAGCAACATTATTTCCGCTGAGTACCGAATCTATGCAGCAAGTGAAAAATACAGATTCGTGTTGACAATTATAAAAAGTACAATTGAGAACCTGGGCCTTGTTAGCAAATCGAATAGAAGCGCCATCTGAAAAGCCGTCATGGAGCTTCAGGGAGTCTAGTACAATATTTGAAATGAATGCCTGAGTCCCCCCGGTGATCTGTATCAGGTGCTCTTGATCGTGTGCCGTATCTGAGCGCGAATGATGCCATTCATACGGAAAACTATTACAGTTGCCGTCAATTTCCAGATATCCAATATAGATATCATTAATTCCGTTTGAATTGATGACGCCGACGGTATTCGAGAACCATCGCCCGTTGGGGCATTCAACCTTTAGGACCGTGTGAGGTCCGCCTGTTAGAGTGGTTCCGGGTTGTGTTATGTAGAGGGGACCGTTTAGGATGTATTCACGGTCTTCAAGCGTCACCGTGCCGCCCTGCTGCAAGGCTTCATTAATCTGTTTTTCATCCCCCGCAAATGCAAGGCCAGGTAACAAAACAAGCATTAAAGCCAGTATAATTATGTTTGTTCTTTTTGACATCATAAAGCTTTATAACATCCGAAAGGTATATTAACCTTGTTGAGTATATAAAACTAGCAAGTAAATAGGAGTTGTAAAATAATGAACTTTGTAAAGACATTAGGAATTCTCTTAAGCATCGCCCTGCTCTGCTCTGCAGCATCAGCAGCAACCGAAAACAAAGATCTCCCTACTCAATCAGAAGTGTCAACCTTTGTCGGTGGATTAGCGCCAACCGGCAATTATGCTGATTCGGTTTCGACGGCAGCAACCGCACAGCATCCAACATGGAAATGGGATATATGGACTGATGCAGCCGGAAGTCAGATGATCAGTTTTTATTATTCAGAGAATTCAGCAAAGGGATACGGAAGCATGTATTATAATGAACTTGGTCAGGTATCAGGTTGCACCGGGTCTTATACTCTTGTCAAGAGCTACACGGGAGAAGCCGTTCAGGACGCTACGGTTACCGAAACGAAACCCATAGATATCAGTACAGAAGCTCTAGTTGTGGAAACCGTTACGGAGGCTATAGTT
>JALOBO010000049.1 GCA_023228225.1 Clostridia bacterium
CACGCGAATTCAGCATTATTTGTATGCGGTATGGTGTTGGCGGAGTACCAGCATTAACCCAACGAGAAGTAGCAAAAAAACTAGGAATTTCCCGTTCTTACATTTCCCGTTTAGAAAAAAAATCGCTAGAATTAATCCGCCTAAAAGTAAAACAAAACGACCTGTTCTTTTAAAAGGGCAACCACGAGTCGATAAGTAACGGACACGCAAATTTAAATTTGCTAACCGCTGGGCTTGTGTGTTTCCCTTTTAACCGCGGAATTAAATTCCGCTAATCCCTTCCTTCATAGGATATCACTCAAAACAAGCAAGTCAGGGAAACCCTAAGACTTGCTTATTTTTTCGTGTGGGATTTTTAAACTGTACTTCACATTTTATACAAACTTATCTAAACACACAACATATTTTTGCTGTACTTTTTAATAGAAAAATTAAGCAACTAAATGCTATAAATAATATATTATAGCTCATCAAACGTTATTGTTAAAATCAATTATCAAATAATAACTATTCGCCAAATACCATAGAAAAACTGAATAGTAACTTTCTCTTTTGATATGTACTACTACCGCTTGCCATTGGCAAGCGGTAGTAGTACATTACATATTGTAGTCAGTTATTCAAGCGGAACAATTATTTTACGCAAAATGTCATTTTCATGGAGTTTATAAGGGGTTTTAACTAAAATTTGTTGTTTTACTAAAAGTGCATCAGTTATTGGTTCGTTTTCTAGATTTTTCATATCTTCTACTACAAAAGTTTTGTTAAAATTTTTATCGGGACTCAAAATTTCTAAGGTTTCCCCTACTTTAAAGCGATTACGCTGTTCTATAAGCGTATAGCCCTGTTTATCGGTATTATTTAAAACAACTGCCATAAATTCGTGAGTTTGTACTGGCGTAGCAGAATTTAAATACTCTTTATCATCTGCGTTAAAATAAAAACCTGTCGTGTATTTTCGGTGGCTCGTTTTTTTTAAATCGGTTTCTAATTCTTCGGGAACAATGTAATTATTTTTGTGTTTTGCATAAAAATCTATTGCGTGCCTATAAGCATTTGTAATCGTTGCAACATAATAAGGCGATTTCATTCTGCCTTCAATTTTAAATGATTGCACGCCTGCCTCGGCAAGTTTATCAATATATTTAATCATATTCAAATCTTTGGAATTTAAAATATAAGTTCCACGCTGATCTTCCATAATAGGAAATTGCTCATTTTGCCTACTTACTTCGCTAATTGTGTATTGCCATCTGCAAGCCTGCACACATGCACCACGATTGGAATCTCTGCCTGTAAAATAGTTACTAAGTAAGCACCTACCTGAATATGAAATACACATAGCGCCGTGTACAAACGCTTCTAATTCTACGCTGTCGCCAACATAATTTTTAATTTCTAAAATTTCGGGCATTGTTAATTCTCGTGCAAGAACAATTCGTTTTGCACCCATATCCGCCATCGCTTTTACAGCATATTTATTTGTCATACTAGTTTGAGTACTTATGTGTATTGCTAATTTTGGAGCGTACTTTTTAACAAATTCAAGTATTCCTAAATCGGCAATAATAACCGCATCTGCACCAATACTTTCTAAATACTGAACATATTCTTTAAGACCATCAAAATCTTCATTGTGTGCAATAATATTTAATGTAATGTATGCTTTTTTATTTAATGAATGAGCATAATCAATGCTAGTTTTAAGTTCATCTTGTTTAAAGTTTTCCGAAAAAGCTCTTAAACCATATTTTTTGCCCGCAAAATAAACCGCATCTGCACCAAAGTAAAATGCGGTTTTTAATTTTTCCATATTACCCGCTGGGGAAAGAAGTTCTATCATAAATTACTCCTTATTTTTTTACACTTAGTGCAATACCATCGCCAACATTAATAACGGTTGTTTGTAAATCAATATCAGCAATTACTTTATTTAAATACTCACGCATTTTTTTAACCATATACTTTTTTTTGTGTTTAAATGCTACCCCGCCACATACCATACCGTGCATCATAACATTATCGGCAAAAATCATGCCACCACTATTAAGTAAAGATTTTAAATATGGATAATATCTAACATACTGTGCCTTTGGTCCATCTAAAAATATAAAGTCATATTTACTATTAAGCGTTGGCAAAATCTTTAATGCATCTCCCTCAATAATATTAACTCTATTCATATATTTTTCTAATGTTTGCTTGGCAATTTTTATTATTTCTTCATCAATTTCTATCGTGTCAATAACCGTATCGGCTGGTGCATTTGCAAGCATTACTCGTGCTGAATAGCCTACTGCTGTACCAATTTCTAAAATCTTTGCTGGTAATTTTAATTTAATAAGTAATGCTAACAATCTTTCGGTATCTTCTAAAAGCACTGGAATATAATTTTCTCGTGCATATTTAACAAGTTCGCTATCACTTTGTGCAGATATAAATAAGTTTTTTATATATTCATTTTCTTCATCATAAAGTAAATTATCCATTAAATTATTGCTCCAAAATAATAGGAAGTATCATAGGACGACGCTTTGTCTTTTTAAAGAAGTATACTGTTAACGCTTTTCTAATAATAGATTTTAATTCAAGCCTATCAATTTGTTTTAAATCAAGTTCTTTTAATGCATCAGTAATTGACTCTTTGGCTTCGGTAACCATATTAGAGGCTTCTGCGGAATAAATAAGTCCGCGTGTAATAATGTCAGGCCCGCTAACAATTTCGCTACTTTCATCAGAAAGTCCAAGTACAACAATGCAAAGCCCATCTTCGGCAAGTTGTTTACGGTCTTTTAATACCATACTATCAAGATCACCCAAACCTAAACCATCAACAAGGCGTTTGCCTGCTGGTACAGTTCCTGCAATTTTGAGCACATTTTTATTAAGTTCCACGCATAGTCCTAAATCTGGCATAATAATGTCACGCGCTTGCATACCCATAGTAATAGCAATATCGGCATGTGCCTTTAAGTGCTTATACTCACCGTGAACGGGAATAAAATATCTAGGCTTAACAAGTGCGTGTATAAGTTTGATTTCATCAATGTAAGCATGCCCAGAAGCATGCACATCGGCAATTTCATTATAAATTACATTTGCACCCAACCTAACAAGATTGTTAATAACGCGATTAATCATTTTTTCGTTGCCGGGAATAGATGAAGAAGACAAAATTATTGTATCATTATCGCCTATTTTAATTTTATTAAATTCGCCCGAAGCCATACGGGTTAAAGCACTCATAGGTTCGCCTTGGCTACCAGTAGTAATAACGACTAATTCTTTATCTGCATACTTATCGGCTTTTTCTACATCTATGATAATTTCTTTATCAATGCGGAGTTCGCCAATTTTTATTGCGGTATCAGTTACATTGAGCATACTTCTGCCAGAAAACGCAACTTTGCGTTTATATTTTACCGCAAGATCAAAAATTTGTTGTAATCTATGAATATTTGATGAGAAAGTTGCTACAAATAATCTTCGTGTGGCATTTTCTGCAAAAATTTCATCAAGTGCCTGCCCAACAACTCTTTCGCTCATACTGTGTCCGGCTCGTTCGGCGTTTGTGCTGTCTGCCATTAAAAGTAACACTCCACGCTTGCCAAGTTCAGCAAATCTGGCTAAATCTATAATCTCAACATTCATAGGAGTATAATCAACTTTGTAATCACCCGTAAATACAATGATACCTACGGGAGTTGTTATTGCAAGAGCCATTGCGCCAGCAATTGAGTGATTAACTCTAATAAATTCAATATTAAATACGCCAAGTTTAATAACGCTACCTTCTTTAATAGTGTTAGATTTATATTGAATTTTTTGATGTTCACGCATTTTATTTTCTACAAGTGCAAGAGTAAGTCTGCTACCGTAAATGGGTGCGTTAATATCGCCAAGCATATACGGAAGTCCTCCAATATGGTCTTCGTGTCCGTGCGTAAGCACAATACCTTTTACTTTTTCTTTGTTACTTACTAAATAAATTATATCCGGAACAACAAGGTCAATGCCCGGCATATCTTCTGATGGAAAAGTAAGTCCGGCATCTACAACAATTATGTCATTTTCATATTGAAAAACAGTCATATTTTTGCCAATTTCGCCTACTCCGCCCAGAAACATTATTTTTAAATTACTTACCAAATTATTTTCCTCCATTTTAGTATTAATTTATTTAACAACAAAACTAATTTTACTTAAATTAAACGCCCAAAAACTTGGGTTTTAAAACCGAATAATCATTTGTTTATGCTGTATATATATCTTAAAAATTTATACCTAATCAAAAACACTTTGCGTGTTTATAAAACATAAATTAATAATTTAAAATTAAATTTAAAAAACATTATTTTAAATGATGATATAGTATAGTACAATAAAAAACATTTTGCAACTGTTTTAAAAAATATTATTAATTGCTTAATTTTAATTAAGCAATTGTTATTATATTTCTACGGGGATAAAAATAGTTTCAATTGTGCTTAATGCTTCATTTATTAAATTTTCTATATCCAATTTGCTTTCTTCTTCTTCAACTAAACGTACTTTTGGTTTAATTAGCGGGTGATCCGGCAAAAATACCGTGCAACAATCTTCATACGGTAAAATTGAGGTTTCGTAAGTGCCAATCTTGCGTGCTATATCCATAATTTCTATCTTATCAAAACCAATTAACGGTCTAAGTACCGGAATTGTTGCAACAGCATTTGTAACAGTAATACTTTCTATTGTTTGGCTGGCAACTTGTGCAAGAGATTCACCTGTAATAATACCGCCAATTCCCTTTTCTTTTGCAAGCCTGCAAGCAATTCGCATCATAATTCTACGCATAATAATAATCATATATTCGCATTTGCAATTTTTATGAATAGCCTCTTGAATTTTTGTAAAAGAAACAACATACAAGTTAATATGACCAGCATATTCACTTACGATATTTGTTAATTTAATAACTTTTTCTTTGGCAAGCACGCCAGTATACGGAAAACTATGAAAATGAATAGCACTTAAACTCATACCGCGTTTAGTCATCATATAAGCGGCTACTGGGCTATCAATACCACCCGAAATCATAACTAAGCCCCTGCCACTTGTAGAAACTGGCATTCCACCCATACATTTAATTATGTCCGAAAAAATATAGGTTTTACCGTGTTCTCTAATATCAACATAAAGTTCTTTTTGCGGATTATGAACATCAACTTTTGCTGTGGGATTATTATCTAGCACCACTCCGCCTAATATTGCGGCAAAATTTGTAGATTGAATATCAAAAGTTTTGTCAGCACGATTAACTATAACTTTAAATGTAGTGTTATTAAAAGTTAAAGTACCAACATATTTTTTAATCTCTTCTATATCGGTATTCATTTCATATGCCGAACTTATAGAGTGTAATCCAGCAACTTTTTGAAGTTTATTGATTATTTGTAGCTCATTTTTTTCTTCAAAATCGGAAAGCAAATATCTGCCCTGCAATTTTTTTAGTTTAAATGTAAAACCATCAAGACTATGCCTAATGTTATTAAGCAAAACCTTTTCAAAATAACATTTATTATCGCCTTTTAAAAATAATTCACCATATCTAATTAGTATAACGCCCATATATTCTCCTTAAATTCCCTTTAATGTATTAACTGCTATAACTAGTGCCTTTGCACAATCCATTGCCTCGGTAACCGTGTTAAACATACCAAAACTAATTCGCACACTACCTTCAATATAATTTTTATTTAATCCCATATGTGATAAAACTCTATTGCCTGAATGTTTTGATGAGCAGGCAGAACCAGTTCCTATAATAATACCTTGTTCTGCTAACATATGCATTATTACTTCGCCACGCAAACCTTTAAACGATAGACTTATTATATTATTAACACTATAATTTAAACTTGAATTTAATTTGTAATCTGTAATATTTTGCTCTAAAAAATTTAAAAAATTGATTTTACAATCTAACAAGTTTTTTTGAATGTTTCCAAAATTTTGTAGTGTGATATCAAGTGCTTTTTTAAATCCCATAATGCCTGCGGTATTAACCGTGCCAGACCTTAAACCAAATTCTTGTCCGCCACCTAAAATATGCGGATTAATGTTTACGCCACTTTTAATATACAAAACACCAACACCTTTGGGTCCATTAATTTTATGTGCGCTAAAAGAGCATAAGTCAATGCCCCAACTATTCAAATCTATTTGAATTTTGCCAAGTGCTTGTACACAATCACTGTGAACAATTATTGATGGATTTACACTTTTTACTAGTTTAACAATAGATTTTATATCATTAATTGCACCAGTTTCATTATTTACCGCCATAATCGATACAAAACAAACGCTACTATCCAGTAATGTTTTTAAATGGTTAACATCAACCGAACCATTTGGTAAAGTATTAACATATAAAACATTATAATTTCGATTTTTTAAATCTTGTGCCACATTATATACAGACGGGTGTTCTATTCCAGAAAAAATATAAGTCGCCTGCTTATTTTTTGCACTGCCGTATATAGCAAGGTTGTTCGCCTCTGTTGCACTGCCCGTAAAAATAATTGAGCCACTGCCATTTAACTTTTTTAAAATATCCGCACGAATGGTATCAATTTGACCATTTAAACTGACCGCCGATTTATATACCGCCGATACATTAAAGTAATTTTGGGTTTCATATGTTGCCATTTCCAATTGTACATCATCGTGCATTTTAGTAGTTGCAGCATTATCTAAATAAATCATTTTAATTCCTCATAATTTAATATTAAATTAATAAATATAATAAATTAATATTTTTTTATTTATTTTAATTATTTTATTGTTACAATCGTAACCGCTCTATCGCCTTCTCCAAATCCACCATCACGATATTTATAGTTGTGTTCTTTCAAATATTCCTGTATTCCTTTTCTTAAAGCCCCAGTTCCAAATCCATGTATTATTTTAAGTTCGGTCAAATTATTTAGAAGTGCATTATCTAAAAATTCTTCTAAACTATATAGTGCACTTTCAACGCGCTGACCTATTAAATTAATTTCGCTCTTAAAAGGTCTAATTATACTATTGTTTAGTATTGGGGCCTTTTTAACTTGTTTAAGTTTATTAGCATAGCACAATTCATTTATATCAATATCTAGTTTAACATCATTTATTAAAATTGTAACTTGTTTTTTACTACTCTTAATTGATAATACTTCCGCATATTGCCCTTTATAATTAACAATCATTCCACTAGTTATATCTTCTAGATTAATGCGTTTACCGTAACTGCGTTGGTTTTCTACTGTGTTTAGGTTGTTAATGTTTTTTGAAAGTTTTGATTTTAAAATTTTTGCTTGCAATAAACTATTTTCATTTATATCTTTACTAAATTCTTTAATTTCTTCTACCACATTTTCGGCTTCTATTATATATTTTTCTAATTCCGCTTTAACTTTATTAGTAACTTTTGCTTTTATGTTTAGCGATTCTTCTTCAAGTTTTTTAGTTTGCAGGGCAAGTTTATCATACTCAGATTGTAATTTTGCTTTAAACTCCTTGGCAACAATCCTCTCTTTTTCTGCCTCTTGTTTATGTGCCTCTGCTTGTTTTAAAAGTGTATCAAGTTCTAATTTATTTTTATCAACATTTAATTTTGCCAAAAAAATAATATCGCTTTTAAGTCCAAGTCTTTCGGATATTTCAAATGCATAACTGGCACTAGGAACACCCATAACAATTTTATAAGTCGGCTTTAATTTTTTATAGTCAAATTGCATTCCTGCACCCATTACGCTATCAGTTTTTAAAGCGTATTCTTTTAACGAACTAAAATGCGTTGTTACAATGCATTTTGCTTTACTTGCCCTAATATATTCACAAATAGCAAGTGCAAGAGCCGAGCCTTCTATGGGGTCCGTGCCTGCACCTAACTCATCTAATAAAACCAAACTATATTCATCTAACTTGTTTGTAATATCAATTATATTACGCATATGTGATGAAAAAGTGCTTAATGATTCTTGTATGCTTTGCTCATCGCCGATGTCGCAAAAGATATTGTTAAATACACATACTGCACTGCCATTTTCGGCTGGAATATATAAGCCCGAAAGCGCCATAAGAGTTAACAAGCCTATTGTTTTTAATGCAACGGTTTTACCGCCAGTATTTGGTCCGGTAATAAGAAGTAAATTAAATCCTTTGCCAATGCTTAAATCAATTGGAACAACCTTTTCAGATTCTATTAAAGGGTGCCTAGCACTTATTAAATTTGTGTAGCCATACTCATTAATAGCGGGCTGTGTTGCATTTGTAAACTTTGCATATTGTGCTTTTGCAAATAATATGTCAGCAATAATTAATGCATCTACACTACTCATTATTTGTGGTAAAAATTCGAGTGCACGATCGGTAAAAGCAGTTAATATTTTTTTAATTTCTGCTACTTCTTCAATCTTTAAAGTTTTAATTTTGTTGTTAAGTTCCAAAATTTCTATAGGCTCAATGTATAGCGTATGCCCTTTATCTGAGCGGTCGTGTACAAGCCCCGAAATCTTACTTTTGTATTCTTCTTTTACCGGTAAAACAAATCTACCCTCACGCACTGTATAAATGCTTTCTTGCAAATAAGTTTTATATGTGGCGCTTACACACATATTTTGTAATTTTTCTTTTATATGCTGATTTGCTTTTCTTATTCCATCTCTAATTCTTGATAATTCGTGTGATGCACTATCGGCAACTTCATCTTCGGATAAGATATCTTTTACAATGTCATCTTCCAAACTTTTATTTGTATAAACTTGCTCATTTAATTTGTTTAGATAGATTATTTCCAAATTATTAATTGCGGTCATACTAGTTTTATAATGTCTACACGCACGCAAAAATGTAGCAAGCTTTAATAGCTCGCCGCATTCTAATATACTACCAACATTAAGTTTTTTTATTATCCCTTCCATATTGTCAAAATATAAAACAGGATTAATGCTTTGCTCGGTTAAAACTCTAAATGCTTCGTTTGTGCGATTTATAAAAGTTTGCACTTCATTATAGTTAAAACTTGGGTACAAATTTAAAATTTGTGCCTTAGCTTCCGCTGTTACCGCAAAGTCTTTTAGTGCCATCAAAATTTTATCAAATTCTAGCACCGCAATTATTTTTTTGTTCATATTTTCCTTTAAAACATTCTAAGTGTTGCGCCATAATCTTTTTCAAGCTTTTGCACAATGTTTTGCATATATGAAGCAACTTCATCTTCTGTAAATGTGCGTTCTAGGCTTGAAAATTGTACTGTATAGGCTACGCTCTTGTAACCTTCTAGTATTTGCTTGCCAGTATAAATATCAAACAGTTCTACACTGGTTAAATATTGTCCGCCGGCACGCTTAATTGCACTTGTAAGGTCGCCAACAGCGACTTCGGTTTTTAAAACTACAGCAATATCTCTTTGTACAACTGGAAATTTAGAAATAGCCGAAACTTTAACTCTTTTTTGAACTTGGCTAAATAATTCGGTCAAATTGATTTCTGCATAGTACACTTTTTGTGTAATTTCATAATTTTGTTGTACAAGTGGATGAATTTCGCCGAAATGAGCAACACTAGCACCAGTCTTTAAATTAATAATTTCCGCACCGATTCCGCTATGCAAATATGACTGATTAGAACGAATTAATTTGCTATTAAAACTGTATGACTCTAATATTAATTCAACTAATCCTTTAATTGTGTAAAAATCTTCTTCAGTGCCAGAATGCACAATAGAAAGTTTATTTATTTCTTGTGGACTTTCGGTTAATGGCAAACTTTTTGGCAAATAAATACGCCCGCTTTCGAACAATTTGATTTTTTTAGTTCCGTGTTTTAGGTTGTGCGATAAAACATCTAACATGCTGTGTGCCATAACGGTACGCATTACACTTAAATCTTCGCTAATCGGATTGCCTATTTTAATTGCTTGTCTTAGTTTATCATCTTTTGCAATTAATAACTTGTCAAATGCTGGTTCGCTAATCATAGAATAATTCATTGCTTCACGATATCCACGAGCAAGTAAAACATCTTTAATTTTGTCTATTTGTAATTGAATAGCATTCTTTTTACCTAATGTGTAATCACTTGTTACCGCCATGCTATCAGTAATATGTTCATAGCCATAAAGTCTAATAATATCTTCGGCCAAATCGGCATAGTTTTCTATGTCTTCTCGATATAGCGGAACAACACAAGTAATATTATCACCTATAATTGTTGCTTGTAAATCAAGATGATTTAAAATTTCAAGCATTGTA
>JALOBO010000050.1 GCA_023228225.1 Clostridia bacterium
TCACTGCCTTGAGGTTATGCGACTATTTAATGAGGTAAACTTACATATTCTGAATTGTGCACATGCTGATACAGTAATTATTTGCAGCCTTTTGCATGACCTTTGCAAGGTGGGTGCTTATAAGAAATTCATCAAAGACCAAAAGGTAATCTACAGGCACACTGAAAACCATGCCTCAAGGTATTATCATGCAACTTTATCCCTGGACATTATAGAAGGGTTTATTGAGCTCACACCTTTAGAGCATGACATAATCCTTTACCACATGGGACTTTTTGGCTGTTATGGTAGATACTGTGAATATACTCCAAAGGACATGCATAACGCAATTGCAGAAAACTGCTTAGTTCAAATATTTGCAAGCTGCGACACAGAAGAAGCACATAGCTGTTAATACCTTAACTCTTTTTCTCTTTTTTTATTTAATCTAAGCAACTTAAACGATTCTGTCTATCCTGTATATTCTTTTGAACGAAAAAGTATATATCATAGAACAGCGTATAACACTATAAAGATGTTTATAGAGGCGGCAACATAGCAAAGAAACTAGGTACATTTGTACCATGTTATAGACTGCTGTTGGCAGGTGTTAAGCCTAAAAAATGTCTTGAAGCAGGTATTGCCTTAGCAGACTTAAAGAAAGTTTTACAGTTTAGATCTATACAAGATAAACATTTTACCCTATCAGACTTTGCAGTCAGGACGGGTATGTCTCGTTGCACTTGTAATAATCTAAAAAAGATTTATCAGGCGCATAAGAGGAGGAGAGCATGAAAGTAAGAAATACTCTAATAGTTGTGGTGCTGCTATTATTCCTCTGTGGTATTGCATCTGCTGCGGGGAACAGTCACAACTACGGCAAAAGTAAGAGTGGTGTACTGTTTCAAAATGAAATAGACACATCAAAGATAACAATAGAAAAAGGTAATTCACAGATTAAAATAAGTAGTAATGAACACTCAGAAACAAAAATAAAGTTGAGTAAAACAGACATTGAATCAATCAAGGGGTCTGCAGAACAGATAAAAGTATCTCATACAAATGACTCAGGTATCCAGGACTGGGAGAGGATCATAACACCAACGTATGTTAACGGGCTTCTTGAACTGGACGTAGAGTTTTCAACTGTTACAATCACACCTTATACATCCTTTGTGGAAGGTTGGAGCTTTGAAACGTGGACAGACTCAGACACTCCTGCAGGTTGGACAACTGCTGCACTAGGTGGTTATGATTCATCTGCTGTACCCGCTGCAATAGGTGACCATGCATACGGTATCACAGGAAACGGCGTTGATGCTGTGAGGGGTCTGATAACACAAGCAACAACCTTACAGCCAGGGCAGTATGTTACAGTTGGTGCATATATACATGTTCAGGACAGGACTTCAGGTGCTTTAGTTGTAGATTTATATTCAGGTGGTCAAAGACAAATATGTATAATAAATAATGCAAATACAGTTGATTGTGATGGATGGGACTACGTTGAAACTACTGTACTAAACACTTACACAAACCCAACTATACGAATATTTGTTGATGGGAAAGCAAATACAGCTTATAAAGCTACAATTGATGGTGTGTTTGTGTCATTGCCTTATTCGTTCTCTGTAGATGAGGTAGAAACAACCACAGGGTGCACTCAGACGTTGACATACTCACCAGGGTCAATACACTCAACTGCAACATATATAACTTACATGGATTCATTTTATACTGAAAACCACGGAAAGTTAGAAGTAAATGTAAAGGTTGATGGGAGTTTCGTATATTCAAGAGAGGAAGACAACCTAATATACTTTGATGTGTCGGGACTTTCTGCAACATCTCACACAGTGGTTGTAACAGTAGTATATAATAAAGCACCTACACTATACAGTCCTGCAGATGGCTCCACAGTTACAAGAGAATTTCCACCACTGTATGCAGATCAAATATTTACATGGGAATATGTAAAAACTACCTGTCAGATACAGATAGCAGAAGATTCTGCATTTAGTAATGTAGTATACTCACACGAAACAACATCAACAACTGCAACAGCTTCACTAGCAGAGGGTACTTATTATTGGAGAGTAAGGAGTTATGACCCAACGGAAGGTGCATATGGTGACTACCCCACAAGTTACAGTGTAATAATTGTAACAACCACAGGCAGTATAGTGGGTACAGGTGTTGCGGGATGCGTTTACGAATCACAGGGATTAGGCAACTACCAGGTAGTTTCAGGAGCTCTTGCAACTATTTATAATGATACATATTCAGTTACAAAAACGACAGGGTCAGAGGGTTATTATCAGGTATTAGGTCTATCAACTGGTACTTACTATGTAAGTGTAAAGAAAACAGGCTATGACGCTTCAGACATAACTCCTGTGAATGTTACAGCTAGCGAGGTGACAGTACAAAACATAGCTATACAGGCGTCACAGAGCTACTTTGCACCTACAGATTGCGTGATAAAAGTTAAAGAACATTGGTACAGTTTCTCTGGTGTTTCAGGTGTAACTTATGCATATTATCAAAACGGTGATACAGCAACATTAGGAACTGGCACAACAGACAGCACTGGTAGATTTACTATGTCAGATATTGACATAGGAGTAAGATATAAAATTGTGTTAACAACAGATGATGGAACGCAGACAGATTATATAATGCCTTCAAGCTCTGAGTTATCCTTTATAATTGTGCTGGATTTAACGGAGACTTCACTGCTACCTGACTCACAATTCTATGATGTAGTTAATGTAACAGTAGACAAGTTAGCGTTAAATTCAACTGCTGCTAAGGTAACAGTAAGCTGGAACGGTAGTAACTCAAGTATGACAAACGTTTACTATCAGATAGGGCAGACTGCTAATAACGGAACTTTTGTAGTGCTTGATGACTACACAGAAACACCTACAGGAACGCTAGGCAGTCACTCATTTGTAGTTAGTGACTACTTAGGGGAGTCTTACAAGGTCATAGTAGTATTTACGGAGGATAGCTTTGGAGAGGTAGAAAAAACTTACACAGTAACATTTGCAGGGTCCACAGTACCATTTATCGGAGGAAAAGCACTATCTTACTTTGGTGTTTTTCTTGTGTTTATTGTTGCCATGATGTTCGGTAAAGCAGAACATGCATCAGGTGGGCTAATGGTTTGTGGGTTCTCGTGGTTTCTCTGGTACTTAGACGTATTTACGGGCTTTGGATCTGCAACAAATACAATCATGGCAGCAGGACTAGTAATTGGTACAGTATTTGCACTGATTGCAGTTGTTAACGAAGCTAGAAAGGGGGCGAATATCTAATGTGGGCCAAAGAAATAGCCTTTTTCCTTCTTGCTTTTGTTGTAGCAGGAGGGATAATAAACGGAGCTGGAATATTTGACACCGTCACTATTCCAGACGCGGAAATGCCAGGAGCAGACTTAGCAGATGGGATAGTTGAGGCAGGTTCTTCAGGGTCAGAATCAGACGTAGCAAGTGCATTTGACGGGTGGGCGATGATAGCAAGCATGTATAGCACAGTTAAAACAGTGTTTTCTGTGCTGGTTCTGCCAGGTCCTTACCTTGCAAGTATTGGAATACCTGTAGCTTTCGCATATGGAATACAGACTATGGTTTCATTAGCGGAAGTTTGGGGGTTAATGCAACTTGTAACAAACAGGAGTACAGGGGGAATGGATTAATGAGAGCCAGACTTATACTTATCTTACTCTCAATTTTTATGCTATGTGGCGTGACTGCAGCAACACCTATAATATCCTTTGTGGGTGATAGTAATCAAGTTATTACAGTAGGCAATAGCCACACATTTGAGTTTAACTCAACAACTGAAATAAATTCAGCAGATTTTTATCTAAATGGAATAAAAACAACAGTAGCAGGGCAAAGTAAAGAATACACTTTCACAGATGACGGAGAGTACTATAATGTTTCTGTGATTGCTTCAGATGGCAGCGATTCAAACATGTTAACATGGTCTGTAACAGTGCCAAGAGAAAAAGCAACTGTTTCAATCGAAACTATAGGAGATGACGAAGAGTACAACAATCTAATGGATAACTTCACTGATATGGATTGGGAAGGATTAACACAATCTGCGACAACTCCCTTTACTGACGTAATGGGCAGAATGTTTTATGTGGTTTTGTTTATCCTCCCCTTCGTGCTCATGTGGAAACAGCAGGAAACAATGACAATACCTGCAATAGTAGCAATGTTCTTTGGTACTTTGTTAATAGGATTTGTACCTGAACAGTATAAAACGTTGATTACATTTGCGGTTATTCTGTCATTTGCAGCAAACTTTTATTTAATGAGTAGAAACAGGCTTTAAAAGTCTACCTACTTATTTTTTGTACCTGTTCTCTCATAATACAAAGTTACTTATACTTTAAGCACATGGTATATAATAGAGAAGAGGGATAAAAATGCAAGTTAAATGTATTAGGAATAGTAAAATAACCTAAGTATAAACTGGAGATGTAAAATATGACTGTAAAGAGAACTGTAAACTATAAAGTAAAAATAACTACTACCACAGTAAGCAGCGTTATGAGTAAAATAGAAGCAGCAAGAGTTGCTAAAGCTGCAAAAATTGAAATTGCGAAACGCGGCGTACGCGGTGCAAAAGTTGTTATCGTTAAAGCCTGAGGGTAATTACCCTCATTTTACATTTAGTATAAATATGGAGGACTAACAATGATATTATTTACAAATACAGGAATGATAATATTTGGTGCTTTCTGTGTATATAAAGCTATTGCAACACTGCGTAAAAAATGGAATGAGGCAGATGATACTGTACAGCAGTAAAGGAAATAAGGTCAAAATCACCCTCTGCAAAAGTCTCAGTAAGTGTGGTAAAAGCCTAAATTTAAGGTGGTGTTTAACTTGGTAAACATAAAAGAATGGTTGAGTTGTGCAGCAAAGATGTTTGTATTCACACTTGCAATAGTATACATATTTGATACTAACATTTTTTATGCAATCTTTGCAAGTGTATTTGCCTCATGGGCTTTTGACTCAGTGATGGAAAAGGCTAATGTAAACAGCACAGAAACAAGGTGATTGTATGGCATCTGTAAACGACAAGAGAAAAGCAGCAGGGACAGGAGGCGGTAAGCGTTCTGCACCTGGAGCAACCTACAGCCGAAATAAAACAGTAGGTAAAGACACAACTCCACAGGTGGCAATAGCTTATAATAATCTCTCCTCTGCACAGAAACAAGCCTCAAGCTCTTTGGGGCTTACTAAAGCTCAAGCTCTCCAACTAGACGAGAGACAGGCAGCAAATGTCAATAATAATATAAGTAAGTATAGTGATGCACAAAAGGCAAAGCTTAGAACTATGTACTCTAATGTCACAACTGACAAAGCTGCAAGATCAGGTAGCTCAGGCTTATCTAAAATGGAAGTGCAGGAGTACAAGCAAGCCCAAGCACAAAAAAGCTTTGGTTCTGTGAGTGCATCAGGCCAAGGAGTCACAGTTAAGCAAGCACCTAGCTTTATTCAGAGAGGATCAGCAGCCTCAAGAGTCTCAAGTTTAAATGTGTTCAATGCTCAGACTCAGAAATGGGAGATTCCCACAAGCACTTTAAATAACTTAGAAGGTAATGTTAAAACTCAAGGTGATTATAACTTAGTAAATAATTTAGCAAATAAAACTTTGTATAATGCAAACAGCACAGAAAGACAGCGAATACTGTCAGCGCGGAACTACATATTAAAGCAGTCAGGCAGCAGTGAAAAGGCAGCACAGTACAAGGCATATTATCAGAAGCTAGAGAATCAAGCACAGTATGACAAAGCTTTAGAAGTAGCAAGCGTACCTATTTCTATAAACATGTCTACAGCCGAAGCTCAGAGAATCAGAACAGCGCGAGAATGGCTCATAAAGCAGTACCCAACAGAATCAGACAGTGGAAAGAGTACTAGAGCAGATGTAGCAGAGCATTTTAAAAACATTGATAAATTTTCACCATCATTTAAAGTTGAAAAAACAACAGGTGTAAAAACTCAGGCTTTTAAAACGGTAGATCAAGTAAAAGCACAGAACATACAAAATGATCTGAAGACTTTTGCAGGTGACAGCAAAATAAAGGCGGTCATAGCTAAAGGTTATGAAATGACATACAAACTTGATGAAAAAGAGCTTGTAAAGTCTATAGTCGATGGTGCTATAGTAGGATCTACACTAGGTCTGCCAGGTACTGCAGTAGGTGCATTAGCAGGAATGGGCTTATATGCTACTGAAAAAGATGGAAATAAGTTAATAGACTTCTCTGAAAAAAATATTGCTAAGTTCCGAGACACACACGCACACACAAGCAGTAAAACAACTGCAAAATACCAGAAGATGATAGAAAGTAACATTATATCTTCAGCAGCAGCAGAATTAGCTGTAAACACTTTCAACTGCGCAGGGAAAACACCCGTAACAGCAGCAAGAGGTTTAGTCAGTCTTGCAGCCGAATTGCGCGTTATGTCTATTGGTTTCGGAGCTGCTACAAGTGGAGCTGCAGGATTAATTGGTACTGCAGGAAAATATACTAAGTATACACCGCAGATTGCAAAATTTGTTCCTAGAACTCTAAAGGGGGGTGCAAAGTATGCAGATGACGCTATTTACGCAGCAGAAAACGCTGTTGTTGCACAAAGGGAAGCAGTAGCTGGACTATCTGGGGGTGCAGTAGGACTTAGTATGATAAGATCTCAGTATAAAAACACTGCAAAGACAGATGAAAAACAAGCAGTTAAGGACTTACTAAGTACTGCTTTGCTTATTCCGTTTGGTGGGAAGGACTTCAAACGTGGACAGACTACATTTAAAGGTGCTGTTGACATTGCAAAGTACACAAAAGGAGTTGCAAAAGGCAGTAAGTATATACCTATAGAGAAAATAGTGGATAAAAATGTACTGACAGGAAAACAGCAAGAAGCCTACTTCAATGAAAAAATGAACGTTCAAGATGTCATACGACAGGCTGAAATAACTGATAAATATGGTAATCCCACAGGGGAGTATGGAGGGTATAATACTGCAGATGTCCCAATGGAAACCTGGACAGGAAAAGATAAGATTATAAAGTCAGATGCGCGCGCACCGGGTCATGCACTAAAAGATACATCAGGAACGTATATATCTCCTGAAAAGTCAGGCGCCCAGATCTATTTCTTTAGGCTGAGTGACGCTGAGGCATACTCTACTACTGACGTAGTGGCTGGATTAAGTTCATTTTCTAATGCAATGTCAAACGTTTTAAAGTCTGCAGGGAATAAAGACAAACATAGTGCTAAACCTACAGCATGGTATAATGAGCCCGCAAAATCAAGATATGATACAGTAAGTAGAGGTGCAAAATCAGATTACCACATTAACACGCAAAAAGCTGTGGCATTAGAGCGTAACAGAATTGTAGAGACAATTGGTGCAATAGCTGATTTATCTAAAAAGGTGTTTGGAGATCCAGATGCACTGAATCCTACAATATCTCACATTAGCACGCAAAAAGCACCTGTCAGATTTTCAGATGGTGCAGTTGACCTAGCCACAAAAAACCCAAATAAGGCTATAGCCAAGAATGGTGTTGTTGTTGATAAAGCCTACAATGCAGGCCTTAAATTAGCACAGGAAGAAATTATAGATGCTAAAAATGTTAATAAAGTGTTTGTAACACTTATAACAGAAAAAAAGATAGGACTAGTTAAAGCAGAGGCAGAATTACAAATATCACCTAACACTATAATAGCAAAAAACACAGTAAAAAAACCAGGTTATACATGGTTCAAAGGTAGATATGTAAAAATCCCTGAGTATGTTATAGGCAAAATAGATAGTGTAAAAAGCAGCACAGAAAAACAGAGTATTGTGGAAAACTACGCAAAAGCAAAGGAGAACAACTATAAACAAAAAAGTACTTCATCAAGCTACAAGCCGTTAAAAACAGGATACGCATCAAACTCTGTCAATAGTGTATCAAGTGCTATCTCCAAGTATCTCATAGCAACGAAAGCAATACAGGTGTATACATACAAAAGCCCTGCTAAATATGCTGCACTGAGTAAGTATAACCCATTAGACAGGTCAACAGTTGCAAGCAAGTACAAGGCATCAAGTAAGTATACTCCTTCAAGCAAGTATACTCCTTCAAGCAAGTATACTCCTTCAAGCAAGTATACTCCTTCAAGCAAGTATACTCCTTCAAGCAAGTATACTCCTTCAAGTAAGTATACTCCTTCAAGCAAGGGTGGCACTTCTAGTAACTATCCTTTGGGGGGTACAGTTACCGAGTTACCTCCTATACTAAAAACAAGACGAAAGACTAAGCAGACAGAAAATAAAGAGAAAACAGGTGTAGCAAAGATTAAGGGTAGAAGACTGATCAGAAATAAGTTAGGGTCCTTTGACAGTATCCTGGGAAGTAGTTCAAAACCAACAAAGAAGAGGAAAACCTCTTCAAAATAATTTATAGGAGGTGGAAACAATGAAAGATATATTTTCAGATGAGAGAGCCGACAGTATGACAAATATTGTCATAGCTGCAACTGTCATTGTCTTTGGTCTTGCTTATACAATATTAACATGGACCTTTGACGTACCAATACAGGCAATAAATGATTTGATTGCTTCTGGAAGTCTTACAGTAGATACCACAGAGCACTTTGAAACGATGCTTAACTTATGGCAAGCTTCGCCTTTCTTTGTGCTTATAGGGCTTGTCCTGTGGTGCTTTGAGAGGTCAAAGGGTACAGATCTATCTTCAGGGAAATTCTTTGAGTATCTTTCGCTCATGGTAATTTCTCTTGTGGTGTCTGCCTACATGGTATTTGCATACGGTCTTTGCATGGATGGAATAACCTCAGAGCTTGATGGGATTAGTTTCTTCACAAGTGTTTCGAGTGTGTGGGACACCTCAGACGCAAGAGGTTTGTGTATTTCAGCTTTGTACTGGCTGTGTATGATGCCAGGTTATCTTGGAGTACTGCTCTTTACTTTGCATCCAATATTAAAGCAGTTGGAAGGTAAAACGGATTTCTTTGGTGCTGAAACTGAGTCTGATGAGACAATCTCAGACACACAAATCCAACAGTTTTAACATCTTCTTTTCTTTTTTTAATTACCTTAGTTTCCTACTATTTTATATACTTTGGAACTGTAGTATTAACTATAGTAAGGTGATTAAATGTTGTATCAAACAAAGGCTATTATCGCAACAGTCGGGTTTATAATCTTCTTCAGTGTGTTAGTTATAGCAATAATGTTATAAGGTGGTTGAAATGGAATACACAATAAAAGAACTTACAGATTTTGAAGTAACCGAATGTAAAACACCCTCTGATATTGTAACAGGTGTTATGTCTACTCTGAATATTGCGCTTCCTTCAGAGGTTGAAGCGTTTAAAATCTATTTGTCAAAATTTGAGCGCAGCGGAATGACAGAGTATCAAGTTGCTTACTGCCTCGCAAAAACTGTGTTTGAGAATTTTGACGAGCTCTCTAGTATGGAGTGCAGGTCTGAATGTAATCACAAGATGATAACTCTTAAACGTGGTGATGAAGAGGCAAGACGCGCATGGAGTGAAATAGACTCAAAATATGACGCAAAGTACAAAGTAAACGATTTTATGTATCTAAAATTCATTTCAGAAAAGCTCATGGTTGAAGAGTCCTTCAGGCTTGTAGAAAAAGTAGTTAGTTCTTCAATACTGGTATGTATGAGAAAAAGTTGTTGAAAACGCAGAAGGTTAATCAATGAAAAAATAGAAAAAAAATAAGTTATTTTATTTCTTCCTATACCATACTACATAGAAAACCTTTTCTTTAGTGACCCGTGCTAGTCTACCTTTTTGTCTTACTTCTTTTGCGAACTGTTCTATGCTGGCTTTAGTCCTTGCAAACCCTGCAAATTTATAAATCATTCCATTAAATTTTCTTGTGCGTGTATTATCCATAAAAAATCACCTTCCTGTAATATATATATAATATAGCTGTTATTGTATATACCTTTGTACTTGTGATCTAAAATAGAAAAAAAAATAAGTGAAGATATAACTTTACAATTAATTATATCTTCTTCATGGCGTCTGGATGATTTGCTAGTTTAATTAATCCTTTATCCCCTGTATACCTTGAGGGGAGCTGAACAACAACAGTTGCTTTATTCACTTTTACTATAACACCCTTTCCATATAAACCTGTATCTACTTTATCACCTACTTTAAAATATCCTTTGTTTTGCTCATAGAATTTGTTTAGTGTTTC
>JALOBO010000051.1 GCA_023228225.1 Clostridia bacterium
TTTTTTTCTACAATAGCAATATGACCCATTATAATCTTTTGCCCATTTACATTCTCTGCAATTTGTTGCCATAATACACTCCTATTATATTTTTATTTCGCCCTTATATATTTTTTTTAGAACATTTGTTCCATTATCGCCATAAGTATAAGTCCACTGATTTTCTTTTGTATCAAATCCGCACAATGTGTAATATAACCAGTCTAAATATATTGATTGTTTTAAGTAATCAAAATACATATCACTCCATTTTTCACCCCAATTGCCACGATATTCACCTTTTTTTATTCCTATATCCTTTATAACACTCTCGCAAAATCTTAATTTAGTGATAATATCTTTAAAGCACTGCTCTAAAAATTCTTGCTTTTTTCTTTCCTTGTTTTTTTTATATGCCATTAACCTTTCTATTTTCGCCAATTCTTGCTTTTCTTCAATAGTAAAATCACCACCAAGACCAAGTTTAAATGCCTTGTCAATATATATTATTGCTTCTCTTTTATTGCATTGTTTGATTTTTACAACTACATCAATAACATCTCCGCTAAACCCACAAGAAAAACAATGAACCCTATTATGCAATGTGTCAACTTTCATACTAGGATGTTTGTCTGTGTGTTCGGGGCAAATGCAAGCAATCCAATTTGCATTATTTATATTTATATTAAAATGTGAGAGAATATCGGTTATTGATATTTTTGCTTTAATTATTTCAATTTTTGTCATAATCAATCCTTTTAATATTAAAATGGCAAACTGCCGTCATCTTCAATTGGTGTCATATTATTAAAACTTGTTGTTGTTTGTATATCGTTGTCTTTTATTGACAAAACAGTCTTGTTTTTTGTATTATCTACATTTTTTTTCAATTCTATTTCGTAATAAGAATTAGTGTATTTATTGTATTTAAGTCCGCAAAATCCAAGCGAATTACCCTTGTCTTTTCTAACTTCTAAAACCGCATCAAGTTCTTCTATATCATATCCATTTAGTTGCAAAACTTTTGAAAAGTTTTTATAACCCTTTAAGTTCTTATCTAAATTGTCTGTTCTTATTATAGTTATAATATTCCTACAAACATTTGTGACTGAATTTGTGCCTTTAACATCGAAAATATCTGGGCGAATAATATCTCTTTCTATTTTTCTTATGTGTGCTACTAAAATAATGATTGTTTTGTTTGTAATTGCCCATCTTCTAATTGCCACCATAATTTCTTTTATGCCCTTGTTTTCATTGTCTGTGTCAAAGTCCAAAATTTCTAAATTGTCTAGCAAAAACACTCTGCAATTATCTTTAACTCTTGCATTTTCCAAGATATCAATTATATTATCTTTGTTTGGTGGAATTTCATTGTCCCAAATAAATAATGAATTGCGAAAGAAATCTCTTGCCTCGTTAAACTTGTCTTCGCTTAATATAAATTCGCCAGTGTTTGTTTTCTTGCCATTTTGGTAATATGAAATATATTCCATATTGTCTTTACTATAAGGTGTGTGTTGTTTGAATATTCTTTCTTGTGCCTCTTCTTCAGAATCTTCCCCCCACAACCCAAAACAATTGTACCCTTGTTTTATTGCACTTTCTATAAACATTGTCGCCAATGTACTTTTGCCCGCATTTGTAAAAGATGTCAATAATAATACAGATCCAAAAATCACGCCATTAATCAACCAATTCAGTTGCGAAAATGGCAACATTAATCTTTCCGACGGTTCACTTCTTCTTTTTATTGTTGCAATATCTTTATATTTTTTTTCAACTTCCATTATTTCCCCTTATTAAAATAAATTATAAACAACAAATTTAACTATGTGCCTATATTAACACAAAACTCGCAATTTGTCAAGTGTTTATTGTTTTATTTAGTATTTGCTATAATTATATAATTGCATTGTCATTTATTGGTTTGTTTCTTTAATTCTTCAACTTCTTCCATATAAGATAATGTTTCCTGCATACAAACATTTAATTTGTCATAAATATTCATTTCGCTTGTGATTGTTTGTAAAACATTAATGCGAGAATTTGCTATTTTCAATGAATTTTCTAATTGCTTTATATTCAGTTTTTGATTTTCACATTTTTTAATAAGTTCTTCTTTTGTTAATTCGCTATATAACATAATTTTTTTCATATTTTATCCTTAAGCCATTTATTATATAATAATCTTGGGTCTTCTTTATAAATATAAAATTCATTTTTTGTTAATAAATTACTTGTAAAATACCAACTAGGGAATGGCGGTCTATCTCCACTATATGATATTCTTTTATCAAAAATTATATATTGAAAATTCTTTGCTTTGCTTAATATTTTTACCAAAGAAGCACTTTGAATACAAGTAGCACTTAAAAGCAACACCCAAATTTTGCCCAATTCAATACATCTTTTGACTATTCCATTTTTTATACTAAATGGCGGATTTGTAATAATTGCATCATATTGTTCTTTTGGTTCATAGGTTAAGAAGTCTTGACCATTATCAATGTGAGAAAATATTACCTTATACCCATTGTCTATTAACACTTTAACAAATTCACTTTCTTCTTTATCGCAAGGACACCAAATTGTTTTTATATTGTTATTTAATCTTAAATAAGGTAATAAAATTTCAACAACATATTTTGGTGTATAATATTCATCTCCATTGCCATCTTTTTTAACATTCATTATACTCATTTTATCTCCTTAAACCATTTACACTTGCCTTGCACCACAATTAACACCCTATTCGCTTTCTTAGCACAATAACAATAGTTGCCTGTAACTTCTCTTTGGTATTTGCAGTTGTTGCAGTTCATTTTTACTCATCTCCAAATAAACTATTTTGTTCGGTTTTTATTTTAACAGTTTCTTCAAACATACTGACTTGCGATTTTTCTTCTATATATTTTTTGTTCCAATATTGTATTCTTGCATTTGATATATCAATATATTTATTATTTATTTCACAAGCATACCAATTCTCAAAACCTGCTTTAATTCCACCTATTATTTCACTGCCACTACCAGAAAAAGAATAGCATATTTTTTGAATGTTTGGTGTCTTGAATAATTTTAATATCTTTTCATTCAATGATATAGGTTTTAATGTTGGATGTGTGTTCTTCGCTATTTGTTGAGTTATTTTGCCACCTAAATAATTTTTTGGATTATCTGGGTTTTTACCAGTATTATCCATATCATGCCAATATTTTGTTTTTTCTTCAAATTCATCACACCCAGCATTTCGTTCACTCTTATTAACTTTTGGGCAATAGAAATATAAATCGTGTTCATTTTCTTCAAAGTCGCATTTATGAAGTATTTTAGAACATCCGCCTGTGTCGCCATAATTACTTGGACTATTTGGTTTTATATTATTTATAAATCCATCTTCGCCATATTCTTTTAATCCACTATAATTATAAGTATTTCCTTTAATATTATCAATTCCACTTTGTCTATCTAACACTTCTGCTGTTTGCGTATCACAGTATGTTTGTGCGGGGTATCTGCCTTCTAAGTTAATTTCATTTTTAGAACTTGTAAAATCAATTGCTCCATTGCTTTCTTTACCTTTTTCTGGAATTTTATAACCATTTTCAAATCTATATTTAGGATTTGTTGCTGGATTTGTATCTTTCACATCATAAGAACATCTATTCCCATCAATATTCAATGCTCCACAAGTACAAGTTGTATCACCATTTTCATAATCCAAAGTATCGTGCAAGCAACTACCAGTTTTATATGGTTTATGAAATATCATAATAGTTTCATTTGTTTGTTTCATTGGTGATATAGAATATTTATAACCATCGTATTTTTTTGCTATGTTAGTTGAAGGTACTGTTTCATTGTATTCAGTAGCAAATTCTTGATTTTCACTTATACCATTATTACCAGCAAATGTATTATTGCTGCCAACACCTTTTTTAGTTCCTATTACTTCTCTTTCAGCACCCAAATTTTTGTCTATCATTTTGCTTAAATCACTTGCTTTCGGAAAATTGCTTATAAAATACTAATATAAACTTTGATGTTCTTCAAATCCTGCTAATTTTGCATAATATTTAAACAATAATAATTGCCTATCCATACCAAACATAATACAATATCCACCGTGTTTTAATGTTCTAAATGCTTCTTTAAACCATTGTTCCCAATAAATACCAGTTGGCATTTCCCATTTGTTCATAAAATCATTTGCTTTTTTATAATCCACTTTCCCATCTTCACGAATAATAACTTCGCTACCAAGAGCATAAGGTGGGTCACTATAATTTATATCAAACTCATAATCATTGAAACTTTTTAAAAATTCCAAACTATCCAGATTGTGTATTTTATTCATTTCATATTGCATAATCTCTCCTATTTACCCAATCTGCTTATAAGTATTACAATCGCCAATATAAGTATCAATGTAGGCGGTATGTTTTCTAATATACATTTTGTTATTTTATTCATCTAAAAACTTCCTAAACTCGCAAGGTTCTTTGTCTTCAAATTTTATGCTTTGGAAGATATGTTTAAATATTGGTAAATCAACCTGAATACTCCTACTATACCAATTTTTGCTTGTTTTATGTGGTTTATTTTTATAAAAATAAAGTTTATTATTAGCATCTCTTGCAATCCAATTATATTCTTTTGGTAAATTCCGCAAGATAGCTTTCTCATCTTCGGTAAATTGTGGTCTATTTAACTTTTCTAATTCCAAATTTATTTTGTTTTGCAAATCTTCTTTATCGGTGTATTCTATTGTTAGTTTATTGTTTTCTAATCCGTATTCTATTATTTCATAGTTAGTCGTTTTATAGTAATCAATACTTGAATATACACAATCTCCATTTTTACATTCATAACAAGTATTTTCTTTTTCATCTGCCCATCTATTATTAAAAACTAAACTATCTCCACCATGCCACCTAAACCTAAAACTATCCGCAAGTTCCAAAAACTCATTTGCTTTTTCTTTCGTATCGCAATGCACTGCTTTGTTTTCGTATTTCTTTATAAACTCTTCTTTATTCATTTTCTTCTCCTTTTAAAAATTCTTTTATATCTTCTTGTGTAAAACCTTGTTTTTCAAGTATAGCAATCAATTTTTTTATTTCACTAATTTCTAAACTAAATTTCTTTTTTATTTCTTCTTTATTCATTTTATGCTCCTTTTTAATTATTTATTTTTGTTATAGATAAAATATCGCTACTATCTATATTTCTGTCCCATAAATAATCGTTGTATTTTTTTATTGCTGATTGTTTCGTTCGTGCATTAAATTCAAGTTCTGTTATAAGTCCATTTAATCGGACATTAAAAACAAATGCGTTCATTGTAGTTCCTCCTTTTATATTTTGATATACTTGCGTGTTGAAAAATCAAATATTTTTGCATTTGGGTAATCTTCTTTTATCGTTTCAAAAATTGATATTGCTTGCTCTTTTACAAAAGTTGTCGGGTTAACACTTTCTGTTATCAAAAATTTATTATCTTCTATAAAAAGTCCTTCTTTCAAATCTAGTTCAATAATGCAACTTTTCATTTTGCGTCCTCCTTTTTTTATTGTTTTGTTATTGGTTCATTTCGTGCTGTGATTTTTTTATGTTGCTGTTATGCCCTTTTTGCCTAATCACACGCCAAAATTCTTTTACAAAAACTCCAAAATCTTTGGTAGTCATTTGCATTTCTTTTTGTGCGAATATTTTTTTTAATTGTTTCAAGTCCATTTTATTCCTCCTAAAATCTACCTGCCGTTATGGTCAGGACTTACGATTGTTTCAGTTTCCATTTTTTTAATTAGTGGTTCGTAGTATTCTTTTTCTGCATTTTTTCTTATCTTGATTGCTTCTTCCTTGCTGTTATATCTGCCTAGATTAATTCTTTTGTTATTAATTCCTATATGTGCTTCCCATTTATCTCGTTTGGGGTTATACCATACACCCTTAATTCCGCTTTTATTGTTTTTTGGCGGTTTGTCTGTTGTTATAACACCAAAATTAGTGTTATACCTTTTGTCTATTTCAATTCTATTTTTAGAATTGTTTTTAATACTCTTTTTGCCACTTTTACTTGCAATTTCTTTATGTAGACAACCACAACTTTTAGTGTGTCCACTTTTTAATAATTTGTCTAAAACAATTTTTAAGTTTCCACAATCGCATTTACATAAATAATAATTATTATATTGATATTTCTTGTTTGTTTTTTCTAAAACTATCAATTTGCCGAATCTTTTACCTATTAAATTATCCATTTTTAACCTATTCCTTTCCGCAACAATTTTTAAATTTTTTGCCACTGCCACAAGGACAAGGTGCATTTCTGCCAAGTTTTTTGTTATTATCTTTTTTGTATTGTTTTTTAATTTCGGTTATTTTTTGGTCTTGTTGCGTGATTTGATATGTGTGTTTTTCTTTTTTGTGTTTTTTAGCATTTTCAACAATACCCTTTTTAACGCTATCTAAAAACAAATTAGTTGTTAAATCTTGCATTTATGTTATCCCCCATTTTAATATAATTTTCAACAATATTATTTATATGCTGTTCTTTATTATCAAGTTCAAAAAAGTTTATGTTTTCTTTTGTTATGAATATTAAGTCTTTGTTCGCATCTATATCTAAAAAATATGTTGTGTCATTGTCTTTGTTGTTATGTGTTATGAAAACTTTGATATTGTTTTTGTTTATTTTTTCAATATCATTGCCTTTGCTTTGTTTAAAGGTCGTACTGTACCCGATTATTTTTATATTTTTGATTTGCTTGTCTGTTATGTCATTGATTTTTATTGAAATATTGGTATCAATATCGCCAACATAAGAAGAATTATAATCAATGCTTACATCTTCTTTTTTAAATTTTATTTTCATTTATTTTCTCCTTTTTTTTAAACAAACATATTATCTATAATTTTATCATAAGTGATAGAATAGTTTAAATCATATCTAGTTCTAAAATTATTTATGTTGCCAAATTCTAATATTGTGTTAATAAAAGCGTTCACAATGGAGTTAATGCTGTTATAGTCATTGCTAATATAAAAATCGTAAATTTCATCAATCAGCCACTCTTCTTGCTCTGGTGTTAATTTAGTTTTTTCAATATAGCAAGAATCAAATTCTTGTGCTATGCACATTTTGTAAAATTCAGTATGTCCTTTTTTGTTGGATTTTTTATCAAGTTCTGTTATAAGGTTTGTAAAGTTTTTCAAATATTTATTCATTTGTGTTCTCCTTTTTTCTCTTTTCAATTTCCTCTTCAATTTGGTTTCTTGTTTCTGTTAGTTTGTCAAAATCATATATAGATAATTTTTTGTGTGATAAATCACAACCCCAGCAAGTGCTGTCGGTAAATCTTGCTATGGTTTCCGCTATTTTTTCATTTATGGTGGTTAATTTTTTTTGCAATGTTTCAATTTTATATTTTTTTATATCTTTTAGCATTTTATATCTCCCTGTAAAAATAATCGTTTATTTGATTGTTATATTTTAATTGTCTAGTTAATTTTATAGTAATCCATTGTAGTTTTTTCAATTTGTTTAGTGTTCGCTTGTTTGTAAATATGTTGTTAAAATCCCCGCCGTTATCGTATTCAACATAAAATTCTTCTTTGTAAAAGTTTTTTGGTTTTGTTTTTATTATTTCCATTTTACCAATTCCCCCTAAAATACATATTGCCTATTTTATTTATATCATATTCCTTGCATAGTTCTTCGTTTGTCATATTTTCAATGCTTGTTGTTATTCCTTGCCTTTCTTTTTCGGTTTCTGCAAATCCATTGCCAAAAGCAATGTCATCACAATATGTTGTCAAAATTTCTTGTGGAGTGTTACCAAAATCATAACTTTGGCAAAAATAATCAAAAAAACTTTCTTCGTTTTTCATACTTGCCAATAATTCAAGTTCGTTGTTATATTCTTTTTGTGTTATGCTTTCGGTGTCAATATAATCTAAATATTGCATATTTTCATCGTAAATTTTTGCCCTGCCTTTTTCTTCGCCTTTGTTATACTTTTCAACGAAAAAGTGTCCTTTAAAGTTTTTAAATTCAATTTTTTTCATTTTGCTTCTCCTCCAAAATTATAATTTTCCCATAATAAAAACCCGCTGTTGTTACGCCCGTTTTTTGATATTAAGTTATTTTCTATAAGTTCATTTTTAATTTTTAATAAAAATTTATAAGTTTCTTCTACATTTTGCATCCCAAAACCATCATCGCCATTGTTTAAATATTGGCGAATAAACAGGTCTGCAAGCGTCCAATTTTCATCATTGACTATTTGATATTTCTCTTGTGAGTAGATTTTTCTTGTTTCTTTGTCTAAATTTTCTAATAATTTTGTTATTATTTGTTCTTTATTCATTTTACTTTCCTTTTCAATCTGCTTGCTGTTAAGTCAAGGCTTATGATTTTGTTTTATTCCCCGCAACAATTTTTGAATTTTTTACCACTTCCACAAGGGCAAAGGGCATTTCTTTCAAGTTTTGCATTGTTTTTTTGCTTGTAATCTTTTTTGATTGCTGTTATGTCTTTTTCGTGCTGTGTTTCGGTGTGTTTAATTTCATTTTTGTTATGCTTTATTCTATCGTTTACAATATCATTATAAACGCCTTTCAAAATTTCTTTTTCTAAATCTAGCATTTTGCCCCCTTTTCTGTTATGCTAATTATGTCGCAAGCATCAATGTTTCTGTCCCATAAATAAGCATTATATTTTTTTAGTGCCGAATTTTTGTTGCGTGCTGTTATAGTCAATTCGGTTTCGTAGCCATTTTGCAATAATTTGAATATAAATGTTTTCATATTGCCCCCTGTAAAAAATTTTCTAATGTATCAAAAAAAACAATATCTTTGTAAGAACATTCATATTCGCTTTTATAAATTATTATTTTGTTTTTGGGGTTTAAGTGTTTGGCAAACAAAGAATGTCCCCATTTTTTTAAATCTTCATATTGGTTGCTCCAAAATTTTAGTTCTTTATTTATAACTGTTTTTAACTGTTTTTCTGTATGCCTGAAAAAGTCTATTTGTTCGCCCTCTGGTGTTGTGATTTTTAATAAAAATGTTTGTTTCATATTTTATAATCTCCTAACTGCTTGCCCTTTGTCAAGTCAGTTTTTTTTGGTGCAACTTTTTTCGGTTGCTGTTATAGGTTTTTGTTATAAAAAGTTAGCCACTTTTAAGGTGGTTTGCTCTTTTTTAGCTTTTACCTTTTCCATATTTCCTCCTAATTTTATTTATTATCAAGTCTTATGCTGTGTTTTTCAATATTGATTAAGTCAAAAATTTTAGCATTTCCAAAAGTTTTTTTATCTAATGTTTTAATTGCATTTGCTTGTGTTTTTGATAAAATTTTTATTGTTTGCTTTATCTCATCATTAAAAAATGTGTAAATATATGTATTCTTAAAATCATTCATAATCGTTTCCCTTTTTCAATTATTGTTTTCATTTTTTTAATCTCCTAACCGCTTGCCCTTTGTCAAGTCGGTTTGTAAAATTGCTTGCAAGTTTTTTGCTTTGCTGTTAAGTGTATAATAGCACACTTTTTACAATTTGTCAAGCAAAAACACATATTTTTTCAAAAATTGTGCTATTTTAATTTTTGGTCGAATTTTTTCGGTTTGCTGTTATGCAGTTTTGTTTTGTTGCGTGGTATTATTTGTCAACTTGTATAAAATTTTCTAATGTATCAAAAAAGACAATGTCTTTATAATAACATTCGTATTCGCTTTTATAGATTATTATTTTATTTTTTGGATTTAAGTGTTTAGCAAATAAAGAGCGTCCCCACTTTTCAAAATCCGCATATTGATTTGCCCAGAATTTTTTTTCTTTGTTTATAACTGTTTTCAACTGTTTTTCTGTATGTCTAAAAAAGTCAATTTGTTCTCCCTCTGATGTTGTGATTTTTAATAAAAATGTTTGTTGCATGTTTTACCTCCTTTTTTTCGTTCCAAGTTTTTTGATTTGCTGTTATGGGATTTTGCCCCCAAATTTTATAATATGATAAAATAAAGCATATAATAAAAATCAATTTTGTTATATTTGTTTGCGTATTGTAATGATTGTAAAAAAGCCTTGCAAGTTTTTCAGTTTGCTGTTATGGGTTAAGGTATTCTTTTAAAA
>JALOBO010000001.1 GCA_023228225.1 Clostridia bacterium
CGACAATGTTAACAATTTGAGTGAGTTTACAAAAGCATCAACATTAATTGCAATTGTTGGTGGTGTCTTGACTATTGGACTTTTTGCTACAATGCTTTTTGCTACAATACCCGCCTTTTTAGTAGGCTCTTTATCAGTATTAAAGTTTATTGTGCCATGCATGACAGCACTAGTATCCGCATTTGCAGTAGGTGGCAAGATTGCTTCAAACAAAAACGATATGGCAATTTTTAAGCTCAAAAAAGATATTCAGATTACCGAAGTTGAATATAAACAAGAGAAAGTAGCAGCTAAACTAAGAGAAAAATTAGCAATTGAACAGCATGAAGATGAACAAATTAATAGTAAACCTAACTCAAAGGGAACAAAAAATAAAACTACTCTTTTGATGGGTGAATAATTATTTAAAGTTCTTTATTATTAAAATTTAAAAACTTCCGTTAAGATATTTAATGGAAGTTTTTGTTTTAGTAATATTAAAAATCACTATTGACATAAAAACAAATTTGTTATACTATGTACTTGTAACTATTTTTAAATTTAATCAAAGGGGAAAATTATGAATTCACATAGAGCAAAGAATAGATTTAATGATATAAAAAATCATTATTTAAATTTAATTGAAACCGTTAAATCAGAAGGCGTGTCAAAAGACAAAAATCCAGATAGGATTTTTGATGTTATTGATTCACTAAAAAAAGATATGGTTTTTGTTTTAACAGTACTAAAAAATTATAATCTTGTTGGTTTTATTGGTTTTGATAGAGATGATGTACTTGACTACTATGTAGACAAGATTATTGAAGAAACTGCAGATGGAAAAAGTTTAATAAGCAAGCCTTTTTACATAGAGTTTAGAGCTGTTGCCGATGAAATATTTGTATTCTTTGCGGTAAAATACTGTTTAGATAAAACATACAACGAAATGAAACTCAAAAAAGAAATAATAAAAAAACAACCATTTACTCACGAAAGTCAAATAGTTTATAGATTAAAAGATGAAGAGAAACTATTTAATAAAACCGAAAAATCAATTTTAGATTCTTGGAAAAGACTAAATATAAGTACTCAGAACGCAATTAAAACGGGCAATCCCTTATATATATCACAATCAGGAGAGGCCTTATTGCACAAACTAGATTTATGTGTTCCAACAGAAAAGCTTAAACCGGAAAATTTTACTTCATTCGGTATTGATTACGAAGTTGCAATTAGTGCAATGAAAAAACTTGAAGATTTGATAACGGATAACAAAAATTTATTAAACTTAAATTGTTAATGAGAATACGGTAAAATATATTGTTACACCAACTATAAATAAAACACCGGAACAAAACATCAATATATAATTAACAACTAAATTAGCCTTTTGAATAAAAAGTCAGCAAAATATTTTTTGCAGGCTTATTATTAGTGTTCACTATTAAATTTTTATTAAAGTGCCTATTTATTATGGTTATAATGATGTTGGTAAAATACAAAATAAATCAGTAAAAAATAATTAATTTATATTTTTTAATTTATTTTTATTTATTCAGAAAGCAGAACTTCGGTATATGTTGGTATGGCTTTTGCGGCACCTTTACGAGTAATTTTAAGTGCGGAAGCAGTGTTTGCAAAATTTGCGGATTTTGACAGACTTTTGCCTTCCTGTAACATTACTGCTACTACACCTACAAAAGTATCTCCTGCACCGGTTGTATCTACTACTTTTACTATTTTGGCGGGTATAAATTCAATTTCCTTGCCCGCACTGATTACCGCTCCTTTACTGCCTAACGTGATTGCTACGTTTTTTACGCCTAATTTGTGTAAACTTTGTATGGCTAATTTTATACTTACTTCATCATCTGGACAAATTTCGGTTAAAATTTCAGTTTCGGTTTCGTTTGGTATTATTAAATCCACTTTTTTATATAAATCTTTCTTTATTTTTGCCGCTGGTGCGGGGTTTAAAATAACTTTGACATACTTTTTTGATGCTATTGCTATTGCTTTTTCTACAATGTCAAGCGGTATTTCTTGTTGCAGTATTAAAATATCACCCGGTAGCGTCTTTGTGTTTAATATTTTTTCTACTTTTGCAAAATTAATAAGTGCATTTGCACCACTATTAACTATAATTTTATTTTCGCCATCACAAACAGTAATTAGTGCAATTCCGGAATTTTTATGTTTAATTTTTTGAATGTACTTTGTTTTTACCCCGTAAGTTTTTAAAGCCTTAATAAGTTTTTTGCCATATTCATCACAACCCACCGTCCCTATCATATAGGTTTCGGCACCCATTTTTGCACATGCAACTGCTTGATTTAATCCTTTTCCACCTTCATTTATAAAAAAATCTGTTCCCTTTATCGTTTCACCTTTATTAGGAAAACGTTCCGCATTGATTACTAAGTCCATATTTAAACTACCTAGTACAAAAATCTTTGCCATATAAATTTCCTTTTATTTAGATTGTATCTAAGTCTAATTTTTATTTAAAAAATTGTCAATTTGTTTGAATACAAAATTCTTTATAGCAAAACCATAAACTTAAAGCCAAAAATACATATTTAAGCATTTTTGCTTGACTGTTGTTTTTTTATATAATACTATATTTATACAGTCGCTTAATTGAAATGGCTTTTTATATTTATTAAGGTGACACAAAAACATTAAATAAAATACATAAAATAAACATATTTCAACAAAGAAGGACAAAAATATGCAGAAAAAAATACCCGTGATATTTGACACAGACCCCGGCATTGATGATTCGGTTGCACTTGCAATGGCGCTCTTTTCGGAAGAACTTGATGTAAAACTTATTACCACAGTTGCGGGTAATGTTGGCATAGATAATGTAACTTCAAACACATTAAAATTGTTAGAGTTTTTTGGTAGAACCACTCCCGTTGCTCGTGGTGCTGCATCACCATTAAAGCGCAAACTAGAAGATGCATCTTGGGTGCACGGTTCTTTTGGCTTAGGCGAATACGATTTTCCGGAGCCAAGAACACAAGTAATAGAGAAAAATGCTGTGGAAGCAATCCGTGATATATTAAAAAATAGTGAAGAAAAAATTAGTATAATTGCAACTGGTCCACTTACAAATATCGCCGCTTTTATTTTAACTTATCCTAAACTAAAAAACAAAATAGACAAATTAATATTTATGGGTGGCTCACTTGATGGAGTTGGTAATAAAACGCCTTATGCTGAATTTAACATTGGGGTAGACCCAGAAGCCGCAGACATTATATTTAAAAGCGGATTAGAACTAGTAATGTGTCCGATGGAAATGGGACATACTGCTTATTTTAATAAAAGAGATATAGCGCGGATAAAAGTAACAAATTATGTCGGCGCTATGTTTGAAGTTCTTTTTAGAACATACAAAGATAATCATGTAAAAAATGGGGCGGCTACGCACGATAGTTGTACTGCATCATATCTTATAGAACCAAAAATTTTTAAAACAAAACGCGCTTATGTTACCGTGGAAATTATAGATACAGTAAAAACCGGAATTGTGGTCTGCGATTTTTCTAAAAAATCTCGTGATATATATAATATGTCAGTATGTACAAAAATAAATGTTGTTAAATTTAAAAAATTATTTTTTACAATAATGGGCAACATAGATTAATAGTAAAATGTTTTACAATTTAATAAAATACTAAGGAAAAATCAAAAAATTGGGGGTTTTTATGAATTTTCTTAGGGATTTTTTGAATAATAACTTAAATTTAAATTGGGCGGGGTTTTTTTATGGCGTTTTATCTGTAATAATTTACGGCACGCTTTTATTTTTTGTAAAAAAACTAATAGCATTTGGATTAAAAAGATTTGCGACCAGAAGACATCGTCGCCAAAATTTAAATGTTGTTCATATCACACGTTTAATTGATAATATGACAAATGTTTTGTTTTGGCTATTTTTTGTAGTGATAATTTTAGATGCTACTGGTTTAGATAAAGTTTTTAACACACTATTAGCGACTGCCGGAATATCTTCCATAGTAATCGTGCTTGCCGCCCAAACTGCGTTTAAAGACATTATTGCGGGAATTAGCCTTATACTTGAAAATAAGATAAATGTCGGCGATTACGCAGATATAGATGGCGTAACTGGATTAATAACTAACTTGGGTTTAAAATCAACTCAAATCAAACTTGAAGGCGATGAAATTGTAATAATTCCTAATGGCAATATTGCTAAAATAGTCAACTATTCTAGAAATGATGTTAATTTAGTTATTGAAACCGACGTGTCAATAACTAATGATTTAGATTTAGTAAAACGCCTGATTTTAATCGCTACACAAAAATTTAAAGATGAATTTTCTAATTCTGTTAGAAATTATTATATCGCTGGGGTATCTTCACAAACAAATGAATATATAACTTATAAACTCATCTGTGGAATCAATTGGCACGGGTATAAAAATTTAGAATATAAATTGCGAGAATATATAATAACAGAACTTAAACAAAACAACATCGTTTTTTAAATTTCTAAATTCGGCTTGGTTTATAGTTAAAAGCAAAAAAGATGCGATGGCATCTTTTTTGCTTTTAACTTTTTAAATTAAACTTGTTCATTACTTGGCTCTGTAAAATTTTCTTCTGAATTTATAGTTTCTGTTTGGCTTTCGATTTCAACAGGCTCTTCTTCGCGTGCGGTAATTGCTACGCACACTACTTTGGCGGTATCGCCAATTCTCATTATTCGCACACCCTGTGTGTTCCTGCCTACTTTGCTAATGTCATCAGCATTAACCCTAATAATAATTCCGTTGTCCGCAATAAGCATAATATCTTCCTCAGGTCTAACTTGTTTTAAATTAACAAGCATTCCTGTTTTCTCATTGAATATACCTGCTTTAACACCCTTACCCGCTCTACCTTGTTCGCGATAATCCTCGGGATCAGAACGCTTTCCATAGCCATTTTCGGACACTGTGAGTATTTCACAATCCTCATTTAGTACAAGCATATCTACAATGTAGTCATTTGGATTAAGTTTCATGCTACGTACACCTTGTGTATCTCTACCCATTTTGCGTACATTTTTTTCGCTAAATCTTATACACTTACCTTCGTGTGATGCCATAATAATGTTATCTTGACCTGCGGTAAATTGCACTCCGATTAACTCATCGCTATCAAGCAACCTAATTGCGATTTTTCCATTTTTACGAATTTCGGCAAATTCTGATAAATCAGTTTTTTTAATTAATCCGCGCTTAGTCGCCATTATAATATACCCGCGTGAATTTTCATTCATAGGTATCATAGCGGATATTTTTTCACCACTTGCAAGCGGTAAGACATTAATCATCGCTCTACCTCTTGCTTGTCTTTCGCCTTCTGGAACCTCATATCCTTTTATTGCATATACTTTACCGAAAGAACTGAAAAATAACAATGTATCATGTGTACTTGTAATATAAACTTGTTCTACAAAGTCTTCTTCTTTTGGCTTGTGGGCAGTTACGCCTTTTCCGCCTCTATGTTGACTTTTGTATTCGGTTACCGAAATACGTTTAATATAACCAAAATGTGTCATTGTTACAACAACATCTTCTTTATCAATTAAATCTTCAATGTTAATATCACTGTAATCAACTGATATTTCTGTTTTTCTTGGCGTTCCATACTTTGCTTGAATTTCAATTAACTCTGTTTTAATAATATCAAGCACTTTTTGGTCAGAATTTAAAATTATCTTTAATTCTTCAATCGTTTTTAAAAGTATTGCATATTCTTCGTTAAGTTTTTCAATTTCAAGCCCTGTAAGTCTTTGCAATCTCATTTCTAATATTGCAATGGCTTGTTTTTCGGTTAATTCAAAACCATTAACCAAGTTTTCTATTGCATCAGCACGCTCTTTTGATGCTTTAATTGTTTTAATAACCGCATCAATTTGCCCGAGTGCTTTTACTAATCCTTCAACAATATGTGCGCGCTCTTCCGCTTTGTTTAAATCAAAACGTGTTCTGCGAACAATAACACCTTTTTGATGTTCAAGATAGTAATACAGCATTTCATACAAATTTAAAATTTTAGGTACGCCATTTACTAATGATAAGAATGTAATACCACTCTTCGTTTGTAATTCGCTGTGCTTATAAAGTGTATTTAATACAACTTGTGGATTTGCATCTTTTTTGAGGTCAAACACAAGACGCATACCTTTTCTATCGGATTCTTCTTTAATATCAGATATACCTTCTATACGCTTGTCCTTAACTAAATCCGCAATAGCCATAATTAATTTTGCTTTGTTAACTTGATATGGAAGTTCGGTTACAATAATTCTTGCACGAGAGTTGCCCCCTTCGCTTTCTTCAATTTCGATTTTTGCCCTAACAACAATACCACCGTGACCAGTTAAGTATGCTTGTCTAATTGCGGCACTGCCCATTATAATACCACCAGTGGGAAAATCTGGTGCAGGTATATACTTCATTAATTCTTCAATGGTAATTTCTGGATTATCAATAAGTGCCATTACACCGTTAATTACTTCATTTAAATTGTGTGGTGGAATGTTTGTTGCCATACCTACAGCTATACCATCTGAACCGTTTACTAAAAGATTAGGAAAGCGGGAAGGTAAAATTGTAGGTTGCATTAATGTATCATCATAATTTGGATAATAATCAATAGTTTCTTTTTCAATATCTCTAAGCATTTCGCCCGCGATTTTAGAAAGTCTAGCCTCAGTATATCGCATAGCGGCAGGTGGGTCACCATCAACTGAACCAAAATTACCGTGCCCATCAACAAGCGGACAGTTAATAGAAAAGTCCTGAGCCAGTCTAACAAGTGCATCATACACTGCGGTATCGCCATGTGGGTGATATTTACCAATAACGTCGCCGACAATACGTGCGCATTTTTTATATGGTTTATCGTTTGAAAGGTTTAAGTCTCCCATTGCATAAAGTATTCTGCGATGAACTGGCTTTAAGCCATCACGAACATCAGGAATAGCACGCGAAACATTTACCGCCATTGCATATGCTATAAAAGATTTTTTCATTTCTTCTTCTACTTGCACACGCACTATTTTTGTGTTGTCTATTATTTCTTCATGAACTCCACTTCTTTCTCTTTTTTTCATTTTATCCACCTCTACACATCTAATTCTTTAACAAGTTTTGCGTTTTGTTCTATGAATTCACGCCTAAGTTCTGGGCGTTCACCCATAAGCATATCAAAAACTTTATCAGCCTCTAACGCATCTTCCAGTGTAATTTGAATTAGCGTTCTATGTTCGGGACTCATGGTAGTATCCCAAAGTTGTTGTGCGTCCATTTCACCAAGACCTTTGTATCTTTGTATTTCTATACCTTTGTGTCCAACTTCATCAAGATATGTTGCTAAATCCTTATCGTTGTAAAAATAATTATTTATTTTATTTTTTTCAACTTTGTAAAGCGGTGGTTGTGCCGCATAAATATAGCCTTTTTCTAATAATGGTCTCATAAAACGATAAAAGAAGGTAAGCATTAAAATTCTAATATGGCTACCATCTACATCGGCATCAGTCATACTAATAATTTTGTGGTAACGCAATTTGCTTTCATCAAATTCTTCCGAAATTCCACAACCGAACGCGGTAATCATTGCTCTAATTTCGTTATTATCTAAAATATGAGCAAGTCTTGCTTTTTCAACATTTAAAATTTTACCACGCAGTGGCAATATGGCTTGAAAACGCCTATCTCTGCCTTGTTTTGCTGTGCCACCCGCACTATCACCCTCTACTAAGTAAATTTCAGTGAGTGCAGGATCTCTATCACTACAATCAGCAAGTTTGCCAGGTAGTGTGGTGTTTTCTAATATCGATTTACGCCTAGTAAGTTCACGTGCATTTCTAGCCGCATCTCTTGCGGTTTGTGCTAGTAAACATTTTTCAATTAAATCCCGGCATTCTTTTGGGTGTTCCTCTAAATAGGTGCTAAAATTTTCTGTTAATACATTTTCAACTATTGTACGCATTTCGGAATTGCCCAATTTTGTTTTGGTCTGTCCTTCAAATTGTGGGTCAAAAAGTTTAACGCTTATAATTGCGGTAAGCCCTTCACGCACATCATCACCAGTTAATTTTTGTTCATCTTTTAAAATGTTTAGTTTTTTACCCGAATCATTGATAACACGCGTTAACGCATTTTTAAAACCAATTAAATGCGTGCCACCTTCTTCGGTATTTATATTATTTGCATAAGAGTTAATTACATCGTTGTAGCCATCGTTGTACTGAAAAGCAATTTCAACTTCGTTTTTTTCTGTAATATTTCTAAAATAAAGTGTGCTCGGAAAAATATTAACACGACCTTGATTTAAAAAATCTACAAACTCCATTATTCCGCCTTTATACTGGAAAGAATCGGATTTTTGTTGTCCCGCTCTCTCATCGATAAGGTTAATAACAAGTCCTTTATTTAAAAAGGCAATTTCTCTTAAACGAGTACGCAAAGTTTCATAATCAAATTCTAGCGTTTCAAATATTTGAATATCGGGATAAAAAGATACCCTTGTTCCGCGTTCGGTAGTAGAGCCATCAGCAGTGAGCGGATATTGTGGAACACCTCTTTTATAAATTTGGTGAAAATAGGCGTTATTTTGAAAAACTTCAACTTTAAGCCATTCTGATAACGCATTAACAACAGATAAACCAACACCGTGTAAACCACCAGAAATTTTATACCCATTTCCGCCAAACTTTCCACCTGCGTGCAATTTTGTTAATACGACTTCTACGGCAGATTTTTTTTCGGTCTTGTGAATACCGGTAGGAATGCCACGACCATTATCAGCAACTGATACTGAACCATCAATTTGTATCTTTATATCTATTTTATCGCAAAAACCCGCAAGCGCCTCATCAATACTGTTATCTACTATTTCATAGACAAGATGGTGAAGCCCTCGCGCATCAGTGGAACCAATGTACATGCCTGGTCTTTTGCGAACAGGTTCAAGCCCTTCTAGTACTTGAATATCACTTTCATCATATTTAACTACTTTTTTTAAATTTTGCTCAGCCAAATCAGCTTCTTCAACAGTTTGTTGTACATGTTTTGAAGTAATTAAATTTAAATCTTTCTCAGTCATATTCTCCTCCGTTTAAAGCGTAATTTTATATACGCAATGATTATACCACATTACAATTTTTTTTTAAAGTCTTTTGCACACTTTTAAAAAACAATTTGCGATATTTCTTCAAAATTTAAGTTATATGACAAATTAGTATATTTTATGTGTAGGAGTATATGGATATATGTTAATAATTATTTAATTTGAATATAAAGGTTGCGTTTTTGAAACTGTCAGAAAGTTTACCAATATATGTTAAAATAAAAAATCTTAATATAGAAACCGTTGGTTTTTACAAATATAAAAATATCTTGACAACTTTATTTATGCGTTATATAATGTATGAGCCTAAAATATGCACTCATAGCGCAATTGGATAGAGCGTTCGGCTACGGACCGAAAGGCTGGGGGTTCAACTCCCTCTGGGTGCACCACCGCAGAAAATAAGTACACTGGTATTTATTTTTTTATTTACAGACTATAAGTACCGTTAAAACCAAAGGGAGTTGAACCCGAAAGGGCAAAAAGCGTTAATAAAAGTTGCCAGTGGCAAGTTTTTAACTTTTTGGACAAGCCGTTTTATTCCGCTTGCCTAACGGTCAAGCGGAAATTATCACCGCATAAAGTTGTTATTTTAAGCCCTTTCAGCCGTTTTAGAATCCTAGAGTAGTCATACACGTCGGAACCTAAAACGACTGAAATCATCTTAAAATTTCTAACTTTCTGCTACTCTACTTTTCTACTTAAACTAATAGAAAATATTATTTATTACTAATCTTTCTTTTGTAACTACTTCTCTTTCCTATTAAAATAATTTATTATCAACCTTTACTATTGAGGGGCATTTACGTTTTACTTTAAATTAGTTGTTTTTATAGTGCGTTAGCACACAGAACTCCCGTACCTGAAACTTTAAGTAAAGTTGTTTCTTATTTTTTATCTTTAATAGGTATCTAAAAGTGATATATCTAAATATTAAAACCGCTTATTATAAGGTAAGCGGTTTTTTGTAATAAAAATAATTGTGTTATTTAGTTGTCCGCTAGGCTAACGGCGTGTCTTCTTTTATAGAAATTTTGTTAGCCAATAAATCATTATACATAAACGATTTTTTCATTATTTTTTCTTTTCCTAAATTCATCTCAACCATAAAAATATTCGTTGATAAAGAAATAATTTTGCATTTAATTTCTTTGCATTTGCTTTTTTCAATACGAGTTATAAGCACATTTTTGCCAATAAATTGTGCTACATAATCTTTTATATCATTAATATTTAAATTATTGACAACTGCGTTAGTTGAATCAGTTCTCATTATTTTTCCCCCTGTCAAAAAACGAGTGCTTTCAACTGGACTTATACCATAAAGCAACTCGTTGACATATTTATTATAGCACATTTTAAAGAAAAGTGTATGCTTGTTTTTAACATTTGTGGATAAAGTTTGTTTTACAAATTATTGCTTGATTTTCTTTTTATAGATTACTATTGTTAATCCTAAAATCATCACTATATAACCAACAATCCATAAAATGTGTGGATATATACTTTTATGGTCACCAATTAATGCACCTTTTGCTATATCTACTGTGTATGAGAAAGGTAACGCATTGCAAATCTTTGAAAACGCACCGCCAATCATTTGTTTTGGCATTCAAATTCCACCAAGCAAACCAGTTAAACTAATTGTGTTTTTTATGTCAAATCAAATTTAAAAATCCACCACTAATATGTGATGATCCATTTCTATTATTCAAAATCCGATTTTAGCAAATATAAGCATTTTTTAATTGCCGAAAAAAGTATGGGTAAGGCACATACTCAATAAAAATTTAATGCCTGCAAAACCCACTAAAATAGTGTGGTTTTTGTTGTGATTATAAAATCTATATAAATTTTTTAAAATAATTAATTAAAAATTGATATTCTAATTTGTGCGGGAATAATAGTGGGTCGTTATTTCTCATCATATTTAGCAAAGTATTAAGCGGTAAAAATTTTACATTGCTTACTTCAAAATCTTGTGGCGTTAATTGCCTAATACTTATGTCATCGCGGACAATATAAACATCAACAAATTCATTATTTTTCATATCGTGGTATACAACTTGTTCTTGATAAGAGAACACTAAATCGACATTGCTTGATTTTACCCTATAACCAAGTTCTTCACTACATTTTCTTACAATACATTCTTCTGAGGATTCGTATACACCAATATGTGCTCCAAAAGATGCGTCCCAATAATTTGGATAAAATGTTTTGACGCTGTTTCTTTTTTGCAATAATACTTCGTTTTTACTATTGATAAGCCATACATGTATTGCGTTATGCCAAATTCCCATTCTGTGTGCGAGTGTTTTATCCGTTATGCCTATTACTTCTCCATTTTCATTAAGCCTGTTAATTAATTCTCCACTCATAAGGTCTTCCTTTTTCTGTACGCTCTCGTACAATATAATATTACATTAAAAAGGCTTAAATGTCAATCCCCCATATTTATTAATATAAAGTTTCAGTCATATACAAATGGCTTAAAATAGTCGTTATAAGCCATTTGTATATGATCTATAATAAATTATTATATAATGATATTCCTAATTACGCCCAAATAAGCCAAATTAAAATATAACCTGTAATAACAGCTACAAATGTAAACGGCACTCCAATTTTCATAAACTCTTTTGTACTTACTTCATAACCCGCTTTTTTTAAAATTCCAAGTGCGGTTATATTTGCTGATGCACCAATAGGCGTTAAATTTCCGCCTAGTGTCGCCCCGCTTATTAGTCCAAAGTATAAAATATAGGGTGCTACTCCAAAAGCCGATGAAATAGATGCTACAACGGGTAGCATGGTAGCGACATAAGGAATGTTATCAATAAACGCCGAAAGTAAAACTGAGCCCCAAACAATTAGCGTATAAACAATAAACAAATTCTCACCGCTTAAAGTTATAAATAAATTACTAATGTCATTTATAATTCCGACTTCGCTTATACTTGCTATCACAACAAATAGCCCCGTAAGCAGTAATAGTGTAAAATAATCTATTTCTTTTAATGATTTCAAAAAAATATTTTTTTGTTTATTTTTTATATAATGACCAACTAATCCAAATAAAAATACTCCCATACAAATTATACCATTTGTTATTGCGTGCTTATTGGTTATAAATGAAACTGATATAAGAAGCACAATCATACTAATTAACAACATTGTCGGAATGTAATTTGTTACCGTTGTTTTTTCATATACTTTAACAGGCTCATTGTTTTTTCTAAATATATATAAAAGTATAAGGACCGAAAATAATGCGCTTATCTCTACAACCCAAAATATTCCTATTTTTCCGTTAAACCAAAAAAAGTCTAAAAAATCAAGTCCAGCATACCCGCCTAAAAGTATAGAAGTAGTATCGCCTACTAGTGTTGCCATACCCTGTAAATTTGACGATATGGCTATTACTATAATACTAGGCACAGGCGAAATTTTAAGTTTTTTTGCAATATTTAATGCAACGGGGGCGATCATTAACACTGTTGCCACATTATCAATAAATGCAGAAATTACCCCTGCAAAAAGTGCAAGAGAAATTATTGCCCATTTTACATTTGGTGTTTTTTGTATAATTAAGTCGGCAAGTTTTGCTGGCATTTTTGACTCAATAAACAGGTACACAACACCCATGGTACCAGAAATCATAAGGATAACATTCCAGTCAACTGATGTAAAAACTTTATTGATAGGCAGTATGCCAAGAATAACAAACAGTACAGCCGAACTAATGGCAATATATGCTCTATATTTTGGAAGTACAAGCAATAAACTATATGTTAAAACAAAAATTCCGAGTGCAAGATATTTCATTTTTCAACCTTTATTTTTATTATAAAAATCGGACAATATATAATCCCATATTATAAAAATATTGTCAATTTTTTTGTTTGACAAATTTAAGCATAAAAATTTTTAAAAACTTAAAACTATACCGGTTTTTTACAAATGATTATTTTATACTTTTCTTACTTAAAAAATTATAAGGTGGTAGTGGTATGGTTTATTTTAGTTTAGAAAACAAACTATGGAAAATTTTTTTATCGATGGATTGTGAGTTTACTTGCAATGAGTTACAAACAGTATTAGCAAAAAATTCAATTAATCTTTCTAACCGACTTTTAAAAAATATATTGTTTTTATACTGCAATATGCAATATTTAAGTTATGATAATAAAAAATTTGTAAAGAACTTCGTTATACTTAATAATTACTCAAATAAAGAAACGAAAGCAATTATAAAATTTGCAATTTCTAATAAAAATCACAACTTTTCTTTAAACGACTTAAAAAATGAACTTGATTGTAACAATGTGAACTACACAACGCCGGTTTTACATAAAATTATTGGTTTTTTAATGCGCGAAAGATTTATAAAAATTATAGAGGAAAATGTTTTTGTAAAAGCAGATTTATTAGATAGGTACGAGCATACCAGGTAATTTTTAAATAAACTAGTATAAACCTCTTGACTGAGCAAGTGGCTATATTTTGTGTTTATAATTATTTATTTAATTGATAAAAAGCATCGGCGCCAGCAAAATGCCCACGTTGTCCTAATTCTATTTCTATTTTTAATAGCCTATTGTATTTTGCTATTCTATCGGTTCGAGATAACGAACCTGTTTTGATTTGCCCAGCATTTAATGCCACAACTAAATCTGCAATTGTTGTATCTTCTGTTTCGCCAGAGCGATGCGATACTACTGCTGTAAATCCAGCATTTTGTGTCATTTTTATTGCTTTTATTGTTTCAGTTAATGTGCCAATCTGATTTAATTTAATAAGCACTGAATTAGCACTTTTATTCTCAATACCTCTTTTAATTCTTTCGGTATTTGTTACAAACAAATCATCGCCAACAATTTGTATTTTCTTTCCAAGTTTTGCGATAAGTTTTGTCCAGCCCGCGTAATCATCTTCGCCTAAACAATCTTCAAGCGAAATTATAGGATATTTTTCTACCAAACTTACCCAGTAATCAATCAATTCATCTTGTGTAAATGCCTTTTTACTCTTTGGTAGTAGATATGTGCCATCTTCAAGGTGCCATTCACTAGTGGCAGCATCAATTGCTATTTTAATATCTTTTCCAGCATTATAGCCTGCAAGTTTAATTGCTTCCATAATAAGATTTAACACTTCTTCTGCACTGTTTAAATTAGGTGCAAATCCACCTTCATCGCCCACAGCGGTAGATAAGCCTTTGCTTTTTAACACTTTGCTCAAATTGTGAAAAATTTCCGCACACCAACGGATACCATCGGCAAATGTTTTTGCTCCAACCGGCATAATCATAAATTCTTGAATATCTATGCTATTTGTAGCATGTGCTCCTCCATTTAATATATTACACATTGGGACCGGTAAAGTTGTTGCACTTTTACCACCTATATATTCATATAAAGGTAATTTCATTGCTTTTGCCATCGCTTTTGCAACGGCAAGCGAAACAGAAAGTATGGCATTTGCACCTAATCTAGATTTATTTTTTGTACCGTCAAGATTTATCATAAGTTCATCAATTAATTGTTGATCTCTTGCATCTTCGCCGATAAGCAAATCTGCAATTTCTTTATTAACATTTTGTACTGCTTTTAGTACGCCTTTTCCTAAGTAGCGAGTTTTGTCGCCATCTCTCAACTCAACCGCTTCATATAAGCCTGTGCTTGCCCCTGATGGAACGGCACTTGTACCCTCGGCACCACATTTAAGTGTTACAGCGGTTTCTATGGTTGGATTTCCACGTGAATCTAATATTTCTCGTGCTTTGATTTCTACAATTTTAAACTTTCCCATATCTTCTCCTTGGATCTTTTATAATAAGCAATTATATCAAATCAAAAATATAAAGAAAACTAAAAATATAAGATTTTTAATATTATTTTAGTTTTATTTAGTTACAAATTTGCTGTTTAGTTTTTTAAAAAAGTTAATATGATTCAATCTTAATCTCTTAATTTTTTTTGAACATACATTAGTTGTTATGCATTTTACTTCATTAAATTCGAAATTTTCGCCATCAATTGAAGCAATTATATTACTGCTTTCTTTTATTGGTAAAATTTCAATTTGCACATTATCCGGAAGTACCATAGGATTTTTTAGTGTTTGGTTAATTATATTATTAACAGCGCCAACAGGAATTAACTGCATTGTATATAACGAATCATGTATTATTGCTCCGCCATAACTTAAACTATGAGCGGTAGAGCCTACACTCGTGCAAATAATTAAGGCATCTCCAATAAATCTCTCCGTATGAATATTATCAATATTAATATCAAACTTTGCAAGACTAAGGTCTTTTCTCCTTATCATAATTTCGTTTAGTGAATGGAACTTTTTTGTTTCGGTTTTCGTTTTTATTGTATTTTTTTGTATTCCAGTTTCTATGATTGTATAATTTCCATTTTTTATGTTTTGCACAAAAAAATCTAATTCTTTAATTTCAATTTCTTGTAAAAACCCTAGCGTGCCAGCGTTTATTCCAACATACATGGTGTTTTCGTTATATTCGCTAGTTTTTAGCATTCTAATAAAACTACCATCTCCGCCTATTGCGATAGATAATTCTGGGTTTTCTCCTACTAAATCAAAACCTTCTATTAAAAGTTTTGTTTTAAGTATATTATAAACCGCTTTTGATTGCTCGTTTTCATTAGTAAATAGTTTTACTGTTTTTATACTTTTCATATATTTCCTTGTTTTTTTAAACTACCATTACAATATTATTTTATTCCATTTTTTTGTTTATTGAAAACTTACAACCACAATAATTTTGTCGATATAAATTATATTCTTTACTATACTCTATGCTTTTTTTATAGCCTTCACTTTTTTTAAAATCGTTATTTAAAAATTTTGCATTTTTAAACATATCCTTTGCTTTTTCACCCAGTTCATTAACCCATTCAGCATTTTTATAAGGGCTTACGGTAAGGGTAGTAGTAAAATAATCAAAGATAAATTTTTTAGCAATTTCGGCTGTCTTGTCAATTCTTAACTTATAGCATAAATAACATCTTTTATCGCCTTCACTACAATCTTCTTGACCTTTAATTGCATTATAATACTCTTGTGGATTAAACTTAATTGTTTTAATTTTAATTGGTAATAATTTATAAACAGCATTTGCGTTTTTGTTTTTTTCTTTTGCCAACTTATTATAAATTTTAATGAGTCGCTTTTGCTCGTTAAGCCTTTTTGTATATTCTTTGTCTGGGTAAAGATTTGGATTATAATAAAATACTGTAATGTTAAAATACTCCTGCAATACTCTTAAAACATAACTACTGCAAGGACCACAACAACTATGCAATAATAAAGTGGGCTTTTTGCCACTTAGTAAAATATCATTTATTTCCTTTTGCATTAATTGATTATAATTTGTTTTTATATTTTGTGTCATATAACATTATAAATCAACCCTCTTATTTTGTAAAACAAAAACTATATGCAGTTCTTATTGTTTTTTATACGTAAATTTGTTATAATACATTATAAATAATAATTATGAGTTACGAGGCAAGTCTATGAATTTGATAACAAAAACAGAAGAATTAGTAAAAGAAATTCTCGAACAAAATGGTTATGGCATACAAAATGTAGTTCTAGAAAATACAAGTCGCCCAGACCTTGGTCAATTTCAAATTAATGTTGCTATGAGTATAGCAAAAAAAATTCACTGTAATCCACTCAATGTTGCGACTAAAATTAAAAATGAGTTAAATAAAAGCGAACTTTTTTATAATGTTAATATTGCAGGAGCGGGTTTTGTTAATATATCGTTTTCTAACAATACTTTAATAGGCTTTGCAAATGAATATTTGAAAGATTTGAAGCAAGCATTTACCACTGATTATAAGAAAAAAATATTTATTGATTATGGTGGGGCTAATATAGCCAAAGCATTACATGTAGGCCATTTACGCAGTGCCGATATTGGTGAAGCACTTAAAAGACTTACTCAAATGCTAGGAATAGAAGTTGTGAGCGATGTACACTTTGGTGATATAGGAAGACAGTCTGGTATAATTATATCTGAAATTAAACGCAATTTCCCAGACTTGGTGTTTTTTGACTTAAATTTTAAAGGCAAGTATCCTACAAATATTCCTATAACCGCAAAAGATTTAGATGTTTTGTATCCGATTGCTAGTAAGGACGCAAAAGAAAGTGAAGAACGAATGGAAGAAGTTAGGCAAATTACTTCAGACCTAGAAAGCGGAAACAAAGGGTACATTGCACTTTGGAATATAATTAAGAAACTCTCAATAAAAAACATTAAAAAAATATATGCACGTATAAATACATCGTTTGATTTATGGGAGGGAGAAAGTGATTGCTATCCATATATTCCCACTATCCTTGAACATTTTAAAAAAAATAATTTTATGTATGAAAGCGAAGGTGCATATGTAATAGATGTCGCCGAAGAAGACGATGAATTAAAAATACCACCATTGATTGTAATTAAAACAAACGGTTCTACCGTATACGGAACAAGAGAACTAGCAACTCTATATTCTCGTATAAAAAGATTTAAGCCTGATGAAATTTGGTATGTGGTAGATAATAGACAAGAAATGTATTTTAAACAAGTTTTTCGCGCCGCCTATAAAACTGGGTTAGTACCAAAAACAACAGAACTTAAATTTGCAGGCTTCGGCACGATGAATGGTAATGATGGCAAACCTTTTAAAACTCGTGATGGCGGTGTAATGCAATTAACCGATTTGCTTGACAGCGTAAAACAAATTTCACTTGAAAAATTAAACCCTTCTATAACGAACACAAAGCAGCGCGAAGAAATTTCAAAAAAAATTGCAGTTTCCGCAGTAAAATTCGCTGATTTATTGCCTAATCGTTCAACTGATTATATATTTGATATTGATAAATTCGTGTCGCTTGAAGGTAAAACTGGTCCATATTTATTATACTCAGTAATTAGAATTAAATCTTTATTAAATAAAGCAATAGCGAAAGGTCTTTCAATAGGTAAAATTGAAATCTTAACGGGTGCTACTGACAAAGATATCTTATCAAAACTAGTTACATTAAATAAAATGCTGAATAAAGCATTTTACACTCAATCAGTTAATGATATTGCCGAATATCTGTATAATCTGATTACTACTTACAATAAATTTTACTCCGAAAACAACATACTAAACGAGCAAAATATTAAACTGCGTGATTCTTGGTTAGCGTTATCTCAACTAATCTACAATATAAGCAAATCATTAATTGAAATTTTAGGTATGGAGATACCGGAAAAAATGTAATCTATAAAGAAAATAGTCTGCAATTGAAGGCTGTATTTTATTAATTTAAATCAATTTTCATTTGTTTGCTTGTTGGTTTGTTTTTATACATTTTTTTATCTGCGTCTCTAATCATAAAATCTTTATCAATAGTTTTGTGCGGTTCATTTATACAAACACCATAACTAAATGATATTTTGTAGTTTTTAAGCATTTGATTATGTGCATCAATGTCAGTTTGTATATTATTAATAATGTATTTGATTTCTTCGGGTGCTTTAAGAATTGCGCCAATTATAAATTCGTCACCACCTGGGCGCGCTACTAAATCGCTGGACTTAATTTCACGCGCTAAGATGTGAGCAAATGCCTTTAATACTTCATCGCCCTCTTTATGCCCATAAATATCGTTTATAGATTTGAAATCATTTAAATCAAAATATATAATTGCAAAATAACTACTTATAGATTTAGGAAATATTGAAAAATATTTCTGAATTCCATAATTGTTTTGAATTCCGGTTAAAAAATCAGTACCCGCATTACTACTCATAATCATTAAATGCAATAATAATAATGATATTGCAATAAAAGGATACAAGGTGGCAAAATTTGTAATTCCTTTGCCTTGTAAAAATACAAATAGTACAGGAAAAATTATATTTATAATTATAAGTAGCGCCAACAATTTATTACTTCTTGCTACTATATTGAATGATTTTAAATGTTTTCTAATAAGATTAAAACACACATAAATTAAAGGAAAAAGAACGCCAATCACTATTAAAAAATATAAATTTCCCCTTGAATAGTTATTATTTGCGTCCAGTTTAAAAATCCAACCAAGCCAAACACTTGAAATTGATAGCAACAAAACGAAGCCCGTCGATAAACAAGATATGTTTCTTATATTTTTATATTCTTTCTCATCAAAATCCGCACTGTATTGAACAAACGTTGCAATTTTCGCAGTAAGTAGAGCAGCAAAAGTAAATAGGAGTATGTTTGCTATATAACTAATAATTGTAATAAATAAACCAGTCTGCCCAATTAAAAACCAACACAAAATGTCTAGTACTTGCGCAATAATTACACAAATTAAGGCACTTGAAAACAATTTATTGTGTAACTCATTGCTTTTGCGTGAATTTAATTTACAGTCAAAATAAATTATCGCTAGTATAAATAGCGAAAAAAAATTTGTTGCATTAAAAGTTATAAAATTATCCATTTTTTCCTCTTTGCTATAAAACTATATATCTAATTCAAGTTGTTTGCTAATAGATTTGTTAGAGTACATTTTTTCATCTGCTTCGTTAATTAATTGTTCATAATTAAGACTATGGCGTGGCTTATTAATACTTATACCATAACTAAATGACATTTTGTAGTTTTTTACAGTTTGATTGTATTTATTTACCTCTGCCTGTATTGATTTTATTATTGAATCCAGTTCTTCGGGATCTTTAAGCGTTACTCCTATAAAAAATTCATCGCCACCATGTCTTGCGGCTATATCGCCAGATTTAATTTCCTTTGCCAATATTTCTGCAAATGCCTTTAATACTTCATCGCCTTCTTTATGCCCAAATTTGTCATTTATAAATTTAAAATTGTTTAAATCAAAAAATACGATGGCATAGTAATAGTTTGTAATTTTCGGAAAATATGCAAAATGCTTATTTACACCAAAATTGTTTTTTAATTTTGTTAAAAAATCGGTACCAGCAGTATTTGCCATTGTTATTAAATGCATTATTACTGTTGATAAAGTAATAAAAGGAAAAATAACTGCAACATTGGTTACATTCATTCCTTGTAATACTATTAGACCAATGGGCACTATAATATTAATAATTAATAGAAGAATAATCATTTTATTGTCTTTCAAAATTCTATTAAAAGTTTTTGCATACTTTAATACTAGTTTTACAAAAATATAACCTACTGGAAAAAACACACCTGCCATCATTAAATAGTACCAGTCTTCTCGATGATACAAATTGTTAGAATCTACGCTAAATATAAAATGTCCCCATATACTCACTGTACACAATATAGCCACATAGGCAACAGTAAAATAACATATGGTTTTTAATTTTTTATATGATTCAATTTTAAAATCTGAACTGTATTGAATATACATTGCCATTTTAGCAACCATTAATGCAGAAATAGAAAATAATAATACATTTAAGCCATATCCCATAATCGTATAAAAAACACCCTGTCGCCCGTTAACAAACCAACAAGCAATATCAAGTGTTTGCGCCAGTAGTGCAAAAAGCAAAGCATCGCGCCAAATGCTTTTGTGAAAATCTTTATTTCGGCTAAGATATAAAGACATATCAATTAACAGTATTGCAAGTACTGCAAGAGCAAAAAAATTTATTGAATTAAAAAGAAGAAAATTTTCCATACAATCCCCGATAAAAATTTCTTGAACTTTTGTTGAATTAATCAGTATTAACTGTATGTTAACACATATTTTTCAACATTGTAAAACAAAATTGTGCATATTAAACAGTAATTTAGTAATTTGTCATTCAATTTCTTAATTATTCATCAATATTATATCGTATTTTTTAAATTAGTGGATTGTTTGCTAAGGAAGTTATTTTTTTAATGCCAAATTATAAATTGCAAATGCTATGTTATCCGGATTAGCAATGCTTTCTTCATCAATCGCAATAACTGATATCACCATCTTGCAGTTTTCAGATATTTCGGTATATTGCATTGTTGCTGTTCTTGTTACAACAAATACTTGATTGGCAACTAAATTAAGTGAAAACTTATCATTAATAGATTTAGATCCATCTTCATAATTAATGTTAAAAGTTAAGTTTCCGCTTTGTGTAGATTTTAATTTAAAACTAATTTCACGCAATTTAAGCGAACTCTCGGACAAATCCAATTTCCCAGAAAATTCTACGATGCTATAATACATTTGTTTTTCAGCGTTATATTTACTTTGCGTAAAATCTGTAAGTGGTTTGGTATAAATTCCATTTTGACCTTCGGTATCGCCGGCATTTACAATAGTAACTTGCACATTTTGAGAAAAATAATTTTCAACCTTTACATTATAAGTTAATGTTACAATAAAAATAATGCTTGCTACTAGCAAAAATGATAATAAAACAATAATGTATTTTTTAATGTCTGCACTTATCACTGTAATACCCCTATAATTATATTAGCATAAAACTTTACATTTAAAAAGATGTTTAAAAAATTTTATTTAAATACACTTTTATCATTCCAATTATTTTTTGATTATAATGTTCTATCATTCCAGTTTGATATCTAATAATTATTTCTACTTTTCCTAATAATTTGCTTAAATCATACGGACCATTATCAGAACTATCCTCGCTATCTGTTCTATTATCGCCCATTATAAATATTTCATTATTGCCAATTGTTATGCTCCCGTCTGCGTTAACCCTTGAAGCGTTTTCAATTTTGTAATTGTTAAAAGATTCAAAATGTTCATAAAGATTAGTGGTTGAAAGTGCAAAATTAAGATATCCCGATTCATCTAATAATTCACCATTAAGCAAAACTCTATAATGCAGATTTACGTTTACCCCATTCCAGTTTTCATCTTCTACAATGTTTATGGTGTCTCCGGGTAACGCGATTACACGCTTGATAACATAGTATGTGGTTTTTTCTATAACCGCAATATCGCCATGCATCACATTTGAATTCCCGTTTACATATACCACATCACTGTTATTTGAACCAGTGATATTTAAAGTAGGTTTCATTGATGGGCCAATTACTGTACTAAGAGTATAAATAGATGAAAATATTGAACTTAATATTGTAAAAAGAACAAATGCTACAAATAGTACATTCATTAAATTTTCTTTAATATTTACGTTTCTAATTTCATGCACATTGCACATTTGCGGAGAATAATTTCCAAATTCTATCTTTTTGCCACAATATTTCATAATTAGTCCTTTTTAATTATTGTATCTTGTAATAAAATTATTATATCAAAAAAAGCCAATTATGTTAAATGCTTTTTACTACTTAGTATTAAAATATTTCTACAAAATAATTTAACTAAGTGCATTCATAAACATTTTTATTAAAAACCACCAAATCGTATTTTTAGAAATTTATAAAAACAAAAATAATTACCATATATAATATATAACCGCATTTTTGCTTTTATAATATTGACTTTAAAATATAGTTAATATATACTTACTTAGTTTTAAGCACCATTAGCGCAACTGGATAGAGCATTGGTCTTCGGAACCACTCTTTGCGGGTTCGCAATTCGTACCAAAAAATTTAGATAACTATGCACCCATAGTGAAGTGGATATCACAATGGTCTTCGAAACCATTATCCCAAGTTCGAGTCTTGGTGGGTGCACCAGAAAGCCTTATTTTATGGGCATTGTAGCGGTTTTTAACAGTCGCTACTTTTTTTATATTTTGCCAAAAATTCGAACCCGAAAAACGGTTTTTTGCTTAATTAAAAACACCATTTTTCGAACCTGCAAAATGCGCAAATTTGAGTGGCGACACTCAAAAAAGTGCGTTTGTCACGAATTTGTCACGAATTTTTTCAAAATTTTTGCAAGAATGCCATATTTTATCGTATGTTTACGCCTGTTATTTTTTGGTGATTTTTGCAAAAAATCTGCAAACGATAAAAAAGGCAAGAGTTTTTAACCCTTGCCTTTTTTTTACATTTCAGACTCATCTTGCTTTCTTTTTTTTCGTTTTTCTTCAAGCAGTCTTTCCAGTTCTTTAATTTCTTCGTCAATCACTTGGTTATCATCTTTTTTGCTTAGCATGGAACTTATAATATTTGCCGATTCTATTTTTGCTGAGAAATCAAGGTGCGAATAGATGTCTGCTGTTGTGCTGAAATTGGAATGCCCTAGCCACTCCTGAATGTTTTTCATTGGCACGCCACTTGCAACAAGCAAACTTGCGCAAGAGTGCCTAAGGTCATGAAAACGAATGTGTTTTAAATTATTTTCTTTAAGCAGTTCCCTAAATTTATTTGATACATAATCTGGTTTTATGATGTCGCCAATATCATCAACAAAAACATAATCTGAGTATTTCTTGTTATAACTTCTTCCATACATAAGTTTATTATCTTCAATCTCTTCTTTTCTCTCTAAAAGCAATTTTTCAATTTCTGGTAATAGTGGCAACTTTCTATGGCTCGAAGTTGTTTTTAAAGTGTCAGACAAGTATACTATTCCTTCAACGGTTAAAACCTTATGGCTGATAGAAATAACTTTATTATCAAAATCTATTGCGCTCCACTTAATGCCAATGAGTTCGCTCCTTCTAAAACCATAATATGCGGCTACTCGCACAATTAAACCAATCGCTGTTTTGTCGGTCACCTTAAATAGTTCATCTAACTCGTTCTTGTTGTAATAACTCATTTTAGTTTTCTCTTTTTTTATCTTTGGCAAAAATTCATAAGGGTTTTTAGCTATTAAATCATCTCTATATGCCTGCCTTAATGCGGGTGATAAAATGGTTGCATGATGTTTTAATGTCATGTTTTTATTACCTCGCTCTTTTTTAAGATAATCATAGAAGTTTAGTATATGTTGATATGTAATATCTTTTAGTTTTTGCTTTTTTCCAAAATACAATTTCATCACTTTATAGCATGTCATATAAGCGCGATAAACAGAGGGTGAAACTTCTGCTTTCTTATGCTCCAAGTAGTCTTTTACATAATCAACAAATATAATGTCATTGCTGGTTTTAGGCTTTTCGGCAACTTGAATATTTTCATTTGGTTTAAAGGTTTCTAATTGTTCTTGCAAAAATCCTTGCGCCTCTTTTTTGTTCCCTCTTTCACTTAATCCAGTTGGAATCCACTTTTGCTTATATCTTCCAAGGTCATCCTTATAATTTATAACGGCATAAAACAAACCGTTTTTAACTTTTAATCTTCCTGTCATAACTGCTTGCCTCCGTAAATATAAGCAATCACATTCAGTTTGGAAATTTTGTAGTCCTTGCCTATTTTAATAGACTTAATAACTCCACTCTTTAATAGCTCATAAGTCTTTGTTCTTTTTATTCCAAGCATCTTGGCAAGTTCTTGCACATTAACACAGTCTGGGTATTCTTTAAACATAAAGTTTGTCATTTCATTTGTATTCATCATGCTCCGCCTCACATTTCCATGTCAGACTTAGACTTTCTATCCATCTGACTTCCTTCAAGTAAATTGTTTAGTGCAGTTACAAACCTTTTATTTCTAAACAAGTTATACCCGTTATAAATATTTTTTGGTCTGTTAAATTTGTGGTCAAATCGCGTCCAAGCACGGTAGTAGTCATAATCTCTCGCCTGATTGCAAATGAAGCCTTCTAGGCTTAATTTAAGCCCTGAAAGCAGTATCGGTGGCAAATTGTTATCTCTGCACAAATATCTTATGTTTCTACTTAGTGTATTCACATTCATTCGTGTGCCGTTTTTCTTTAAGCAAACAAAATTGATGTTCTCATCATTGCCATTCTCTTCAAGATTAATTTCTTGCTGTTCTTTTAACTCTATAAGTAGTTTTTTAATGTTTGGCAAAAGCGGAAACTCTCTTTTTAGTTCAGTCAACTTTTCAATGTGCCAGCTGTAATAAAACTTATTTAATACTACATATGATACTGGGCAAATTGTAATTGTGTCATTTTCAAAATCAATATCTTGCCACTCCAAACTCATTAGTTCAAGCCTAGAAAACTGATATGCCAAAATCAATTTAAAATACACCTCATACATGTTTCCTTTAATTGCTTTCAAAAAAGTTTTTACTTCGTCAAGGTTAAAAGATTGATCGTTTTTTATAGGGTTATTCTTTTTACTTATCATTATTTTTTTCCTTTTCCATTTTAGTTTCATCTCAGTCAGTTATCTCTTTCAAATAATGATATCTCTTTCAATGGTTAGTTTTCTTTTTCTGCCACCTCCTCATTTTTTATATCTCTAATTCATTAACGCCTCTCTATAATAGTGGTTTTTGTAAACTATTTTTAGGGCAATTTAACGCAATCTCAATAAGCACAAAACAACCTTTCATAGCACAAAAACATATTTTCCCCCTCTATAATAGTGCTTTTTGTAAACCCCCTTTTGGCATAAATTAGGGTAAAAACACGCTTTTTCACTCTTTTTACGCTCTCACCAAAACACCTAAAACCCTTTATTTATAAGGCTTTTACAACTTTTAAAAATTTTTTTGTAAATTCGCAAAAAACACCCTATTTTGTAAACCCCCTAAAGGCTAAAAACTAGTTTTGCTTAATAATGATTTTGGAAAACACTAGGTTTTTAATTTAATGAATATTTATTATCTTTTTCAATTATTTGTGGTAAACTTAGTTAATAAAATTTGGTGGTATGTATTTATGAAAAACATAATTATTGTGGACATGCAAAAAGGGTTTATAAATAAAAATAATAAGCATTTAGTAAATAAAATTAATAATTACTTAAATGAAAGCAAATTTAACAATATTTTTTACACAAAGTTTTATAACAATGATAATAGCCCATTTTTTAATATTTTAAAATGGAATGGCATGATTTCATTAGAAGATTTAGAATTTGTTGTTAAAATAAATCCTATGTGTGAAATATTAGAGAAAAATACCTATGGTTTAAATATGGAACAGATAAACTTTCTAAAAGAATTAAATATAAATGAAGTAGAAATATGTGGCACTGATACAGATGCTTGCGTTTTAACAATTGCATACCAATTATTTGATAACAATATTAAACCCATTATTCTATCTGATCTTTGTGCATCATCTTCAAAAGATAAAAACATTCATTATAATGCTTTGCAAATAATGAGAAGGTCCTTCGGTAATGATTGTATTAAATAGTAGAATGTTACATAATACTTTTTTACAAAAATGTAATTATATTTCTTCTTTTCTCTTTAAAGGGGCAATGATATTTTTTGATTAAAATCTTTATAAAACGGAAGCGGGTTTCCCGTCTTCCCGTAAAAAAAGTAGGGTGCAATAAAATGTTTCATTTTGTAACACTAGGCAAAGTGGCTGTTTCAGTAAAAGTGCCTATTTTAAGCCGCTTACAGCCCGCTAAAATTCATTTTGTTGCACTCCTTTTCCTGCTTAATAAATTTCTCTCCACTTTTTGCCATAAAAGCACTCTAATTTCTTACTTCTTTCGTCATTCCTCCCTATGGTTGATTTGTTCCCCTATAACTTTGTTACTTGCCAACAAACGCGCGCAAATTGCTTTAATCCATAAACTTCACCTCCTTATTAAATATACTTTTACTATCCATAGGGTAACTCGCCAACATATAGTTTTTTAACCCCCTATACTTATACGGACAATTTTCACCCTATCTACAAGGTTTTTTATAAAAGTTTTTTAAACTTTTTAATATTTTTTCATACCAATGTAATAATGAGCGTTACACTGAAAAAACTATTAAACCTTATTTAGAGTATAAAAAGCCCGCGTTATCAATGGGTGATAACGCGGGAAAATTTATTTTTTATTTAACTATAAGCTAAATCGCTCAACTAAGTTTTTTATTGAAGAATTGGTTTTTACTTGCTGGCTTGGTATAAATACATACTTCCATGGTTTAAGATTATTTGCTTCACAATATGTACTTGCTGTTTTACAATACTTAACACCTCTTTCTTTTTTTTGTATTACTAGAGAGTCAAAAAGCTTATCCTCACCTTTAATCTCAATAAGATACATACTATCTTGTGTTTCAACAACAAAATCTGGCTGATATCTGTTTCCAGCTCCATAGTATAAATCAAATTGTTTTGGAGAAGGTCTTAACCATTTAAGTACATTTTCATCACTTTCACAAACAATTGCAAATATTTTTTCAGGATTGCTATCAAACTTATATTCAGCATGCAACGCTTTTTTGAAGCCAGTAAAAACTTGTTTTTGTAAGGTTCCATCTTCAAAATGCTCGTATAAAGAAATAGATTTTTGTCCCTTAAACTTTTCAATTGTAGGGTTATGAATTACATTGGACACTCCAACAACCTGTTCATACAAATCTACATCATCCTTAACAAAGTGTTTTTTAAGTTGATTGTAAATTCTTAAGGTTATGTCTTTTTTGTTATACATAACAATATTTCTTATTTCTTCTATTGAAAACTTCTTTTTAAAATGCTCAACCAATTGAGTTAACAATTTATAAAGCAATTCACTGCAAGCTTCATAATCAATTTCAGCTTTTGACATAAGTTCATTTAAAATATAAATCTTAGGATCATTAACATCAAAATCAATCATTTTAGTTTGGATAACTTTGGTTTCGTTTGTAAGTAAATTTTCTATAATAGTTTCATTGTCTATTGGACTATAATTAAATTCAGATAAATCCAAGTCAAAATCTTCGTAGGAGTAATTTGTATTGTCTTCGGTATAAACTTTTACTTGTGGAATAAAGAAGGTATTGTTTTCGTAGTTCTTCTTTTGCTCTACAATAATTCCTTTTGTGAACTTTTGAATGATATCGGCATACTCTCTTTTGTTTTTAATTTTTTCTGCCAAGTCCAAATCCTCATTCACAAGACTAGATATTTTTTTCTCAAAGTTGCTTGTATCTGAGTTGTTTTTAAAATACTCCGTTGTTTTATCAGCAACTTTTCTTGTAATATCTATCAATAGCTCCTTTGCTTCAGCGTCAAGCTTTTCATCAACGCTTATATTATGTTGAGCCTCTGCAATTATTTGCTGTTCATACATATCAAACATTGAAAGTGTTGTTGCACTTTCCATTGGTTTAATATCTTCTGCAAAAACTGTATTTTTAACTTTAAACAGACTTGTTGGCTTGTTGGCTTCTTCAACGATTTCTTTAAATTTATCGTGTGCTGTAATATATAAACCATCTACAACGTCATCATCCACTCGTTTCCCATAAGGCAATCTAAGCCCTCTACCAATTGTTTGCTCTCTTAAGGTTTTACTTGCCGCTGTTCTTAATGGAATGATAGTGTAAAGATTATTAACATCCCAACCCTCTTTAAGCATATTAACATGAATAACAATTTCTATTGGATTTTCATAATGTTCTACTTCTAAAAGTTTTTGAATATTTTCTTCTTTTTCACTTCCACTTTGGGAGCTATTAATTTCTATTACCTTGTCTTTATATCTACCTTGAAAAAAACTATCAGACTTTATTATATCCATAATTTCTTTTGAGTGTTCCGTGTTCTGACAAACTATTAATGCAAAAGGCTTGACTGTTTTTAAGTCATTATTTTGTGCATAGTTTTTTAATTTTACTTTAACGCGTTCGTGATTTAAAATGCCGTCATGCAACATCATTTTATCCATTTCAGTTTTGTTAAATTGCAAAACATCAATATCTCTTCTAGTTAAAGCATATGGCGTTTTCGTGTAACCATCATCAATAGCTTTCCCTAATGGATAATCGTATACAACATTTTTAAACTTAACAGTTTTGCTTCCACTTTCGATTTGAGGAGTTGCAGTTAATTCTAGTCCTAAAACGGGTTTTAAATCGTTAATTGCATTGAATCCCGCTGTGGCTCTGTAATGATGAGACTCATCCATTAAAACAACTAAATCTTCTTGATTTGCTAGGTAATCAAAATAGCTTTCACCTAAATACTCAGATAGTTTTTTAATATTGCCAATTTCTCTATTAAACTTTGCAATATTAAAAATGTTTATTGTAATTTCTCCCATGCCAAGTTGTCCAACAGAAAAATTAGAATAGTTGTCGCCAGTGATTATGTTTGGATAATTATTAAAACAACCAAGCCCCTTAAACACATATTTAGCAGAGTTTGGCTTTCCTAAATCTGCACATAGCTTGTTGTAAACGGTTAAGTTGGGTGCAACCACAAAAAAGTTTTTTATTCCTTTAACAGTGTATAAGTATGTAATAAATGCACCCATCAACCTGGTTTTGCCAACACCAGTTGCAAGCGCAAAAGCCAGGCTCATAAAATCTCTTTCAAAACTTGTGCAAATAGGAAACAAGTCATTAACTGTTCTTAATGCTTTTTGCAAGTCTATTTCCTTGTCTAGTTCTATTTCTTGTAAAATTGTATCTAGCACAACCAGACTGTGTTTTTGAGGTTTTCTTAGACTCATTGTTCCGCTAATGTAATTTACATCATATTCTTCATAGGTTCTATTCATTATCCTCTTCCTCCTCGTCTAATTGGGGAACAGAAATAATGTTTAAATTATAATTTTCTTTTCCAAACTCGCATCGCCCAAGCAAAGTGTTTGGTATTTTTTTAATAGTAATGTTTTTAAACGCTTTTTCCAATCCTGCTTCAAATGTCTTACATGCAATCACCAAATGCTCGTTTTCTTTCATTTGTGAGTGAATTGAAGTTAAGTAGTTTAGTGTTATTAACTGAGTTGTGGTATAAATGTATGCATTTTCAGAGGATTTACCTTGCTTCCAAAAAACTTCTGGGCTTGGGTTATATTGATAATTTTCATGTTTTGCCATAGCTGCTGCAAGCATATCCGCATTATATTCTTTATTGATAACTGGGTTACCAAAAACATCCTTTTTAATAAGCGTTGGAGCAAGTTCATAAAATTTATAACTTCCGCCGCCAACCCAATTTACGCCTTTACTAATCCCACCTTGATCAGTTCCAACCAGAACAGAGTCTAGCCTTGGTTTGCAGTGAGTATAGGCGTGATCACCTAACTCAATACCTATCCATTTTCTGCCCATTTTATGAGCAACAGCGGCTGTTGATCCAGAGCCAAGAAATGAGTCTAATACTATATCCTTTTTTTGTGTTGCTGAAGATAAAATTCTATGTATAAGTTTTTCTGGCTTTTTTCCATTTGGAAAGAAAACGCCTCCTTCTTGCCCAACACCACCAGTGGTTACTATATCACTCCATTGGTCGCCTAAATATATACTATTGTTTGTTTCTGCAAAAACAATTTCTAATCTAGCCGTTTTTGTTTGTTTGTTAAAATCACTTTTTATAAGAACATTTTTACCGCTAGCATTTTTAACAATAGATAAATCGTTTTTAAAACTCTCATTAATTATTCTTTTATATAATGAATGATTAGGCTTAGTAGCAACTATTCTATATGAATTCTCAATTTTCCATTCTAAAGTATCTGATATATTTTTTTCCGATAAGAACTTCTTTAATGATACAAGATTTAATTTTTCAATATTGTTTAAAATAATTTCTCCATTTGAATTCGTATAATTATCATACATCTCTCTTGTAAATTCTGGGATGATATAGTTATACTCATTGTCCCATTTAGATTTTGAAATTTTAGGAATATCTAATTTGTAAGTATCTTTATTTTTTGCATATATAAGTATATATTCCTTTATTTTAGGAAATTTCTTACCGTTTATAGCAGCGGTCATTTTTACGCCTGATAAATTACTCATATTAACAACTATCATATTTATAAAGTTAACCCTGCCAAAAACTTCATCACATAAGACTTTTAGATAAGCTTGTTCAATATCATCAATTTGTATGAAAATCAATCCATTTTCTGATAATAGGTTTTTTTAAATTTCCAACCTAGGTTTCATTAATCCAAGCCAAATACTATGTTCTAGATTATCATCATAGTGTTCAAAAGCCGAACCAGTGTTATATGGTGGGTCTATATAAATGCATTTTATCTTTCCAGCATAGTCTTGTTCTAGTGCTTTTAGTGCAAGCAAGTTATCTCCATGTATTAAAAGGTTGTCATGCGTTGCGTTCTCATTTTCAATTTCTGACTTAAAACTTAATTCAGGTCTTTCAATTAAAATTCTAGGCTCTAAATTAATTTTTTCATTTTTACCTATCCAAGTTAATTCTAGTTTTGTTTTACTGCTCATTATGTTCTCCTTATCTATTTATCTGTGTGTATATGGGCATGTAGCCCAAGTTTAGTTTCTTTTTCAATTTCAAGCTTATTATCAGTTCCACCAATTATGCTTTCTTTTGCTTTAATGTTTTGAACCTGTGTATTGTTGGTAACGTTATTTATGGTTGTGCTTAAGCTAGTTGCGACAGGTTCTTTTGTTGTAAAAGTAAACTTATCTAGTGGTAAAGTTAAATTCTCCTCATTGAATAAACAGTTAAAGGCATCACCATTTAAGTCAATGTTATCAATGAAATACTTTTGGTTTTTTTGATCAGTAAAGTGGCTTATTGTTGACTTATCTAGTTCATGGTTTACTTTAAGGGTTTTGTTTTCTAAATCATATAAACATTTAACCTCTTTTTCTGCACCGTTGTTATAATGGATTTTAAAAGGTTTGGCCTCTTTGTTGTATTCTGTTATTAAAAAATCTTTTTTTGTTTTTTCTAATTTCAAATATTCTTTTTTTGCTTTTTCTTTATCATAAATATTTTTAGCAAAGCCATAAACACCTTTTGCTCCAGACACTATTTTAGTCTCTGCCGTTTTAGCTAGTTTGCTTATTGAGTCTTTTAATCCCATAACAATTTCCCCTTTTTTATAAAATCATTTGTTTAGTTTGTTTTTATATAATTTGTGTTTTTCCCTGCACCAATTTTTTCTATAAAACCTTCATCTAGTAAAGACTTCAGTGTCATTTCTATCATCGCTTCGCTAATATGGGGTAGCAGCGCTTTAATTTCTTTTTTGGATATTTTTCCTAGTTTTGTTATAAACACATTTTTAATTTGCTCTGCTTTTGATAATTTGAAACTTTCAACTGTGATTACCCTTTCTTCAAATTGTTTGTAAGCATTTAAGATAATTTTTAAAATGTATTCAACAAAATGCATTGGGTCATTTTGGTTTTCATGCCATGCGTACGAACTTCGTTCTAGCACATCATAGTAATCTTCTTTGGTGGTTGCTATTATTTTTTCTAAACTAATATATTTACCAACCACAAAATCATTTTGATATAGCAATAAAAGTGTTAATAGCCTACTCATGCGTCCATTACCATCATTAAAAGGATGGATGCACAAAAAGTCCAATATAAATATTGGAATCAAAATTAGTGGTTCTACTTGTAATTTGTTTTTTGCATTTGCATATTCTATGCAAACTTTTTCCATGGCATCGGGTGTTAAGTATGCTTCTAATGGAGCAAACTTAATTCTTTTGTTGCCCAGGCTATCTTCTTCTTGAATTAAATTATCGGTGTTTTTAAACTTGCCAGCCCATTGACCTGTTGAGTATTGATATAAATCTCTGTGTAGTTGCAAAATAAAATTTGGCGATACTTTTATATGTTCGTAATTTTCGTGAATAGTTTTAAGAACATCTCTATATCCCATTATTTCTTCTTCATCTCTTGTTTTAGGCATAGTTTTTTCTTGCATAATTTCATTGATTCTTTTTTCAGTGGTAACGATGCCTTCAATTCTGTTTGAAGCTTCTGTACTTTGAACTTTTGCTATGCTAACTAAACTTTCAAGGCTGTCGGTTTTTTGCACTAAAAATAAGTTCTGTTTCCCTTTGTGTTCATAAATTTCAGAAATTAAACTTAAAACACTTGAACTGAACTTGCTATCTAATATCTTTGAATAATCAAAATTTTTCAATCTGCCTACACCTCTTTGCTTTCTGCATAAAGATTATCATATATTAGGCAGAATGGCAACAAAATTAGGCAGAAAACACATAATATAAAATAAAAAAACCTCATTAGTCTATACTGTTTGAAACTAGCGGTATTTACTAAATAAAGAGTATAGATCAGGGATATCCTTGAAATATACTCTTTTTTTACAGTTTTGATTGGCTATATATTGTAATGTATATTCTTTTTATGATGTTTTTTATAGAAAATAACATAAATGATTGTAAATAATACTAATAAAATTAGTACAATTATAATATAAAAAAATACATTACACGAAGTTGAAGTTTCAGTTTTTATATATTTCACATAAATGGGTATAATTAATGTTTTTTCAGGCTTATTTGGAGTGTTTGGGATAGATATTTCTATATTTGAAGTTACAATGTAGGTATTAAGAAAACTATTTAATTTAATATACTCGCTTGAAATCAATTCTCCACCACTATCAATATTTGTGTTAAAATTCGTAATATAAGTCGTGTATAAATCCATTACTTCAATTCTTCCACTTGCGTAAACTAATTGCAATTCTACGCCCGCAAGTTTGCCTTCTATTACATTTGCAGTTTCACCATAATTATAAGTTGTTTTTGTTGGATTAGAATTAACATTAACAAATTTTATATAATCTAAAATATTGGTTTGACAAGATATATCCACACCTAATATTTTATTTTTTATTTGAATATTTGATTGCCCAATATTGTTTAATTTTAAAATTAAGTTTTCTAATATTTCAACATTACTATTATTTGCATTGATTTGCCAACAATCACTGCCTATTGTAGTATTATACGATAAATTAAGGCTATCAATATCATCAATAAAAAGTGTTTGAACTTCATCACAAGTTACTGTAATATTTTCATTGGGCGCAACTACAAAAAAAGTTATTTCACCATTCTCTTCTTGTTCTATACTAATACATATTTTTGTATTTTCGCCATTACTTGAAAAAATGCAATTTGAATTATAACTAAGATTATTATTCACACTGCCAAGTGCATCGTAAATATTGTTATTTGGCAAAGTGTTGTTTAATGATAATGCAGAATATCTTAAATTTTCACGAGTTCTTAAACTTAAATTTTCCAAGTTTGAAACTCCTGGCGAATAAACATAAACTTGGTCAGGAAATGAAACATTATTATATCTTGCATTTACATTACCTGTTTGAATGTCAGGTTGAACCCTGTAAACAATCAAACCACTTTGCTCCAACATAGTATCATACTTGCTATTTGTGCCACTATGATCACGATATTCAATATAAATCCATTCATCAATATAATTTCCATTATAAAAATATCTCGTTTTAATTTTGTATGCCACCGTGCTTGAAGTATCTTCTTTAAGTTCGGTAACACTTTTTAAAGTATAACTTCCACTATCGGTAATTTCAGTTATTTGACTATCATCAAGTGCGTTAATTTGCTTTCTGGTGTAAGATAATGGATATTGAGGAATATCCGTTTGCGTTTGCATTATATCCCAATTTCCAACTGGAACGCTATCTCCAACCCCATGATATAAATCATAAGCACCTAAAATATGCGCTTGTTCGTGGCAAATAGTTCCTACGGTAAATTTATCTTGAACATGCATTGTAAAGTTGTTTAAAAATGCAGTATTAGAATTTTGTGAAAATCCAAAACTGTAATCAACATTTTCTATTGTTTCGGGTAAATAACTAAATAATTCACTAAAATTTTGTTTTTGAGACCATAATATAGAGTTTTGCACTGCTTGCCCACATAAAACAAACATTACACTATCCACAAAATTATCATTGTCAATATCAGTTATGGTGGTGTTTATATATTCTTTTGCCTCAAATAACGCATCATATATGAGTAACGCTTGTCTAGGATATTTGATACTTGGAAGTGTAACATTATAGTATTGAGCATTGTTAGGAGCAGTGTAACAAAATACTTTATCGTAATCATCATAGAGCACTTCGCTATTAAAAGTATATTTATTATTACTTATTTCATTATAATAATCATAAAGACTGCTCGTTCCATTTGTTCCATTTAATTTGTCGTAAAATTCATTGCCTTGTTCAAAATTAAAATTCCCAAAAGAATTATCTTGAAAGTTTATAAAAATAACTATGTTAACATATTCAATTGTATTACTATATGCATTAACAGTGTTTTTTAAACCCATGTAATCACAAGATAAAGAGCCCACACATGATAATAAAATTATAACGAATAATAATATACAATTAAATAAACTAATTTTATCTTTATGTAAGTTTTTTTCCATACTAATTATTCCAATTTATACTGTAGAAATTTGTATTATCGTAATAATTCCAATGGTAATTAATGTCGTTAAGAGTTTCAAAATAAGTTGCTGAGCAATTAATATTTATAGTTAATCCTGCATCACAATCATAGAAAATATATTCTTCTAATTCTATAATATCTGCACCTATTATAGCACTTTCTAAATGTAAACAATTTGTAAACGCATAAACACTTATTTTTTGAATGCTAGTTAATTCTATATTTGATAACTTGGTATTATTAAAAGCATATTCTCCTATTTCAAGTACACTATTTAAAGCGATTGTAATTAAACTAGAACAGTTATAAAATGCGTAAGCACCTATGTTTTTTATATTACTTGGTAAAGAAATCGATTCAAGATTTACACAATTTTCAAAAGTTGCCATTGGAATGATATCAAAATCAATATGAGTAGATGTAGATAAAATTACAGTTTTTAAATTTGAACAACCAGAAAAAGCCGATTCACCAAGTCCTATTAAACCCTCTGACATAATAACACTTTTTAATTCTTTGTTATTTAAAAATGCTTCATTGCCAATGCCAAGTAATGAAGTAGGCAAGCTACTTAAATTTAATACGTAGCAATTTTTAAAGGCACCATTACCAATATTAAGAACAGAGTTTGGTATATTCACTGTGGTCAAAAATTCGCAATTTTCGAACAAAGAATTATTTATATTTTTCAAATTGTTTGGTAGAGTTATAGTGGTCAATTTTGTACAATTTTTGAATGCTGAATCTCCTATTGTCTGTATGCTATTTGGCAAATTGATGCTTACCAATTTAACACAATCCAAAAAGGCATTTTTACCTATAGTAATTATATTTTGATATAGAGTTATACCAGTTAATTCAGTTTGTCCTTTAAACGCACTGCTAGGTATTTGTTGCAAATTTTCATTTAATTCTATATCGCCAATTACATTGTCAACAAAAAGTATATTTGTAAAATTGGTTGTGTAATAAATATTATTTTGTTTTTGTATCCATGTGTTATTAGTATTTACAATCAATTCAATATCAAAACTATTTATGTTACCATCAAATTTTGTTAAACTGCTAGGTAAAACAAGATATCCCGTTAAACTTACATCTTCGCTTAAAATTATTTTAGTAACTGGTGTTTCGTTATAGATATAAGCAATGGCACAATCCGTGATATTGCTTGATATTGTTGCTGTAAAGTTTCCGTTTCCATCATCAGCATAAGTAATACCAATAGTAGTTGGCTCTAACACTTGAAATTTTTTAGTTGAGTTTACAAATAAATTGTAATTATCTGTAATTAAATTTGAACAATCAAAATCGTATTCACCAACTATTTCTCCTTCCACCCTTGTCAATTCTCCTGAATAAGATAATTCGCTCAAATCAGCATCTGCAAAATTAAATAAAAGACTTGGTTCTAAATCGCCAAAAACTTTACACCAATTAAGAGGTAAGATTTCTGCACTTGCTTTTGATATAGTAAATTTTTGATTACTTTCTAAAAAGGAATAGTTGTCACTGATTAAAGTACTAAAAATAAAGTCATAATCGCCTGCATTTTCGCCAGTTTCTCTTGTTATGGTTCCACCTATTAGGGCAATGGTATCACTGCCAATAAACCCATCTGCCGAGAATTCAAATGGTGATTCAGTTTCTCCATATACCTTGTTAAGGAACTCATTATCAATAGTTATTGTTAAAGGTTTCTTTAATATTTCATATTGAACAGAATTATCTATTGAGAGTTGATAATTTACACTAGAAATTGTATTTAAATCTCCAACAATTTCAACATCATATAATCCCGCATTTTCGCCAATTTCTCTTGTTATGCTTTCAACATCAAAAACATTATATAACAGGTCGCCACCAACAAGCCCTACGCCTTCAATTGATAGCTCACTATCAGTTTCGCCATAAATTTTATTTTGGTTTGATGATAATTTTACTATTAGTTCTTTCTTTTCTATATTTATTGTTTCAATCAATTCATCGGCAGTATAGTTATTATCTAACAGTATAATTTTAACACTATACTCACCAGTATCTATTGGTTTAGAACTGGAATAAATAGTTGCATCACTTTTTTTATACATAACTTGATAAGTTAAATTTGATGGTTCTATTAAGTTTGAAATATCTAAATTTTCACCACTATAAGTGAATGTTGTTGTATTTAATTGCATTTGCGTTTGTGCCTTATTAATTGTAATTGTTGCACCCAAACTTGTACCCGAATAATTTTGCTCATCTAATACGGCTACAACATCTTCATAAACATTAGCATCACGAAAAGTTGTTACAAAACCATTATAATAGAAAAGATAATTTAGGTTATTTAAATTTTCTACCGTTGGTAGTGGTGTTTTTACTTGCCCGTCATAATCAAATTCTGAATCTCCAAAAACAACATCAACCGGTTTTTTATTTATGGTAAAAATTGTTGTTGCACTTGTTATACAAATAGAGTTTTCAATTCTTGCAACTACGGTGTAATTCCCTGCATTTACAGGTAAAGCACTACTTCCATTGTAGGTGTATGTAATTTCAGCATCGCTCAACTCACAAAACGCCCTAATACTATGTGTATTCCCGTCATAAACAGGATTACTATCTGGTGTTTCAAAAGTTAATGCCATTTGTATAATATTTATAGAAAATGTTTTTGATTGAATTATATTGCCTTTTGTACCTGTAATTATTACAGTATACTGCCCAATTTGCACAGGTAGAGTTATTTCGCCATTAAAGGTGTAGGTATATTCCACACCTTCTGTTGGATTTGTTACATAAAATTCAATAGGATTGCCATTATAGTAAAAACTTTCGCCGTTGTGTGAAAAATTAAATTCTTGCCCAGTTAGCAAACCAGTGAATAAAACTATCATTGCAGAAACAATAGTCATTATTGAAGCGATAAAAATTATTAAAAACTTTTTATTTTTAAAAGCCTTTATAATTTTAAATAAACCATTTTTTAATTTTTCATTTTTCATTTGAAACTCCTATCTACTCAATATAATTTCGTTAATTTCGTTTTCATACACTGCAACAAATATTGTTTTGGAAACACTACCATCTTCGCTCCAAACCGTAACAAAAGCATTACCCTCGCCAACTGCTGTTATTGTTCCGCTATTTGAAACGGTTACCACGCTAGAATTTGAAGTTGTATAGATAACTTTGGCATTCAATGGTTCAATTAAAACTAATAAGTTTTCCTTTTCACCTTTTTTAATTGCCATACTGTTTGTAGTTGATGTTATTGATGTTGCGTTAATGCTTTCTTTTAATAATGTATTAAAGCCACCGCTCAATTCATTGTTGTTAAGATTTTTTTCAACATATTCACTTGTAATTATCAATTTCGCATAAAACTCATTGCCTGTAAAATTATTAGATAAAAGCGCACTAATATTTACCGCAGTATTTGAGTAAATTTTGCTAATAAGTACTGTTTCTAACACTTCGCCATTTTTATTACAAAATTTTGCCGTAATATTCAAAGCATTACTTAAGCCGTTATTATATATAGTTACATAAGCATATATTTTACCATTGTTTTCAATTACATCAATAGATTTTATAGATAGTTCAACATTAACTGTGCTATATTCTATCAAATCATCTTCTATATCAACACCATTACATATTATTTCAATAAATAAATCAATGTCATTTTCACCAACAGTAATATTGATTAAAGCATTTTCAATGGAATTTGGATTGATTCTTGCAATATTTTTTGTTGCTAATAAATTTGTCTTTGCACTATTGCTGTAAATGTTTACTGTAATATTTGTGGCTATTTTAGAACCACTGTTATTGATAGGTAAACTTAAATTGACAATTCCATTTTCTTTTGTGTGTGAAATTTTATTTTCATCAATAGATAAATATGCACTAAACGATTTAACAACATATCCTAGATCGGCTACTTCATAAGTAGTAATAGTATCATTTTCAACAACTTCAAATTGTCGGATTTTAATAAATAATATTTCTAGGTTGCCAGCATCGTCATAATTTAAATTGCAATAACCGTTGACATCTTGTGCCTCAGTTATTAGCACTTCACCACTTATTTCATCTAATACAGGATAATACATAATTGAAAATAAATTTTTAATTATTTCGCCATTTTCATTAATGGATAATCCACTATAAACAACGGCAATATTATTTTCATTACTTGCCGTATAGAAACTTTCCGCTTTAAAGTTTTCACTTAAAATTTTAAAATCGCCACTGATTAAATCATAAATTATTAAATCTGTGCCCGAAATAAAGCCTGCATATATGGCATCATTTGCTTTAATAATCCTTACAGATTTTACTCCACCATACAAAACAACTTTGTTTAAATCACTCCATTCACCTGTATCAAAATCATAAACAATATATCCAAAATATTTATCATCATAGGTTAATAAATTGCTATCATCATCTACTTCAAATATATAGTATGCTTTATTATTATAAACGCCTAATGCAGAGGAAACAATATTTCCTATATTTGTTTTTGCAATATTAACAGTATTATAACCATTATCATAGACGCAATATAATATTTTGTTATTAATAGGACTACTTAAGGTTAATTCAGTTATTGTATTTTCATCACTGTAGTCATTATTTGTATTCTTTTGGAAAACAATAATGCCATTATCGCCTTCGGTAGCAATAATTGGTGCATAATCTCTATAAATATCATCAGTAAGTTTTTTTACTGTCCAGTTTGTACCATCAAATTCTGCCACTGCCATTTCTGCAAATTTGAAGCTATTAGAAAGACTTTCGGTATAAACTCTTTGTTTTGAGTAAACAATTTGTGCTTTGCCATTTAAAGTGGTCAAAATAAATTCAGAATCACCAAAAGTATCATTATCCACCGTTCCAATATCAGTTAATATGCCATTTTCAAGAATTCCATAAGATAAAACTTCAATTATATTACCATCTTTTTCAATTGTATCATTCCATACAATCATTTTTCTGTTATCGTTTAAATTTACCATTTGTGGTTTAACTGATGGATTTAAGGTGTCAATAATAACATCTTCGGTAATGCCACTTCCTTCGGTGTATTGTCCAATTTCGTGTTGCCGTATATATATTGCCTTATCAATCAATTTCAATTGACCAATGGGCATATTTAAAAATTCTGAATTATATAAATCTTCGTAATGGCCAATTTCAAAACTTGCAAACTCATAACTAAATGAGAAAATTGTTAAATAAACCGTACCTCCACCGCTAAATTTTAATCCAAATTCACAATTTCCATTATCATGTACTTTTAAACTTGTATCCACGGCACCCCAAGCACCAACGCCAACAATACCATCAACGCCAATGCCTCCTTCAACTTTAATACCAAGATTATAGGTTATATCACCATCTTTATGATAGCATATCAATTCACTTGAATATTCTTGAATATTTTGCCAAGCAAGTTCAAATTGTGTTTGAATTGCTGCACGCATACTAATATTAACATACACTGGTACAGGAATAAAGACAACAGGTACAACGAATTGTTGTTGAAAAAATGTAGCATAATCATTCATACTAGTTATATAACAAGCCTGAAGATTAACAGGTTCCCAACGCTTATTATTATATCTCATTTCCATGATCGCACCAGATACAGTGTTAATTTTGGCACCTAATGTACTAAATATGGACATCACAGCATCCTCTAATAGTCCCTCTCCGAAACTTTGATTAGGATCCTCTGTAACATCTAGACTCTTTGTATTAGCAGCATACCCCATATACACTTTCATTGTTAAATTTGATTGATCAATTTCATAAGTGTATCCTGATTCACCAAATTGTGGAGTAAAACTTTCACCTTCAACATAACAAGCATTCAACGTATTAGTAGCTGCTAAAATTGCCATTGTTTGATCGGCAGATTGAATTGCGGCTTCAATAGGATCTAATCCTATTGCTAACAATGGATTTGTTTCATATTCTAGTCCGCCGGTTTTTATAACCATTGTTAAATAATCGCCATCTCCAACTTCGTTTAAATATTTTCCATATAAAGTAGCAGTTACATACATATAATCGCTGTCTACATATGAAGTAATTAAAGTATATCTACCCGAATAGAAGTCATAGTTTACTGTATTTTGTCCTGCACGAATATAATTGTTTGAATCATTATACCAATTAAAGTAAACTCTTAAATTGCTTGTGTCAAAACTATTAAGTTTTAACTTAACAACCATTTGATAGCCATTAAATGACATTGTTTTTGCTGTCATTTTTAGTTCAATAATTGTACCAACACTATATCTTTCATACGTTCTTCCGCCAACAATTTCAGTTCCTCTTATAGTGTTCATTGTATAAGTAAAATCAGAAACATCTCTATTTATAGGATCTTTATCATAACTATAAGTAGGAGCATTTTCAACTGTTGTTCCCATAGGATCCATTTCGTAAGGAGTATCAGATTGATCTGGACGATAACGATATTTGAAAAGAGATGACATAGTATAAATATCGTAACTATCAAATGTTGGTAATTCATTGCTTTCATATGTTTTTAAATATATAACTTCATTAATTGCAGTATTAGTATAAGTATAATCAATTTCTCTACTTTCAAGTATATCTACAATTTCTAAATCGCTATAAATATAATCTTCTGTATTAATGTAAAGTTTTAAAGGAATACCAATAGAAATATAGAATGTAACCATACCATCAATATTAGTACAACCATATTGTGTTCTATTATTTTGAACGCAAGCAACACTTAAATTTTTGATTGCCAAATTTTGTCCTGCTGTATAGAAAGTATAAACTGCCCCTATATTTTCCAATTCATATGTAATTATTTTTCTTACAGTAGGAACAGAAAGGGTAATGCCTTGAAATACTGCATTTTTTATTGTGATAGAAAATTCGTAAATACCATAAGTTGAAATATTAATGTTAAATGTTACAATACCTTGTTCGTTGCTTATTATTTCACTTTCAACACCATTAAATATAATTTTACAAGCAATATTGGGAACAATGTTACCATATATTGAAACTTTGTATTTTAATGTAAGCATACCTAACGCATTGATATTACTTGGAACTTTAGTATTTTCTAAAATTGTAAAAGAAGTTGCATCAACTACATTAATAGAATCAACAACATAACAAATTTCATTATCTAAATTATCATAGGCAATTAATGTAACCATTTTTTGGTCCATTGATACATTAGGTAAAGTTAAGATGCTTGAAGTTGTATTATAAGTGATTCCATTAACAATCCAAACATAACGTGCAGCATTTGGTGAAAGTTCATTTGCATTGATTTCAGCAGTTGCACCAACAACATAGAAAGGTGAAGAAGTATTAAGTTTTGCCGTTCTTTCGGTATTATCAATAATATAATACGTTACACTTTGATTGTTATTTAATAATATCTTATTACCGTTTTCTTGTCTTAGAGTTATCGTAAAACTTTCAAGTCTTTCATAGAAGTTGTCCACTTTAAATTCAATAGCAAGATTATATTCATTAATTCCTATTGTATAATTAAATTGTGTTCCACCACTAATAATATAGTCTCTATTAATTACTGCTCTATTCTCTGATATGTCAATATTTAAAACGCCCGAGCTGTTTGCATAAATTCTTAAATTAAATGATGCTGTATTCCCCTCAGTTGCTGTAGTTTGTATATTTTCATTTTCTATCCAAGCGTAAGCATTTATTTTTTCATTAGCATATTTAAACTTAAATAATGTAGATTTAACATATCCACCTATAACCATACCTAATTTTAATAAATTATCTTCTTCATCAACAAATGTGATAAATTGCACATAACTAGATAGATAATTATCAAATTTATAAATACCTTCAATATATACACTTTCTGTGTTGATATCGTATTTATAGATTATAAATCTATCACGATAAACACTTATTAATTCTTTAATTCCATCGTTATCTAAATCAATAGTATAATTATAATTTTGACCGTAAGAATCAACAATATTAATGAAATTGTAAATTAAAGAATTATTAATATAAATTTCAATTCGGCAATCATTATAGCCCGATTGATCATAATTAATTGTTATATTATCCGATAAATTTATATCTCCACGTCCTGGTACTGATACAGCTCCTAAATCACCATTATTAGATACGAGTTCTGAAGTATTAGAATACAGATTTGTTGAAGCACAATTAAAGATTTCTTCTTGTTCGGCTTGTGAAGCTTGCTTCATTAAGCCACTGTCATCATTACTAATAACAAAACTTGCGTGGTTACAACCATTTCCGTTAATAACGGCATCATTTGACAAATTGACTAATTCAACACTCCAATAAATACCGTTATTATATTCGCCATTATTTGTTACTGTAATAGGCACATAAACTGTTGATTGATATTCATCAAAATGCGAAGAAATTGTTGTATATAATTCTCCATTTGGTTTGTAAACTTTTACATCAAAAGTCATAAATTCTGTACCAATAGTTCTAGAAACAAGTAAATCATAAACTTCATTTTCATTTATAATAGGCATTTTGTTTCCATCGTAATTATATTGTTCATAAGGGGTAATTCTAACTTTGCCGCCAAAATCGTTATCAATAATATTGATAACTTTTCTTGATACAATAACACCATTTTTTAATACATAAATAATAATTGAATTTTCATTCCTAATATCATCATCTTCAAAATTAAAGGTGAATTCTTTGGCGCTTTCGCCAATTTCCAATTTATAAAGTCCATCAATTATTGTATAATTCAACACGCCTTGAATAACAACTTGTAAAGTAAATTCATCTTCACTTAAACTATTATCTTGTGGTCTAGTTATTGAAAATTTTGTTGATTGTTCATATTCATTAACAGATATTTGACTATCAATTTTTAATACATAATCAATGGAAGATTGTTTTAAATATGTCAATTTTATCTTATTATTAACAATGTTAACAATTGTTGCCTTAACAGTACCATTGTTCGTAAAATCTATATAAGCGACATTATCCAATTTTGTTAAATTTATCTTAATACAGTCATTATTATAAACAACATAAGTAAATGTTTTTATGCCTGTTGCGGTTTTTATTGTAACAATATAATCAATTACGCTATCATTATTTATATCAACAAATTCGCAACCTATTAATTTGCCGCCAATTTGTGTAAGTTGATATTTATAATTTAAAGTATCAATTACATAACCAGATAATTTTTCATAGATATAAATGTTATTTGTAGCGGCATCTTGAACACACAAATATGCCTTATAATCGTTATGTTTCATAAAGGCACAATTGAAGGCAAAATTATTTGGCATATTGAAAGTATATCTATAATTACCAGCATAATTGTAAGAATAAACTAATGATTTTACAACTTCATAATTTTTTTGATTAATTGTTATAGTTCCGTCAGTTACAAAGCTAGTAAATTCATTAACAGTTTTATCTTCAATATAACTTAAACTTAATTTATTAGGAGAACCACCAAAAATTTGATATTCATATTCAATTCCATTAGCATAACAATAGAACACCATATTTCTTTCTTCAGAGTTATTTTTATTAGTGCTTTTATAATAAAGCATAAAGTCATTTCTGTAATATCCATTTATATTTACAAAATTAGTACTGTAAATTTTACTGTAAAATTTATTTTCTGCTGAATAGTTTATTTCATAAATACATTTTGATAGGCCCATAAGAAGTTTAGAAACATAATTTTGACCTAAAGCACTTTTGTCGTTATCATAAGTGAATATTGAAAAATCTAAATTTCCATAATAATTTATATCATTATTAGACCAAATAGGTTTGCCATTGCTTTCATCAACAAAACTTGTGCCCGTTCCTTTAAAGGCATAAACTGAATAAAGTCCATCATAAACGACCAAATCATCTATACCGTCATTAGTTACATCAAATAATATATATTTCATATAATTATAATCATAATTGGTTAAATCAAGTTCAACACTTGAAATAATTTCATTACAAATAAAATTATCTTCGTCAGTAAAATAAATAACAATGTCGCCCTCTGGATCAACATAACAATCTTCGCTTATCAATCGTAATTTTGCAAATCTATCACTACCATCATTAGTGTTATTATCACTAAGCATAATAGTAATTGTAAAATTGCGAATTCCATTATATGATGTAAATGAAAGTGGATAAGATAAAATACCTATTTCGCCAACACTTGAAACTAATTCTACTGAAACAGTTTTATCACCAATTAAAGAGCCATTTCGTGTAACATTTAAAACATATTCGCCAGCATTTTCTATAACTCTAATTGTGTCTAAATCAAACACAAAACTAATCACACCACTTTTTATAGTGCAAGTAATTGAATCTTCTGTAATATGTACATAATCTAATGCACAAGTGAAAGCAATTTCAAAATTTGTATCACTTTGACTTTCATACATCAACAATTCAACTTCTATTGTTTTTGTCTTTTCACCAGGTAAAAATGTAACAGTGCCATTACTTATTGCGGTAAAGTGTGTACCACTTACTGCTGTTTTATCAATAGTATTATAATTTATAGTTATTTCGCCGTCATCACCGCCCATTCTAGTTAAAGTTATGTAAGCTATTGGATTTGAATCTATAAATGTTTTATCACTTACAGAAATTATAGACTCTCCATCTCTTATTATTGCAGGCAAACTAATAACACTACTGTTTATATTTGGAGTTAAAATTCCAAGTACAATATCGAAATATCTGTCTTGTTCTTTTATAGTATTGTTTAAAATAGGAATAAATATTGAATTTAAACCAGGTGTAATATATATATAAGACTTTTCAAAACGACCATTTTCAAAATACTCGCTTTCGGCATAAATTGTAACAGTATTATATTTTGTAAGATTACTTTCAAAAGGTTTTGTATAATTAAACTGAATTTCAACTTCGCCACAATGCTCCAATATTTCTATTCTTTGATTGTTTGCAAAAGAAATTTCACCATAATAAATGCTATCATCTGCTTGTAAAATAATTGGCTCACTAAGCGTTATATTATTTACTATTTCGTCATTATAAACCACTTCAAAAGATAATTTATAACTTGCTCTTGTTGGTTTATTTGTTAAAAATTCAGTTGGAATAATTACAATTTTATAATTTCTAACATTGTTTATATAACTTGAACAAACTTTTCTTGTTGACACTATATAATCTTGTTCTGCTGTAAGTAATTGTTCATACTCAACAATAATATTAAAATCAAAATCATATTGAACACCTGTATAAACCACATTTAATTCAATATTGTTATCATACGAAATATGCTGACTTTCCACACTAAATTGTAAACTTCCGGCAGTATTTATATCTTTAACATCAATAAGTAAATCTGATGAATTTGTAAATGTAGTGCCAGTTGTATATGATTCATAGAATTTTGCAGTAAGCCTATTTATAGGTTTTTCAAATTTGTTGTTGTCAATTGAAGTAAAAATAATATTTTTTTCTGTTTGATATCTATCAAAAGATAATTTGATAAGTCCATTTTCATAAGAAACATTATCTGTCGATTTTAAAATATAGTCGATGCCATACTTCAAATCACCTTGCAAAAATATTGCCAAACTTACTGGGCAATTACTATCTTCATCTCTTTCCAATTTGATGCTAAAATCTTCGCCTTCATTTATTGTAATACTTTCATCAGCAAACTCAATATTACCAAAAACAGCATTATCTATTACTTTAATGCTTGTTTCAGCAAGTAAAATTCCATCATATAAAGCCGTTACGATATAATTTCTATCGGCATTTTTTAATATATCGCAACTTAAAGTTGGAATATAAATTTTACCTAATGAAGTTATTGTGCGGTTGTAATAAGCAAATTCAAAATCTGGTAAATAATTCAAAGTACTTTGAATTTTAATAGTAACTGGAACTTGAATAATTGAAATACTATGGGTAATTCCTAGTTCAAGAACTTGTCCCTCTACCACTTCAAAATAATTGTTTGTAAATGATATTTCCCCCAAACTTTCAATGTTTTCCACATTTACTTTTGGCTTATTTCTTAACACAAAAGATTCGCCCATATTAGGAATTGAATTAAGTACAATATAATCTTCAAAATTACTTGTTATTTTGTTGTCTGTATTTAATTTTATTTTAACTGATTTTTCTGTTTCAAATCTTTCAAATTTTACATAATAAGGGTAGGTTAAAACATCTATTGAGTGTTCGTTGTTTTGTAAACCAAAATCAAAATAACATTCTTTTGCGATATTTCCTGTTCTAGTTAAATAAATTGTATATGATTCATTTTCTTTATATTCATAAGCTGCGTTTGTAAAACCAATTTGAGCGTCGCCTAAGTTACTATATAGAGTAACTTCCATAGTGCTATAATAAGTTTTAAATATTGTTCCGCTAGGTGAATATATTTCAAAAATAATTGTCTTAGTTTGATTTTCTAAAATATTTCCTTGACCTTTAATTGTAAAATAAGCGGATTGAACATGGTATGGAAGAATAACGCTTTGAGTAATAAATTCATAATCTTCGCTAGTTGCTGTTCCACCAATTTGTCTAATAGCAATATCAACATTTTTTTGATCGCCCCAACTATCTATATAGAGATTGGTTTCTATTGTATCCATTGCCCTAACGCTTGTAGATACAAAATTGATAGCATTATTTCTACTAGTATTTTTAATATTAAATGTAACAATATTATTTGCAATAAAACAATTTTCGTAACTTATAATTTCAAAAGTAACATAAGTATCGATAAGCAAGCCATCATCAGGTGTTTTAAAATAAATTGAATAAGTTAATAAATTGGTATTGAAATTTATTTCTAAATCGCCAAGATTGATTATTTCATTATTTATGTTTTTTAATTTTAATTCATCATTATTTGAAGTTATTCTTAATGTGATTGTTGGTAAATAATTTTCTTGTGGAGCATTGAGAAGTGCAAAAACGATTTTATTACCATCTTCACTATTGGTAATAAATTGATCCCAATTTTCTTTTATGTTTGTATTGGAACTAGAAACATCTAGTGTTGAATATTCATCATCTTCTAAAATATTTATTGTAACAAGTCCATCGCCAATTAGTAAACAAGAATCATCAACTACGCTAACTTTTAAACGAATAGAGAAAGTTCTTGTGTCGCTAATTATTTCGTTATCTAACCAAGAGATATTTATTTTTCGTAAATTAAATATATCACCTTGTGTTGAATTGATATAATATACATTATCATTTACTGTATCATAGCCCAAAATTGTAAAATCATAATCATTATTCAAAACTTCAATTTTAAGTTTTACATCTCGATTTGAAGTTGTATTTTTGCTATCATATAGGTAAAAATTTGTGGATAAATAATGTTCATATAAGGTTTTTGTATAATTTGATTCACATAAGTATTGATTATTATCTAATAAATTTATTTCAGCTTTTATTTCGGTATAAGTATAATTTATTATTGCAAAACCGTATTGAGGTTTAATAGTACCATGATTTCCAATAGACAAAATCGTCATTTTTAATTGAATATCATGTGTAACACTTTGAATATCTGATAATGAAAAATTAAAATATAAACCCAAATCATCAATTTGAAGTGTAGTTGTGTAAGTTAAAATATTTGTTTGACTATCAAACTCATAACCATTAGCATAAGTAAAAAAATAATCAAATGTATCATTATTAATGTCTTCAATCTCAGTTAAATACTCAAGTTGTACAGTAACTTGTGCCGTAGTATTTTTTAAGACATTATTTTCTACACATATATAACCATCTACATAGCCCTGGTTTTGATAAGCAACAATATTATAATTAGTTTGATTAAATCCAATTTCACCGGCAGATTGATTCTTTTTTAAAAGAATTTCTATTTCATTGTCATAACACCAAGCATCACTATTTAGTACTAAATTATATTTCCAAACAACATCTTCCGATATGGAATAGAAAAGTACAGGGAAATAAAATGTTACACTGGTTTCATTAGGTTTAAAGGTGATTGAATTTTCATATCCATATTGACTATAAGTAAGAGATACATTTGTATCATTTGTTCCAAGTCTATAATTAACTGTATATGAATTTGTAATTAAGCCACTTCTGTTTATTGTTATAGGAATTAAGTAGTTATCATAAGCATCTTTAACAAAATCACCATTTTCATCTTTTAAACAATCATTATGATTTGTGATTGTTATATTTTCACCAAAACCATATTGAACAATAGGTTTTATATAAAATCTAGTTTTATAAATTGTGCCCACACTATCTGGGGAATCAACTATCAATTCAATTTCAAAAGAAATTATGTTAGATTGTGCTATTTCTTTTATACTAATAATTGTTATTTTTTTTTGATTTTCATTATAATTAAAATTTAAATTTGAGTTTGATATAGTAAAGTTTTCATTTTCTTTTGCACTACCATTGATTACTCTACAACTTAGTGTGGCTTTTTCTTGTCCACTAAATCTAATTACTGTGATTGAAAGAGTGTCGCCAGCATTGATAACATAATTATCTTTTGCAAATCCAAACAATGAAATAACTTCCACAAAATTACATTTTGCAGTTTTGCTTGTTTCGCTAATTGTGCCATTATTTACGTTTAGAATAGTGGAAGTAAAGAATATTGGCGTGGTTATTCTATCGTAATTACCATAGCGCAAGATTCCTATTTCGGCTTCCATAACATTTTCAGCCATTTTAATTTGGTAATATGATTTTAATCCATCTTCACTTGTTTTAACAAATTCAACAAAACTACGTCCATCAATATAAACATTATTTAAGGCAGTCGCACTAGATTTTTCAATAACAATATTTATAATTAAATACCCTGTTATTGCTTTTCCACTGATTGATTCTCTTTTTAAAAGAAGCGAAGTTTGATAATTATTATAAGCATTAACTTCAGTGCTAAAAAACTTTAATTCGCCACCATAATTTGTGTCAATTAAATGGATAGTTATTATATTATTATCAAATAAAGTATCAGTATTGTAAGTTGGAAAATTTGTATTTAATAATGACTTAAAGGCATTATTAACTGACAACTTGAATTGCAGGTCGCTATCGCCTCTGAAAATTCCGTCATCATCAAAATTTATTGCTAAATAATAATTTGAATCTACTTTTATAACATTGTAACTAGAAACGACTATTCCATCATAAAGTTCAGTTAATAATTCACAAGTTAAAATTTCGGAAAGAATTAGTTTACTTGTTCCTAAAAGTTGTAATGGTATAGTAATTGTATTTTCAGTTTTATTTATATTTAAGGAATTACTAAATTTAATTTTTGCTGATTCTAATATAGTCAAGGTAAAAATATCATTTTCGCCCACATAAGAATTTGAGTCGTGTAATGATAAAGTAAATACAGCGGTTTTTATAGGACAGAAATTGTTTTCAACAGGAATTGTTATACTAAATGATTTACTATATTCTCCTATTTCAAATGTAACATTATAATTTTCTGAACTGCCAGTAAACTCACTATAAATATATGCAATTTCAACTTTATGAGCAGAAGACCTATTTAATTTTATATTATAAGTTTCACCCTCTTGATTAGATACAACATCATTTGCCAATTCAAAACTATAAATTGTTTCATCAATTTCATCTTCTATAATTTTAATTGTAATCAAATCGCCTGCAGCATTTTCGTAAACTGTGCCATCAATAGTTACGGATTTTATCTTAATTGCTAAATTTCTTTCAGTAGAAAAATAATCATTATCAATAACATAAAGTCTTAAACTTCCAATTACATTGTTTGCAGAAATTGAAATGGTTTTACTAAAATAAAAATCAACATTTTCTATTGCAGCATTATAATTTAAAGTGTTCAATTCAAATTCAACAATGCAATTATATTTTGGCATATTTTTATTTAATTGTATATCAACATATCCTGCTGTTTCATCAACTTCTAAATTGCCAACATTAAATATAATTTTGAAATTTTCAATCCCAACTAATTCATCATCTCTAAAAAATATTGTTGTATAATTAGTATTTTCTACAATTCCACCACTAAGTGAAACAATTTTTAAATATGCAACTTTAGAACCAGTAACATCATTGTCAATAGGCACAATTCCTAAATAAGCATTATTGGACCATTGACCATTAAAGTAGCCATAATCTTCATCTGTTACACCATAATTGATGGTAAAATCTTCATTTAAATGTGCAGTACTATTTTCTAACACTTCAAGACGATAAGTAATATTGCCTTTTCCGTTTGACGACACATCTAAAATTTGAATAGGTAAACTTGTTCCATTTTCATCTACAAAATAGCTAGATTTTTCAAATGCTAATTCAAGTGGAATTTCATCATCAATAATTGTTATTGTGGTAGAAAATATCTTTACAGTAACTAATGCATTGACATCAAATAATTCTAATGTGATATTCCTTGCAGTATTAACATTGTAATTGTCGTAAATATCAAAAATATATTCTAGTTCATAAGTATTTGCACTAATTACGGAGTCAAATTCTGTTTTATTTTGGTCATAGAAAATACTACTTACATAATCAACGCCTCTTATTGCATTTCCACCTAGTCGAATTTTTAAATTTTCGGCTGATAAATTGCTTATATTGTCACGAATAATTTTTACAACAATTTGTCCGTCCAATTCATTGACAAAATAATTTACACTTTCAAAGCCGATAGTCATTGAAGTATCAATAATTTTTACATTAGCATTGCCAAAACTCTCATCAATTTCACTTGTGTCACTAGGATTTGAAAGTATAAGCGTATAAATTGAATTGGATAAATTTGTATAATCTTGCCTGTTATTATCAAGTAAACCTATTTCAATCAATTTTGATTTTTCACCTGCTTCAAAGTATATGGTTCCACTTGGTGCAATATCAAAATGCAATGCGTCATTAAAAGTCCAATCAATACTACCCGACCCAACATCATTATTACGCAAAACTTCAAACGTCATTGTTGAATCAGTTTGTTCATTAAATTCATATTCCTTACTACTTAATTTATAGATAGATTTATTTGGGTCGCCTAAATATATTCTAATAATATGAATAGTGCTATTATAGTCATAATAATCATAATCGCTTGTTAATGCAATTTCAATATAACTATTTGGCGCATAAGGATAATTATAGGTATTTAATGTAACAGTTTTTGTATCTGTTTCTAAATGGTCAAAAGTTACAATTTTATTTGTTAAACCTGCACTTCCAAAACCATAACTACCTAAAAAAGTGGTATTTTCAGTAGAACATAACCTGAGATCAAAGCTACCATAATCACCGATGGTTCTAGTTATATTCAAATCAACACTTTCACCAATATTAATAAAATAATTTGATCGGTCAAAAGTAAAATAACCATATTTGTTATTTTCTATCATTTTTATGCTTGTTGTATTATTGCTTTCATTAACAACACCGTAAGTGCTGGATAGATGAAAGTTAAAAGTTATATCGCCGAAACACATATACGGATAAGATGGTAATTGAATTAAAACTGTTTGTTTTGTAATGCCTTCGTGAAAAGTTATAACTTGTGGATTGATACTATTGATTATGGTATTAAACTGTTGATTTTCAATAGAATAACCATCATAATTTATTGTAACTTGTATTGCGGTATAACTTCCACCTGTTCTAATTAAATTAAGAGATACAGTTGTGGTATCTGTTCCCGATTCATCAACTTGATAATGGCTTTCTTCAAAAGTGATAATTCCACGAGATTCATTATCAATAATTCTTACCCTGCAATATCTAATGCTACCTATTTTAGTAAAACTATCTTGTGCATTAATTTGAATTGTGAGGTATTCATCGGCATAATCAAAAGTGTCATTATCAGTCCAACTAATAGTTAAATTTGATGTTTCTTGGTCTATTGAAAAGTTTACACTACTTGCACTAATGCCTGTGTATTTATTGCCAGAAGAATAAACTGAAACATTAACACCCGCTGCAAAATTTAAACTATCTCGCTTTAAAGTGATAGTTCCAGTTGTTACATTTTCCATAAATTCATAGTTTAATTGTTCAAATTCAACACTTGGTACAATTTCATTATCAACAATATAAATGATTATTTTGCTATTACTATATAATGTATATTCCCCACAATCAGTTCCAACAGTAATTGCACACATTTTATCTTGAATTAAAAGTTCGTTATTATCTATAATATTTAAATCTAAAGCTTTAGTCATTTCGCCATATTCAAAATCTACATATTTATAAGCAAAATATTCATTTTGTACTGCCTTATTTTGTAAAAAATATGGTGTGTTAATATCATAATAGAAATAAACTCTAGATGCTAAAAGACCACCACCAATTCTTGTAACGGTAACACTAATTGTATCTCCTTCAGTTACTTTTTGCTCATTATAACTACTATCAATATTAAATAATCCTAATTCTTCATCATCTCTTATAGTTATAGTGTAAATATATTCCGTTTCCAAACCATATTCAATGTTTGATATTTTGATTTGAAAGTCAAAATCTCCATCTAAAATATTATCAATAATAGTTAATGGAATTGAAAAATCACTTATACTTGAAACGGATCCAGTTCCATTTACGCCAATAAAATTAGTGCCATTAATTCCTGTACAATCAATAAATTCATAATCAAAAGTTGTACACAATGTTCCATTAGCCGTTGAATTATAATTGTATCTAAATACTGTATATCTAGCATTAATACTTGTTTCACCTGATAATTCACTCAATTCTAAATTGTTAAGGGTAATGTCTGCAATTTCTTCATTATCTAAAATTTCAATATCGGCATAGTTTGAAGCGCCAATATTATATTGACTGCTTGGTTCTATATAAACTCTAGACGTTCTAGTTCCATCTAACAAACTATTATCTAAAGCAGTTATGTAAAAAATTCCATACAAACCTTTTATTGTTGCGGTTAAGGTTTTTAAGTAATCAATATCAGCAGTTGCTGTATTATCAACATAATAAAATTTTACTTCGTATTCTATTTCATCATCAATTATTGGATTAATATTGATTATTTGAATTCCATTAGAAGTATAATTTTCTCCAATATCAATAATGCCGTCTTCATAATCATAGTGTATTTCCAAAATTGGTTTTGATATTTCTTTTAAATCATTGTAATATTTGTCATCGTGAATTCCATTAAGCGTTTCACAAATTTCATTAACATAATTGTTCGCTTGAAAAGGATACTCAATATTTAAAATTTGTTGTCTGCAATTTATAAATAACTGTTCAATGTTTTCGTGTTCAAAATTATAGCCAACTATGTAATTTAAATAAATATCATCTAATCTATCAAATGCTGCATCTATCGCTTCTTGTAATTCTTCTTGTTCAATTTCATCATCAGACAAGTATGTGTCCATTTCTAAAATGGCATTATTATATAATGTATCCATTTCTTCAATATCATTACTTTGATTAATTTGATTATATGCCTGATCGTAAATTATAGCGATGGCATCATGACTTTGATTATATCCTGTTTCATATTGTAAATACACATTATATAACTCATTTAAAATTTCACTTCTATAATTTTCAATTTGTTGTAACTCTGCTTCTTCAGATAGTGTTGAAAATTGATTATCAATAAAATTGAAAAAAGCATCTAACCCACTTGTTAAATCGCTTGCAGTTTCATAAAAAAAGTATATATCATAATTTTTAAAGAAATTGACACTTTCTAATATACTTGTATAAACATTTGCGCTATATAAATTTTCAGCATAGGTAGAAGACATAGCCGCATCTAAATTTGTTAAAACTTGATTTAAAACTGTATCCGTTAAATCGGAATTTGCTTTTGTTACCAAACCGTTTTTTATATCAGTAAATACTTGTAAATATGTTTCAATATCTGAAACATAAAAGGCATTATTATTTATATTATCGATTTGTTCGGTTTTACTCAAATCTAATCGTGTCAAATAAATTGTATAATAATTTTCTCTATTAACCCCATTATGTAACGAATTTATAATTTCAATTGCATTATTTTTATCGTTCTCTGTGGCTTCAATTTCTTGGGCAAATACTATTGATTGATTATTATAAGCATTAAAATTTTGGAAAGTATAACAACAACCAGCTCCTAATAAAATAAATAAAATAACAAATATTATATTAAAATTTCTTTTAAACATAATTTTCTCCTTTGTTTTATATTTTAATGGATAATACACAAAATGTATTTGACTTTATAAATATTTTTTACTATTCTAGTATAAACTACTGTGTCTACACAGGAGTCAACTGTTTTGTCAAAAAAGATTAAAAATAATAAAAATTAATATAAAAAAAATAATTATATTTTAAATGGAAATTCAATTATGGAAAAAAAATATTATATACCACTATATAGAATCAAGGAATTTGCAGATTTTATGGGAATAACTACCGATACATTATTGTATTATGATAAAATTGGATTATTTTTGCCTTATAAAATTGAAGAAAATTCAGGTTATCGCTACTATTCAATGAATCAACTACCACAAATTTCACAGATAATTCAGTTAAAAAGTTTAGATTTTTCTTTAACTGAAATAAAAAAATTATTAAATGGCGAATTTTCTTTTAATGATAAATTGGAAATAATGCAAGAAAAAATAAACAAAATGCAAAGTATAGTAAATATATATTCTCTTTTGGATAAAACAAAGTCATATAATACCTACGTAAAAGTAATACCTGAGCATTACTGTATTTCTGTCAAAAAAGATGTAAAAGATTATTTAAAGATAGAAAAAGAATATTACAAATTATTAAATTATTTAATAAAAAATAAAATAAAAATTAAACAACCTTATCATTTTTACACAAGGTTTTATGATGATACTTTTAAACTAAATAATAACAAAATTGAAATATTCGCCCAAGTTTATAAAGACTTAAATTTTCCAAATATCATAAAAATGGAAGAGCAAAAATATATTTGCACTATTCATATTGGCAGTTATGAATCATTGTCAAATGCTTATAATTTTTTAAATACATATTGTTTAAAACTAGGCATAGAAATAACAGGGTTTCCAATTGAACAATATATTGAATCGTTTGATTCAAAAGATTATCAAAATCAGTTTATTACTGAAATTTGTTTTCCTATAAAATAATATACCAAACAAACAAGGAACTTTACAATAATGTAAGTAGAGCTCCTTTTATTTTGCTAGTTTTAAAATGTTTTAATCTAGAGGCTTTTTGTTTGAATAACTCTTTTCTTATCATCGGCAATTTTTATCAATCTAGTATAATCATCTAATAATTTTTGTATACTTTTTTCTAAAAACATCATGACTTTTCAGAGAAAAAGTCAACAATTATGAGTGGTTAGTTTTTACTTTCTTTCCATTTGATAAACTCTTCTAATTCTTCATCAGTCATCTTTTTCTTTATTTCTCGAAGTTTTTTTGCGCGGTTTTGTTCATCAATCTTTTTTTGTTGATATGCATCAAAATGTTCCTTTCCTTCTTTTGTTTTAATTTTTGATAGATCTCCACCAGCAGCAATATATTTTAGCATCTCTTCGTACACAAATTTAGCAAAGTTTTCAATCATTTTATCTTGTGCTTTTTGCAATTCTGGCGTCCAATCAGCATAAATAGGTTCACTAGATTTTGTTGTCATTTCACTGCTTGACTTTTTACCTCTTTCAAAGTGCACTATAGTTCCAATTTGTATTTTCTTTTTTGGTTCTTTGTCATCCATAATAAAAACCCTCCTATAAACCATTATACAATGCTTAAAAAAATATCACGAATTTCTGCAAGAAAAATGCAAGATTTCTGCAAAGGGGTTGTTTTGGGTTATTTTTTATTTGCGGTGTGTTGTATGGTGTTTTTTGTTCAAGCGAAGTGCTTGAAAGCCTTTGTTTGTGGGGGTTATAGCGGTTTTACAAAACGGCATTTTGTGATAAAAAACGGTATAAAAAACGAACCTGCAATAACGGTTATCAAGCCCTTCGGAACCAAGGGTTAGGGGTTCAAATCCCTTATGGTGCACCATATAAAATACAAAAAGCCCCAAGGACTTTTTGTATTTATAATGATATTTGTCCTTCGGGCAAGCGATGTTACTGCAAAATGATGTTCGCCTTACGGCGTTATAGACAAATATCACACAATATCATTTTACACATAAACACATATTAACTTAAAGTGATTTAAAACCCTAAAAATTTAAACTATTAAGTTAATTATTCGCTGAGGCACATAAATGACTTTTTTAATTGTGGATTTATCTATGTTTTTAAGTGTGCAACAAGCGTTTATAACTTCTTCTTGCGTTGCGTTATTATTAATTAATATTGTGCCTTTAATTTTTCCATTAATTTGAATTGGCAATTCAATTTCGTTTTTAACAAGTTTTGTAACATCGTATGATGGGTAGTTTTCATAAGCAATGTTTTTATTAAATACAATCTCATAAATTTCACTTGTAATGTGTGGAATTATAGGATTAATTGCAATTAAAAACTCGCCAAATTCTTTTTTTGAAACATATTGATCTGTTTTTACTTCGTTTATAAACTTCATTATTTCGGCAATCGCTGTATTAAATGAAAATTCGTTTATATCTTCTTCAACTTTTTTGATAAAAGTGTTTAATAGGTATTCGTGCTTTGCGGTAACTTTTTCTTCGTTTGTAACCAAGGACTGCATATTCCAAATGTTTTCTATGGCTCTTTTACAGCCTTCAATACCTTCGTATGTCCAAATTATATTATCTTCATAACCGCCCATAAACATAATGTGCATTCTAAAAACATCTGTTCCGTATTTTTTAATAACTTCTATTGGCGCGACCGCATTGGCTGAACTTTTGCTCATCTTTTTGCCGTCATCAGCCAAAATTAAACCGTTGCACATACGCTTTTTAAATGGGTCTATATACGGAACTTGCAGAGTGTCATATAAAAAATTATGCCAAAAACTTGCGTAAAGCATATGCCTTGTAACATGTTCTACTCCGCCTGTATAAAGATCTACATCTTTCCAATAATTTAAATTTTCTTTTGAAACAAAAGCATTATCATTATGTGGATCCATAAACCTAAGCCAATACCAAGATGAGCCTGCCCAATTTGGCATAGTATCACTTTCGCGTTTTGCAGAACCTCCACATTTTGGACAAGTGCAATTTAACCAATCGGTTGCTTTGCTTAATGGGCTATCGCCCTTTTCGTTTGGTTTATAATCGCTAAGTTCGGGCAATATTAAAGGTAAATCTTTTTTATCCATAGCGACATAGCCACAATTATTACATATTACTACTGGAAAAGGTTCGCCCCAATATCTCTGTCGGTTAAAAGGCCAGTCCTGCATAACATAGTTAATCATTTGCTTACCAAATTTATTTGTTTCAATAAATGTAATCATTTTGTTTTTTGCGTCTGTTACATCTAAACCATTTAAAAATTCACTGTTAATAAGAGTGCCATTTTCTTCAAATGCTTTTTCGGTAATGTCGCCACCACTTATAACTTGGATAATATCAATATTGTATTTTTTTGCAAAATCGTAATCTCTTTGATCGTGTGCCGGCACTGCCATAATCGCACCTGTTCCGTAGCCTGATAGAACATAATCCGCTACAAAAATAGGAATTTTTTTAGAATTTACTGGATTTATAGCATAAGCGCCATCTAATTTAATTCCTGTTTTTTCTTTGTTTATTTTTTTATCCAGTTCGCCTTTAAACTTTGAAGCGGTAATATAATCTTGTATTTCTTTAATGTTTTTAATTATATTTTTGTTGCTTTCTATAAAACTGTGATCTGGGCAAATTGCCATAAAAGTTGCGCCAAATAAAGTGTCTGGTCTTGTTGTAAAAACAACCAAATTTTCTTTTACATTTGTTGTAAATGTTATTTCAGCACCGACACTCTTTCCAATCCAATTTTTTTGGCTATTTTTTAAATTTTCACGCATATCAATTCTGTCAATAGCGGTAAGCATCTTTTCGGCATAGGATTGCATTTTTAAATACCATACATCTCTAAATTCTTGAACAACAGGATTATGGCATCTATCACATAGTCCGCCTTGTGAATCTTCATTGCTTAGAACAGTTTTGCAATGCGCACAAAAATTTACAACACCTTTTTGTTTGTGCGCTAGCCCGTGACTAAATAATTGTAAAAAAATCCATTGTGTCCATTTATAATAACTTGGATCCGAAGTTTCAACTTTTCTAGAAAAATCAAAAGAAAAGCCCATCGCCTTAACTTCTTTTTCTATTCCATCACGGCTAGTTTGAACTGCAATTTTAGGGCTTAATCCCGTTTTAATAGCAAAATTTTCCGGTGGCAAACCAAACTCATCTGTGCCCATTGGATAAAGAACATTAAAGCCTTTTAATCTTTTATATCTTGCCATAATGTCCGAGGGGGTAAAACACTTAATGTGACCTATATGAATGCTCTTTCCACTGGCATTAAAAAATTCACTTAAAACATAATATTTTGGTTTTTCACTAAAATCAATGGCTTTAAAAACATCGCTACTGTACCATTTGTCCTGCCATTTCTTCTCTACACTTTTAAAATCGTACATATTGCCTCCAAGTATTTACTAGATTTTAGCAAATTATCACGCTTTTTGCAATACTTTATGGCACAATGCTTAAATGTTTTTAATCGGTTAATGCCATAAACTACATAAGTTGTGTTTGCTTTTCTTTAAAAATATAACAAAATTTGCTTATTGACAACACTGTTGAAATAATTTATAATATATTCACGGAGCTCGTTTTGTGAGAATAAGAGATAACGCATTAATAAATGTAGATAATTCGGATATTATAAATGGTACCATAGAGATACCTGAAAATGTTACTATGATTTATGGTAGTGCTTTTTTGAATTGTACTAATTTAGTAAGGCTACGTATTCCCGCTGGGGTAAAAAAAATAGGTGCTGATGCTTTTGCAAACTGCACTAATTTAGAAGAAGTAAATATTCCTGAAGTATATAAAATAAAAAATGGGACTTTCCGTAATTGTATAAAATTGAAAAATATAATGTTACCTGAAAGCGTAGAAATAATTGAGGAGTTTGCTTTTAGTAATTGTGAATCACTTATAGATATTAATTTTCCAAGTAAATTAGTAAAAATTGGAGACCACGCGTTTGATTCATGCGTTAGCTTACAAAATGTTATAATACCCGCGGGTGTTGCAAAGATTGATCGCAAAGTTTTTTCTGATTGCACTAATTTACAAACAGTTAAATTACCCGCAGGAATTAAAGCAATTTATGGGTGGGCGTTTAATAATTGTATAAAATTAAATACCATCAATTTTCCCGATAGTTTAATAAGCATTGGGGATAATGCATTTGAAAATTGTGCAAGTTTGCAAGTTGCCGAACTACCACCTTCAATAGAAGTTTTAGGTAGACACTCCTTCCGGCTTTGTAAATCAATTATTTATTTCGCGTTTCCTAGAAATATTAAATTGGTTGAAGAAAATTTTTTTGAAGGTTGCGTTAGTTTACAGCAAGTTGTTTTACCAGTAGGCATGAAAGGTATAGCAAATTCAGCCTTTTATAATTGTAGTTCACTTACAAATATTAATTTACCAAAAACCATAAAGATTATTAAGCAGTTGGCTTTTTCTGGTTGCTCTTCACTTAATAAAATAGATTTACCGCCAATAAACTGCGTTTCTTATGGAATGTTTAAAAATTGTTTGGCTTTAAAAGATATTACCCTGCCCGACACTGTAACAATAATAGAGGAGCAATCTTTTGTTGGAGCGGGATTAGAAAAAATTACTATTCCAGCTAATGTAGTTGTGTATCCAGAAGCTTTTAAAAATTGTTTAAGTTTAAAACAAATTGAAATTTCTAGTTTATCACGCTTATATAACTATTCTTCTGACGATTTGCTTGGTGTAACAAGTGTAATAATAAATTATCCAAACTCCAAAATACACATCAAGGTTGATGGGGTTAAAGAAATTAAAAGTTTGTTTGATACAACTAATTCATTTTTAATTAATGGAAATTTATATTTTGAATATTTAGACAAGTGCTATAAAATGACTCCATTAGAAATGGAAAATATAAAAAGTTCTTGGACAAATAAAGGTTATGACGATGCCGAAATAAAAGATATGTCTCGCGTTAAAATTTGGCAATTAAAAAATAGATTTTTGCCACATTTTAGTGTTGTTAAAAATTTGCCAATTTCTTATATAGATAATTTTTATATTAACAATAATTACAAAAAATGGGGAGCCCTTATTGAAAGGCTAAATATACAACTTGCTGTAAACAAAGATACCTTCATAAAACTTTGTTTTGTGCTTGGACTTTTTGAACAAGATCAAAAAACAAGCAATTCGGCGTATGAATATTTGGCAAATAATTTAGCGGGCAAAATTGACGAAAATACAATTCATGAATGCTTTGATGGTTTTAATTTAAATACTGGTTTTAAGCCCGAATATAGTAAATTTTTTCAAAAGTTTTTTGATCCGTTAGAGCCTAGTAAATTCTTAGACCTTGATAATATGGGTGAGACAGAATACAGTTTTAGTTATCTTGCCGCAAGCTTTAATAGATTTGATGAAATAAAAAAAATTTATCCAAACAAAATAATCAATTCTAACAGAACCGCCGATGCACTACTACCTGAACATGTAATCAAAGCGTTAAGAAGTTTTATTTATAAAAAAATAAACCATGGAAACGATTATATGGCAGCCTTAGTGTCACAATATGGGTACTCGCAAAGCGATTTTGAAAAGTTGCAAACTATCTTTGAAAAAGCAAAATTATTGGAGCCCGAAAAAATCACATTAGTTACAAAACCCGATGATAAAAAACAACCTATACATTATGATTTGTTAGAAAAAAATAATCCTGTCGGATTGGTTTTGGGCGATATAACAAATTGCTGTCAGCACTTAAATGGCGCTGGCGAAAGTTGTATGTTATATGGCGTACAAGCGCCAAATTCTAAATTTTTAGTCATAAGATACAATAACAGTATAATTGCACAAGGTTGGGTATGGTATGATGAAAAAACAGCAACAGTTTGCATAGATAATATTGAAATACCGAAAACACAAAGGAAAAAATTTGATAAAGATGTAAATAACCAAGTATTAAAAACCTTGAAGCGTTTTGCCGATAATACAGCTCTCGAAATGCAAGAATTACGCGATATAAAAATTAAAAAAGTTACCATTGGTTTAGGATATAACGACTTTAAAAAAGAATTGTCTGATAATTTTGATTGCGATAAAGATACTAAGGTTTTAAGTGGTTATCATGGCTATACTGATGCTAGATCACAGTTGGTTATTTATAAAGCATGTGAAATGAACAACGAAAAAACCCTTTAAATAACTTTGTAATTATCAATAAAAGTGCTATTATTTATTAATTAAAAATAATAAAGTTTTTTGCTAATCTTTATGAGGTTATAAAATGTCTGATAATCAAAATAGTCTATATAAAAAATTAAAAAAGTATTCTAGGTCAAAAGTTTGTCCTATGCATATGCCTGGTCATAAAAGAAAGGGCACAATGCTTAAAGTTAATTTACCATACGACATTGATATAACTGAAATTACACATCTTGATAATTTATATAGTTCTAGTAGTGTATTAAAAAAAACTTGCGATATTATACAAAATCTTTATGGTAGTAAAAATTCTTTTATGCTAGTCAATGGTAGCACTTGCGGTATTCTTACTGGAATAAGGGCGGCAACAAATACTGGCGATAAAATTTTAGTGGCTAGAAATTGCCATAAATCTGTTTATAATGCTATTGAAGTAAATTTTTTAAATCCAATTTATTTAGTTCCTAGTATAGATGTGGCAACTGGAATAAATAACAGTATTACACCAAAACAAGTTGAAGAAAGCTTTTTAGAAAATTTAGATACAAAGTTAGTGGTTATAACTTCGCCCACTTATGAAGGAGTTATGAGCGATATAAAAGGTATTGTGGAGATTGCCCATAAATACGGAGTCCCTGTGCTAGTTGATGAAGCACATGGAGCACATTTATACTATACAAAAAATTCGGCTGTAAGTTATGGTGCCGACATTGTAATAAATAGTGTTCACAAAACCTTACCTTCACTCACTCAAACAGCAATAGCACACATAAATGGGAATTTAATATCTTGTGAAAAATTTACACAGGCACTAAAAGTATTTGAAACAACAAGCCCATCTTATATTCTTATGTCATCAATAGATGCTTGCGTTAGGCTTTTGACACAAAAAGGTGACAAACTTTTTAACACCTTATATAAAAACTTAACTTGTTTAAATGATTATCTAAAAAATCTAAAAAATTTAACAGTGGTTTGTTATGGACAAGACAACTTAAAAATGCATTCGGGCTTTTACAATTTTGACAGTCCCAAAATAGTAATAAGTACAGTTGGCACTTCTATAAACGGAATGCAACTTTTTAACAAATTACGGGATAAATTTAAAATTGAGTTAGAAATGGCTTATACTAATTACGCACTTGCTATGGTCACAATTTTTGACAATAAAAAAACACTTAAAAAACTTGCAGATGCAATTATTTCAATTGATAAGGAAATTTCAAAAAATTTAGATAATATAATAACTTCAAACAGTTTTTCACTTCCTTTAAAAGCTAAAAATGCTAGCGAGGTTAGAAATCAAAAAGGTAAACTAATAAAATTGAAAGAGTCCTTAGGTTGTATTTCATTAGAATACTTATGGGCATATCCGCCGGGAATCCCGCTTTTAGTTCCGGGCGAAGTAATTGATGAGCAACTACTAAAAAATATTACTTACCTATTAAATAATCAAGTGGTAATACATAGTACATTCAACAATGCCCCAGAAAATATTATGGCTATATTATAAAAATCATTGACAAATAATGATAATGTTTCTATAATTTAGCAGAACTTAAAGGAAGTGAATTAAAAATGAAAAGAATTAAAACTCTACAAACAAGAGATTTAACTAAAAGTGCCGTTAATGGTGGGTGTGGCGAATGCCAAACTTCATGTCAATCTGCTTGCAAAACTTCTTGCGGAGTTGCTAACCAAAAATGCGAAAAGTGCGCAAAATAATTTGATTTTGATAAATTAATAAATGAGTGCCGCTATTATAAATTAAAATTAGCGACATTTATTTTTTTAAAGAGGAGAAAAATGATACACCAATATAAATTAAACGGATATAATATCGTTTTAGATGTTTTTAGCGGGTCTATTCACACTGTTGATGATTTAGTTTACGATATAATTGAAGTTTACGAGCAAAAAAGCAAAGAAGAAATAATTGATTTAATGCTAAACAAATATAAAGCCGATTTAACTATAAACAAACAGGAAATTATAGACGCTATATCTGATATAGAAGAATTAAAAGCCGATGGCAAATTATTTACAAAAGATGATTACGAAGACAAAGCTTTTGATTTAAAAAAACGCAATACTGTTGTAAAAGCACTTTGTTTACATGTAGCCCACACATGCAATTTAAATTGCGACTACTGTTTTGCTAGTCAAGGCAAATATCACGGCGAGAGAGCTGTGATGACCTTTGAAGTAGGCAAGCAGGCAATAGATTTTTTAGTTGGTAATAGTGGCACTAGAACAAATTTAGAAGTAGATTTTTTTGGTGGCGAGCCATTAATGAATTTTAAGGTTGTTAAACAAATTGTCGCTTATGCCAGAAGCATAGAAAAACAGTCAAATAAAATTTTCAGATTTACATTAACCACAAATGGAATGCTTATTAATGATGATGTTATTGATTTTGCAAATAAGGAATGCCACAATGTGGTACTTAGTTTAGATGGAAGGCGGGAAGTAAATGACCGCTCGCGAAAAACTATTGGTGGCGTTGGCAGTTACGATATTATCGTTCCAAAATTCCAAGAATTTGTAAAAAAACGCGGGAACAAAAATTATTACATAAGAGGCACTTTTACACATTACAATACTGATTTTACAAAAGATATCTTTCACATGGCAGATTTGGGCTTTACCGAATTGTCTATGGAGCCAGTAGTTTGTGCACCAAACAATCCATATGCTTTAACAGAAGCAGATTTACCAATTGTTTGTGAGCAGTATGAAATTCTGGCAAAAGAAATGTTAAAACGCGAAAAAGAAGGGAAACCATTAACTTTCTACCACTATATGTTAGATTTAGAGGGTGGACCTTGTATTTACAAACGAATTTCCGGCTGTGGCTCGGGTACGGAATATATGGCGGTAACCCCTTGGGGCGAACTATATCCTTGCCACCAATTTGTTGGCGATAGCAAATATAGTATGGGCAATATTTGGGACGGTGTAAAAAACACGGATCTAAGAGATGAATTTAAAATGTGTAACGCATATGCACGACCTGATTGCAAAAATTGCTGGGCAAAATTATATTGTAGCGGTGGCTGTACAGCAAACGCATATCACGCAACAGGCTCAATAACTGGCACATACGAATATGGCTGTAAATTATTTAAAAAGCGTATAGAATGTGGCTTAATGATGAAAGTTGCCGAAGCAGATAAGAATTAGGGCCTCTAATAAGCATATTTTAGACATTTAAATGTTCGTGTTTATGATGTTTTTCGGATTGTTTAATTATTGCCTTTATAAGCATTGCCAGCATTAAAAATGCTATGGAAATTAACACAATTGTTCCACCTGGTTTTAAACCCTCATAAAATGAAACCGTAAGCCCCAAACTAACAGATAGCAAACTAAATATTACAGACTTAATAATTGTCCCTTTATAACTTTTTGAAACTTGTAATGCGGTTGCCACAGGTACAACCATTAATGATGAAACAATCAATGCTCCTATCGTTCGCGATGCGGTCGCCACAGTTAAAGCGGTCAAAAGTGTAAAAATAAAATTAACAAAATCTACTGGTACGCCCGCAAGTTGCGCACCCTTTTCATTATATGATATATACATAAGTTCTTTATAAAAAAGAATTGTTGTTATAATCACGACTGCGAAAAGACCTACTGTAATACACACTTCTAAACTGCTTATAGAAATAATTGAACCAAAAAGATATGAATTTAAATTTGCGGAGGGTGCAAATGAAGATAAAACGCCAGCAAGCCCTATACCCAAAGAAAGCACAATGGCAATTGCAATTTCAGAATATTTATAAAATTTCTTTCTTATTAACTCTATTAAAAACGCGGAAACCACACTTGCAATTATTGCGGTAATTAGTGGATTTACTCCCACAATTAACCCTATTGCAACACCGGCGAGCGCAGTATGACTTAACGCATCGCCCGTCATTGAAAGCCCTTTAAAAACCACTGTATTGCCAATTAAGGGAATTATAACAGCAAGCATTATACCTACAAAAAAAGCAATTCTCATAAATTCATAGTTAAACATTTTTAATTTCCTTTATGTTTTGATTATCTAATTCGTATATTTTATCGCAATCTTTTAAAATTGACATATTATGTGTAACCATAATTATTGTTTTTTTATAGGTCTTATTTAACTTGTGTAAAAGTTTCATAAATTCTTGTTCGCTACCAACATCAATGCCTGTTGTCGGCTCATCTAAAATTAACAGTTCTGGGTTTGAAACAAGGGCTTTCGCTATCATTACCCTTTGCTGTTCGCCACCACTTAAAAAATATAATTGTTTTTTTTCAAATCCTTCAAGCCCAACCATTTTTAATGCCTCATGCACTTTTTGTGCATACTTTACATTAAATAATTTAAAAAATCCAATTTGTTTATATAGCCCAAGCATTACTATTTCGTATACTGTTGCGGGAAAAGATATGTCAGAGTTTAAAGTAACTTGCTCTACATAGCCTGTATTTGTACTGCGTTTAACGACTATATCTCCACATATAGGTTTTAGTTGCCCTAAAATTAATTTGAGTAGTGTGCTTTTTCCACTTCCGTTTTTGCCAACAATCCCAACAAATTCGCCTATTTCTATATTTAGTGATATTTCTTCTAATACTAATTTGTTTGCGTATTTAAAACAAACATTTTCTACTTTAATCAAACTGTCCATATTTTTCCCTTTAATTTAATGCGATTTTAAATTCTATTAAATTTTGCGCCATTATTGAGAGGTAATCTTCGCCCGCACTTATTTGTTCTTCCGTTAAACCTTCTAATGTATTAAGTACCGAAAGGGTAGCCTCGGTTTCATTAACAACAGCCGCTGCGATTGCCGAATTAATAAATTCGTGATAAAAAACAATTTTAATATTATTTGCGTTTATATAATCTATTACATTTGCAATAGTTGCTGGATCGGCTTCGCCTTCACTATCTAATCCGCTCAAAGCCAATTGAGTTAAGTTGTATTCATTTGCAATATAACCAAATGCTTTGTGTGAGACTACAAAAGTTGTACTTGTAAAGCTTTCAACCGCTTTAATATATTCGCTGTTTAAACCATCAAACAGTATGGAGTATTTTTCATAATTAATTTGGTAATAATCAGCATTTTCGCTATCAATACTTTGTAATCTTTCTTTTATATCATTCATTATTATTTTTGCATTGCTAATGCTAAGCCAAATATGCGGGTCAATTTGTGATACACCTTCGCTCGTAATTTCAATGGTAGTTACATTTGTGGCAGCTGTCAGTGTTTTATTTAAAATATTTTGTGTTAATCCGCTCGACCAACTTTCAAGTCCGGCTCCGTTTAATATAAGTAAATCGGCTTTATCATTAATTTCTGCCATTTGTTTAGTTGTTGGTTCAAACTCATGTGGTTCTTCACCTGGTTGTACTAAATTATATACTGTAACTTTATTTCCGCCTATTTTACTTGCAAAATCATAATATGGATATAGACTTGCATAAATAACAAGATCATCTTCCGTATTCGTGTTATTACATGCGGTAAAAGAAAATGCACTTATAAAAATTAGTAATACCACTACAAAATTAAAAAATAATTTTTTCATAAAATTCTCCTGTTTAATTGCAAATGCAAATCATTTGCAATTACGAATGTAATTCTATCAGCAAACTATTATTTTGTCAACAGGTATTTGACTTTTTTTTATAGACAGTGTATGTTTATATTAGAGGTGTATTGTGGAAGTATTATTAAAAAATTTTAATTTAAAAGATACAAAAAATCGCAAAATTATTTTGCATATTTTAAATAATTCTATTAAGCCACTTTCCGCCGAAGACATATATAAACTTGTATCAACTGAAAAACATAATATAAATTTATCTACAATTTATCGCACGCTTAATACTTTAAGTGAAAAGCAAATTTTAATAAGGCAATTAAGGCAAGATGGAAAAGCGTATTTTCAATTAAATAAACACGACCATAAACATGTTTTAGTTTGCACTATCTGTCATAAAGAAGTGCCAATTAGCGAGTGTCCATTTGAATCTATAAACAAAAAAATATCTAAAAGTACCGGCTACACTATACTTTCACACAATATAGAAATTTTTGGAATTTGTCCAGACTGTTCAAAAAAAGACCAGTAAAAATTTACTGGCTTTTGCTTTAAAAATTATCCTGCAATATTTAATTCTATTCCGTTTATTGTAAATATCGTTGTACCGGTAATTTTTTGCATTAATGCATTAATGCAATTTTCTAGGCTGTTTGCAAAATCGGCTTCTAAATTTACTATTGTATAAACTTCCAATTCTGTATTTCTTGATTTAATTAATGAACACAGCACATTCAACACTTTCTCGTTTTTTGTTTCCGTTAATTTATTTATCGTAATATCGGAAACGCTGACATTATAATTTTCCTCAGCACTTAAACTAACTGAAAAACTCAAATATAATGATTCAGGCATAAGCGATTGTAGTATGCCGAGTTCCGCTTTTATATTACTTGTGTCCGCTTTTATTACACAATCTAAGACTACATTATTGCTATCACTATATATTAAATCAAAACTAATTAAACTAATTATAATTTCATAATCTTCGGAAATAAATTCGGCATCAATATTTTTTGTGGCGTTGTTTATTAATGCGCCAAGTTCGGCTTCGGTGAGTTCTAAACTTAATACTGGCACAAATTCGTTAGTAGCATTAATTTTTTCTATATCTATATCACCATTTGTACTATCAAACATATTGATTCCGCTATTGATCAGTTTGGTTTTTGCTGTTAAATAATCATTTGCACTAAATCCATTTTTAATTAGATCATTTTCATTTATTGGTTCATTTATAGAATCTACGATATCAATTAATTCACCAATACTACTTATTCCAAATTTTTCTAGATATGTGCTAGAAGTATTTTTAAATCCAAGATAAAGTGCTACAACAATTATTACAATAGTAATTAATATGCCTAACAATATAAACAAACAACCCTTTTTTGTGTTTGATTTTATCATAGTTTTTACTCCAACTTTACAAAGCGTACTTAATAAAAAGCCAAATTAGCACGCCTAGTATTAATAAATTAGTAATACAACCTAATGGTCTAAAAAGTTTCATATTATTCCTTTTTTTAAACTATCAATATTTATTTCTAATAATTATTATATAATCCAGCATAAGTTTTGTCAAATCAACTATTTTTTATATGTCCGTCCTGAACTTTAAATTGTTTTTGTTCGTTTTTATCTGCAAAATCAAAATGAGTGCAAGTTAGTATTGTTTGTATGTTTTTAATTCTTTGTAATAATTTTTTCTGTCTTTCGCTATCTAATTCACTTAAAACATCGTCAAGTAGTAAAACAGGAGCCTCGCCAATTTCTGTTTTAAAAATTTCCAGTTCGGCAAGTTTAAGTGATAATGCAGCGGTTCTTTGTTGACCTTGTGAGCCAAAAGAACGAACATCTATTCCTTTTACTAAAATTTTTATATCATCTCTATGCGGACCTATTGAAGTATAGCCCAAAGCAAAGTCTTTTTCATAATTTTTTTCATATTCTTTTAATAAAATTGCTTTGATTTCTTGAATACTATTGCCAACAATACCCGTATATTCTAATTCTAAATTTTCTTTATCATCTGTTAAATATCTATTCGTTTCATCTGCATTCTTTTTGAGTTTTTCAATAAATTTTATTCGACTTATGACTATTTTACTACCAGTATCGGCAAGTTGAACATCATATATTGGCAATGTGTCTTTTAAAACATTATAATCGCGAGTGTTTTTTATAAGTTTATTACGCTGGGCTAATACTTGTTCGTATCGCTGTAATAAATAAAAATAAGATTTTGACATTTGTGAAATGTCTATATCCATAAATCTACGACGGTCTTGCGGACTTTCTTTAATAAGTTTTAGTTCATCGGGAGCAAAAAAAACACAATTTATATTACCCATTAATTCACCCATTTTTAAAATCGGTACGCCATTTATTTTAATTGTTTTTTTTAAAGTGCGACTTATTATTATATCAATTTTAATATCGCCTTCACGTTTTACCGTTTCAACTGTTATATGAGCAAAATCAGCACTTGCATTTATCATTTCACGGTCTTTTGTTGTGCGTGGAGAACGACCAACAGCACAAAGATACACGGCTTCCACTAGGTTCGTTTTGCCTTGTGCATTAGCCCCGTATAAAATATTTGTATGTTTATCAAAATTTAATTCCAAATCTTTATAATTTCTAAAATTCGTTAGTTTAATTCTTTTAATATACATAAAAAATCCTTATTCTATTGTATCAAACAATTAAACTAATGTAAACAAAGTTTGCATGATTTTAAGTTGACATCAACATATTAAAATAGTAATATATAATATAAGAATTTTGAAAGGTAATAACAATGCAAGAGTTAAAAGATATCTGGAATTTAGTACTTAACCTTATTGAAAAAGAAGTTACAGCCGTAAGTTTTGATTTGTGGATTAAAACGCTTGAACCATTAGAAATAAAAGGCGACAAACTTATTTTATTGTCTCCTTCAACAACAGCAAAAACTCAGTTAATTAAGTATCATTCTATCGTGCTAAAAACATGTATTGCTGAGGTTATGCCAAATGTAGAAAGTTTTGATATAATAGATCCAACAGAAAAAGAATCCTATTTAAAAGCAAGCGAACCGGTAAATAGCAACTGCATAGAAAATAATATTCCTCAAAATAATGTTAATTGTTTTAATGCAAAATACACTTTTGATAAATTTGTAGTAGGTAAGAGCAATCAATTTGTATATGCCGCTGCTCGCTCGGTTGCTGAACACCCCGGAACAAAATATAATCCACTATTTATTTATGGTGGTGTTGGGTTAGGTAAAACACATTTATTGCATGCAATAGGCAATTTTTTAAAAACAAACCGTCCAGATTTAAAAATTATGTATGCCACTTGTGAAAAATTTACAAATGACTACATAGAATCTCTGCGTGCTAGTAAAGAAGGCGCAAATCATAATTTTAGGGAAAAATATCGTAAATTAGATGTTTTAATGATTGATGATATTCAATTTATATCAAATAAAACCGGCACGCAAGAAGAATTCTTTCATACATTTAATGATTTATATCAAAATAACAAACAGATTATAATATCTAGTGATAGACCGCCAAAAGAAATTGCAACGTTAGAAGACCGCTTGCGCTCGCGTTTTGCTAGTGGATTAATACAAGATATTCAATCGCCAGATTTTGAAACCAGAGTTGCAATTCTCCAAAAAAAAGCATTGCAAGAAAATTATAATGTAGATAGTGCAGTTATAACTTTTATAGCCGAGAAACTAGATACTAACATACGCGAAATGGAAGGATTACTACAACGAGTTGTTTTTTATTCAAATTTAATAGGTAAACAAAGTGCTAGTATGGCAGAAGCCGAAGAAGCACTAAAAGACCAAATTGACAGTAAAAAAGCATCATTAAGTGCAAAAAACATTATAGATTGTACTTGCAAGTACTATAATATTTCAGAACAAGAAATAATAGGAAAAAAGAAAAATAAAGAAATTGTTGATCCTCGTCAAATTAGTATATACATAATTACCGAAATGTTAGATTTGCCTCTTGCTACAATAGGACAAATATTTGGCGGACGCGATCACACAACAATAATTCATTCTAGGGATAAAATTTCTGAACTTATAAAAACAAGTCCACGTATTAAAATTGCGGTTACAGATATAAAAAGTATGGTGTTAAAATTATAAACAGTGCATAAGTGCATAAATTAAAATACTTTTACACAGATTTATCCACAATTCAATAAACAATATTCTGTATTTTTCGCTTAAACAAACGCTAATAAAACACTATATATTGTATAATAAAAAATTCATTAACAATTATACCGACACTATTATAGTAACTACTTTCTAATTAATAAATTATAAGAAATCAAGGAGGAATGAAAAATGAAATTAATTTGCGATGGATTAGACCTATCAGATGCAGTTATGAAAGTCATTAAAGCAACACCACAAAAAACAACAACCCCTATATTAGAAGGCATTAGATTAAAAGCAGAAGATAATTTTCTCATACTTACTGCAACTGATTTAGAACTTGCAATAATTAAAAAAATTAGGGCCGATGTAAAAATTGAAGGCGAAGTTGTTGTACCCGGTAGACTTTTTGCTGATTATGTTAAAAAATTAACAAATGAAAAAATAGAACTATCACTAACCGAAAATAAACAATTAAAAGTTCAATATACAGACAGTGAAGGGTTTATTCAATGTTTAAATATAGAAGAATTTCCTGATCTTAAAAAAATTGAAGATGCAGATTTTTTTAACATAAAAAAAAGTGATTTAAATACAATTATTAATCAAACTATTTTTTCAGTTGCACAAGATGATTCAAGACCAATTTTAAAAGGTTGCTTATTTGAAGTAGAAAATAGTGAAATTATTGCTGTTGCTCTTGATGGATATCGTATGGCTCTTGTTAGAAAACCGGTTAAATCTGTTAAGAATTTTAAAGTAATAGTTCCTGCACGCAGTCTTTCCGAAATAAGTAAAATAATAGAAGATGGAGAAGAAGAAATTAATATTTATGTGCAAAAAAATTATTTTATGGTTGATTATGATAATACAAAGATAATCACAAGATTGTTAGATGGTGATTTTATAAACTATAAGCAAATTATTCCTTACAATTTTTCTACAACAGTAACAGTCAATAGACATCAATTAGAAGATGCTATTGACCGCGCTTCAATATTAGCGCGGTCAGATCGAAACAATATGATTAGATTTGATATTAAAGATAAAATATTAACATTAACATCTAATTCTGAAATTGCCAATATTACAGAAAACATAACAATATCTTTACTTGGCAAAGATTTAACAATTGCTTTCAATGCTAAATTTATGCAAGATTGTTTACATACTCAAACTGATGAATTTATTAAATTACACTTTACAACCTCAGCCGCCCCATGTGTTATAAAACCAAATGAAGGAAATAATTATCTGTATTTAGTTTTACCTGTAAAAATACAAGCATAATTGATTTTTACCGTTGACAATAATTATTTTATAAAGTATAATGTTTGGGCTTGTAATACAGGTTAAAGCATTAGTTATTACTAAAAGGAGATACAGAAAATGAAAAGAACATATCAGCCTAAAAAGAAAAAACGAGCAAAAGTTCATGGCTTTCGTCAAAGAATGAGTACAGTAGGTGGCAGGCGCGTACTTAAAACCAGAAGAGCAAGAGGCAGAGTAAAATTATCTGCATAAAATTATATTGATGCGGGGTAATAACTATGTTAAATAAATGTTATAGACTAACAATGCGCAATCAATTCTCATATGTTTATAAAAAAGGCGAATCTTATCCCGCGAAAAGGTTGATTTTAATTTATGTCAAAAGTAAATATAATGGATTAAAAGTTGGATTTTCGGTAAGTAAAAAAATAGGAAACAGCGTTGTTAGAAATAAAATAAAAAGAAGACTACGTGAGGCGTTTAGAGCAAAACTAAAAAATATTCAAAGTGGTTATAATTATATAATAATAGCAAGACCAAGTATTATTGATAGTAGTTATGACGAACTGGTTAAGACTGTTGAATATGTATTTAAAAAAAGCGGAAAGTATTTGGAAAATAAATGAAAAAACAAAAATTTTTTTTAATTATACTAAAATTTATTTATATTCCGTTTAATTTCATATTGTACGGCGGAATATATTTTTACAAATTTTTAATTTCTCCACTTTTACCGCACTCATGCAAATTTATTCCAACATGTTCAACTTACACTCTTAGGGCAATAAAAGAATTTGGACCATTTACAGGATTTATAAAAGGATTTAATCGTATTATAAAGTGTAATCCTTTTAACAAAGGTGGTTTTGACCCAGTACCGTACAATATTAAAGGAGAAATTAAATGGCTCATTTAGTAAATATTTTAAGCAATTTATTATTAACCGAACTGTCTTGGCCGACAGGTTTTTGGGAAAATATAATAAGCACATTTTTTAATGTAATTAAGGATTATGGTTGGACCATAGTATTATTTTCTATTGTATTAAAAATTGTTCTAATCCCTCTTGATTTTTATCAACGTAAAAGTACGCTTGCAAGTTCAAAAAAACAAGCAATTATAGCACCAGAACTTGCTGTATTACAAAAAAAATACGCTGGCAATAAAGAAATGATAAATCAAAAGACCATGGAACTATACAAAAAACATAATTATAATATTATTGGTTCTTGTTTTTCTATGCTTATCACAATGGCAATAACATTAACCGTTTTCTTCACCTTGTTTTCATCAATGAATAATATATCACAGTATAAAATTGAAACTCAGTACCGAAGCTTAGAAACGGCATATTATGATGCATACAATAGTGCAATTGGTAGCAGTACCGAAGAAGAAGCGATCGCCTTTGCAGAAAATGCAGTGCTTGAAAGATATGAAGATGTAAAAGAGGGCTGGCTTTGGATTAAAAATATTTGGAGACCAGATACTAACGCAAGTATTATTTTAACATATAGCAAATTTATTGATGTAACAAAAGCAGATGATATAATAGAAACTAATTATACTGCTGTTATGAAACCATTAACCGAAACGCAACAAGGGTGGAACGGATATTTTATATTAGTTGTACTTGCAGGGGTAATAACATTTTTGTCGCAAAAAATTAATATGAATATGCAGGCTAAACAAAATAAGAAGAAAAACGAAAATGATAAATCTGTAACGACTACTTTACAAAATCAAAAGCCCGAAATTGATCCTGCCGCAAGTTCTGCAAAGATTATGATGGTTATATTACCAATAATGATGATAATATTCACGCTATCATATAGTGGAGCGTTTGCTTTATATATTATTACAAATTCTTTCACATCAGCCATTAGTACATTTATTATTACTAAAATAATACACAAAATAGATGAAAAGAAAGAATCAAAACTTAAAATTAGCCAAAAAGCGGAGTACAGCAGGTAAAGGAGAATAGTATGAAATTTGTAGAGGTAAGCGAGAAAAATATTGAGCGCGCAATAAAAAAAGGACTAGAAGAACTTAATACCACGCTAGAAAATGTAGATATAAAAGTACTAAATGAGGGTGGCTTATTTAGTAAAGCCAAAGTGAGAATAACATTAATTACAGATGAAAATGAGTTTGAAGAAAAAGAAAAAGCAGAAATTTTATCAAAAATAGAAGCAAAAGCAACTATCTTAAATGGCAAACCACCAATACTAAAAAGAGCGCTATTAAAAAGTGAAAAACCAAAAAAACAAGAAAAAACACAAAAAAACACAGAAAATTTAGTAAAAAACGATGATTTTTCAAAAAATATCGAATGTGAATGTGTAGAATGTGAAAAAATTGATCATAAAGAAAATGTAGAAAAGGCATTAAAATTTCTTAATGGGCTGATTAGTATATTAAATATAAAAGCAGATGTTATAACTGAAAAACAACAAGAAAATGTGGTTATTAAAATTAATGGCGAGCAAACAGGTGACTTGATTGGGTATAGAGGCGAATCATTAGCCGCTCTTCAATTTTTAATTAACAACTTAACAAGAAGGGAAGAAGGTTCAAGAATTTTAGTTGATATAGAAAATTATAGAGAACGTAGGGAAGATACATTAAAAAATCTAGCGGTTCGGCTTGCGCATAAATCAGCAAAGACAGGAAAAATTGTAAAACTTGAACCAATGAATGCTTATGAGCGCAAGATTATTCATACAGCGCTTCAAAGCGATACTTTTGTTAAAACAATCAGTAGAGGAGAAGAACCTAATAGATATTTAATAATAATACCTAATAAACAAGTTGATGGAGAATTAGTAGAATAACATATTTAAGTGTCTGTAACAAAGCATTGCTGTTAGCAGTGCTTTTTATTTTATTTTTTAACAAATTTGTATGCAAACGAAATAATAAGATTGCAAAAACAACTGATTAATGTTAGAATAATTCAAAGGAATTAAGATGACAAAAAATACCATAGTGGCAATCGCTACACCAATAGGTTCCGGTGGAATAAGTATTATAAGATTAAGTGGCGAATCTGCTCTTAAAATTGCGGATCAAATGTTTTTAGCGCCCAATGATAAAAAAATTAGTGAATTAGATCCAAGAGTTTTAAATTTTGGGACCGTATCAACTGCAAAGTTTAAAGACATTTGCTTATGTGTTTATTTTAAAGCACCTAATTCTTATACAGGTGAAGATGTTATAGAATTTCAAAGCCATGGTGGAATTAAAATTGCCGAAGGTATATTAAATGAATGTATGCTAAAAGGCGCTAGACTTGCCGAAGCCGGCGAATTTACAAAGCGAGCATTTTTAAACGGTAAGACCTCACTAGAAAATGCTGAAGGCGTGGTGGATATGATTAATGCCGAAAGTGAGGCAGAACTAAGAGCGGGATATTCATTAATTTCAGGTAAACTTAACGAAAAGGTTAAATCTATACAAAAAATATTGACAGACACAACCGCACAAGTAGAAGTTGAGATAGATTATCCAGAATATGATATAAAAAAAGCAACCATAACCGAATTAAGCGACAAACTTACTAACGCAATAGCACAAATTGAAGAACTTGTTAATACTTCACAAACCGGACAAATAATTAAAAATGGAATAAATGTAGTAATTATTGGAAGTCCAAATGTAGGAAAATCCTCACTATTAAATGCTCTTTTAAACAGTGAGCGTGCAATAGTTACAGAAATAGCAGGCACAACCCGTGATACTTTACAAGAGAGTTATGTTTTTAAAGGGGTAAAAGTAAATATTGTTGATACTGCGGGCATTAGAAATTCGCAAGATTCGATAGAAATAATAGGAATTGAAAGAGCAAAGCAAGCACTTAAACAAGCGGATCTCGCACTTTTAGTTTTTGATTGTTCAAAACCACTAGAAGAAAACGACTATAACAACATCAAATTATTAAAAAACCATCGCAAAATTGTAGTAATTAATAAAAATGATATTTTTATACAGAACACAGAAACGATTATAAGAGAATTAGAAATAAATGAAACTATAATAAAAATTAGTGCATTAAAGAAAAGTGGAATTGAATTGCTAAAAAAAGCAATATATGACGCAATTATTGATAACAATGTTATATCAAGTCGCTTAATTATAACAAATATGAGGCATATTAATGCTTTAAATGCATCAAAAGATGCATTAACCATGGCAAAACAAGCACTAAATACAAATAGTATGGATTGCGTGGCTGATGATTTACGCACAGCATGGCAACAATTAGGCGAAATTACAGGTGAAGTGTACACTGATGAAATTTTAAATGCTATATTTTCAAAATTTTGTTTAGGTAAATAATTAAAGGAATATAAAAAATCAAATGAATATAAAAAATGAATACGAAGCAGTCATAATTGGGTCGGGACACGCGGGTTGCGAAGCAGCACTAGCGCTTTCTAAAATGGGACATAAAACATTATTACTCACTTTAAATCTAGACTCGATAGCATTTTTGGCTTGTAATCCTTCTATTGGTGGAACCGCAAAAGGACAATTAGTTAGCGAAATTGATGCTTTGGGCGGACAAATGGGCATTTCGGCAGACCAAACTACGATACAAGCAAAAATGTTAAACGAAGGAAAGGGTGCAGCGGTACAAAGTTTACGCGTACAAATTGATAAAGTTGCCTATCATATAAATATGAAGAGTACACTTGAAGCACAAAAAAATTTGGACATTGTACAAGCAGAGGCTGTAAAAATTAAGCAAAAAAAAGGAAAAGTGAATTCCGTTGTTATCGCACAGGGGGCAGAATATTTTTGTAAAATAATAATTGTTTGCACGGGCGTATACTTAAAAGCAAAAATCATAATGGGCGAATTTACACAATTAATTGGACCATCTGGTTTTGCAGCAGCAAATAAACTTACAAAAAGTTTAATAAATTTGGGATTAGAAATACGCAGATTTAAAACCGGAACCCCATGTAGATTAGATGGTAGCACAATAAACTTTTCTGAACTTGAAGAACAGGTCGGTGATGAAAATGTGCAAAATTTCTCTTATATTACTAAAAGAACACAAAAAAATCGCGCAAAATGCTATCTAACTTATACAAATGACAACACACACAAAATAATACTAGATAATTTAAGTCGCGCGCCGATGTATAGTGGGGATATTAAAGGCATAGGTCCGCGTTATTGTCCATCTATTGAAACTAAAATTGTTAAGTTTGCCGATAAAGAGCGCCATCAAATATTCTTAGAGCCTGAATCATTATCTACAAAAGAGATTTATATGCAAGGTGCTAGTACTTCTATGCCCGTTGATATTCAACAAAAGATTGTTAATAGTGTAAAAGGGCTAGAAAACACAAAAATTATGCGAAATGCCTATGCAATAGAGTATGATTGCATTAATAGTTTACAATTGTTGCCCACTCTTGAATATAAAAATGTTCACGGTTTATATTTTGCTGGACAAATTAATGGAACAAGTGGTTATGAAGAGGCGGCTTGTCAAGGATTAATTGCGGCAATCAATGGAGCACTTATGTTAGAAGGCAAATCACCTTTAATCTTAAAGCGTAGCGATGCGTATATTGGAGTGCTAATTGATGACTTGGTTACAAAAGGTACCAATGAACCATATAGAATGATGACAAGTCGTGCTGAATATAGATTACATCTAAGACAAGATAATACGGCAGAACGATTGACTCAAATTGGAAAAAATGTTGGGCTTGTAAATGAAAAACGTTACAAATTGTTTAAAAAAATGCAAAAAAACATAAAAAATGTTGAAAATTTGTTAAAAAAAGTGATTTTACCCAATGAAGAACTTAAAAATCTATTTCTAAGCAAGAATAGTGAAATGCCGGAAAATGGATTAACTATTGAGAATTTGTTGAAAAGAACTGATTTTGAACTAAATGATTTAATAAAACACATAAGCATATTTAAAACTTTTGAGTTAAATGCTTTAAAACAAGTTTCTATTACAATTAAATATGGTGGTTATTTAAAAAGACAACTTGAACAGATTGAAGAGTTTAAAAAACAAGAAAACACTGTATTATCTTTTGATTTCAATTATAAAGCAGTTAAAGGCCTAAGAATTGAGGCTATGCAAAAACTTAGTGATATAAAGCCCCTTTCCATAGGGCAGGCATCACGAATTAGTGGAGTTTCTCCCGCTGATATTTCGGTACTTTCTATATATTTAAAACTACAAGCCAAGGGCAAAAAGAAATAAATTGTTTCACGTGGAACATTATTCAAAATTTTTAAAGGGCAGATTGTTTCACGTGGAACAATTTGATGAAATTAATGAAAGATATATTAAAGCATAAGTTAATAGAGATGGGAATTGAAGTCAACGAAGAGATGTTGACCCAGTTTGAAAATTATTATAATCTGCTTATAGAGTGGAATAATAAATTTAACCTTACCGCAATAACCGAAAAATCCGAAGTGTTAGATAAACACTTTATTGATAGCATTCTTCCGTATAAACATATACCGTTTGGCGCAACCATGTGCGATATAGGTAGTGGCGCGGGATTTCCGGCATTGCCAATTAAAATAATTAGGCCAGATATAAAACTACTTTTGGTAGATTCCTTAAACAAGAGAGTAAAGTTTTTAGAAGAAATTGTAAGGGCTTTAAATTTAAAAAATATCAAATGCGTTCACGCTCGTGCCGAAGATTTGGCAACCAAAACAGAATACAGAGAGCAATTTGACATGTGCATAGCGAGGGCTGTCGCAAAACTGAAAACACTTTCCGAATACTGTTTACCATTTGTTAAAGTAGGCGGTAAATTTATTGCTTATAAATCCGTTGATTATGGATTAGAGTTAAACGAAAGCACAAACGCCATACAAATACTTGGCGGGAAGTTGGACAAGGTAGAACTATTAACAATACCAGAAACCAATATTAGAAGAGTATTTATTATTATAAACAAAGTAAAATCAACGCCTACAAAGTATCCACGTTTACAAAATAAACCAAAAGACAACCCAATAATTTAGTGTATTTTGTCTAAAAATCATAAAGCAAAGAAAACATTACAATTATTATATATAAAATACTAGAAAAATTTTCATATAAATGCTATAATAAACTTAGAGGTAATATATGGGAAAAATCATTGCATTTGCAAATCAAAAAGGCGGGGTTGGGAAAACCACTACATGTGTAAATATGGCGGCATATCTCGCTGTTATGGGTAAAAAAGTGCTACTGGTTGATATAGATCCACAAGGTAATTCTACCACAAGTTTTGGCATAGACAAAAGTACAAACAACAAAACCATTTATAGTGCAATAAATGGCGAGAATACAATAGAAGAAGTGGTAAGACGTACACAAATAAATGGACTTGACATTGTTCCTTCCACAGTAGAACTTTCTGGTGCGGAAATAGAATTAGTTCAAATGGATTCGCGAGAAAAAGTATTAAAAAATATAATGAATGGATTAAGAAATACTTATGACTATATTTTAATAGATTGTCCGCCTTCATTTGGTTTACTAACCGTTAATGCCTTAACAAGCGCTAATTCGGTATTGATACCTATGCAATGTGAATTCTTTCCTATTGAAGGATTGAGTCAACTTATGAACACCATTAAACTAATTAAAAAACATCTCAATCCAAATTTAGAGGTTGAGGGCGTTGTATTAACAATGAAAGATTCTCGTTCAAATTTAGTAAATCAAGTATCAGAACAAATACATAGGTACTTTGGTAAAAAAGTATTTAACACGGTTATTCCACGCAACATAAGACTAGCAGAAGCGCCAAGCCATGGGCTACCAATTGTTTTGTACGATTCAAAATGCACAGGTGCAGTAGCATATAGAACACTCGTTGAAGAATTTTTGGAAAGACAAGAAATTAATAAGAATAATTAAACGGAGATAAGTTTATGATTCAAAAGAAAGGATTAGGTAGAGGGCTAGAATCACTTTTAGGAATTTACGGAACAGATGAAATTGAAAAAAAAGAAGAATTTAAACAAAGCGGTATTATAGAAATATCATTAGCGCTTCTTGACCCAAATCCAAAACAACCACGTAAAACCTTTGCACAAGAATCATTAATTGAACTTGCTAATTCAATTAAAATTAATGGTGTTATACAACCTATTGTGGTTACTAAGAATAATGACCGCTATATGATAGTAGCGGGTGAACGCAGATGGCGTGCAAGCAAAATTGCCGGCGTTGATACGATACCCGCTATTGTTCGTGATTTTAATGAAAGGCAAATTAAAGAAATAACAATTATAGAAAATTTACAGCGTGAAGATTTAAATCCAATTGAAATGGCCCATGCTATAAGCGAACTTATGACTCAGTACAATATGACACAAGAAGTTGTTGCCGAAAGAATAGGTAAAAGCCGTTCCGTAGTAGCAAATGTGTTAAGATTATTAACTCTTCCCATAGATGTAATTATTCTAATAGAAAGTGGCAGACTATCGGTAGGACACGCAAAAGTAATTGTTTCAGTCTTAGATGCGAATATGCAAATAAAACTTGCTAATATGGCGCGCGACAATAAGATGACTGTTAGAGATTTAGAAGAAGCGGTGAAAATTATAAATGAACCAGTGAGAACCAATAAAGAGAAACTCACTCAATCTTTGGAGTTGAGAGAGTTTATTTCGGATATGCGTAGAGTTTTTGCTACAAAGGTATCGCTTTCAGGTAACGAACAAAAAGGAAAAATAAGTATTGAATATTACAATAAAGATGACTTACAACGAATTTATGAACTTGTTGAAAAATTAAAATAATATTTATAAATACACTATATTATTGAGAATAAAAAATATTGAGAATAAAAATTAAGTCTATTATTAAAAACCACTTACTTAAATGTAAGTGGTTAAATTTTGATACTAATCAAAACTAAGGTGTTGGAGTATTAGAATCAATACCAAACAAATCCGCTATTACTTCATTGAAATCAATTTTATCAAGTGCAAGCGTTACTAATTGTTCTATATAATTATCAGCAGTGTCGTAAATATAATTTGCAACAGGATTTTTGTCAATCTCGTTGTTGACCACGGTTGCAAGAGAAGTCATATTAACAAAGTACACCCCAACACAAGCAATGGCTAAGATAAGAGCGGCTTTTAAGGCTCCAAATACTAAGCCAAGTAATTTATCTAATCCATTGATTGAACGGTTTCTTGTAATTGCATTGAAAATTTTTGAAAGGATTGCGAGTGCAATTTTAATAAGTATGAATGAAACTACAACCCCGACTAAAATCATAGCAACCCCAGTTAAAATTTCGGTTAAATATGCTAAAATATTTGTCCCTTCAATAATAGCACCACTTGCGATTGCTTTATCAATAATATCTTGAACAATGCCCTTTAATATAGCGGGAATATTATTGAATAATGTTGATGTATCCATTCCCGTGGTAAATGCTTGATCTAATAGATTGTTTGTAAGTGAATTAAGCCCGTCGTGTATCCAAGTATTCATAAAACCGGAAAGTTGAGTTACTTTGTCAATAAAAGCCGCAACAGGCTTACATGTAAGTATTGATAGCCCAAGTGTTACTGCCCAGCCAAATAATGATACCAAAGATGATAAAAACCCCTTAGCAAATCCAACAAGAGCAAAAAAAGCAACTATAACAATAATTATAATGTCAATTGTACCCATATTTACCTCCTAAACCTTGTGAAAACAATTTATTGCTATATATATAATATCATATAAATTAAAAAATGTCACTATCAAAACAAAGAAATTTTTAAGATAATATATGTTTTTATATATGCCAATTTTTTTATTTTAACACAAATATAAACTTTTGCAATTACTTAATCGTATTAACAAATATAATCGGTCAATAATCTACTAGGGGAATTATGAAAAAAATATATTTTAAAAGTGAAAACGCAATTGTAAATTTATCAAACTATATTTTTGAAAGTATTAAATATTACAATAAACTACCCGCAATTATATGCCTAGGCACCAATCGGATAATAAATGATAGTTTGGGGCCGTTAGTAGGTACACTTTTAAAACAAAAATATAATTGTTTGGCGTATGTTTACGGGACCATTAATGCGCCCATAACAGCATTTAAATCGAGAGCCATATATGATTTTGTATCAAGAATGCACGAAGGTAGCCCAGTAATTATTATAGATGCGTCAATAGGAAACATCGAAGAACATGGTATTATCAAAATTACAGAAACCGAAAAAACATTTTTTTTAAACAAACAAATACCAATGCGTACTGAATTGTGCATTACTGCTGTTACAGGATTTAATATTTATGAATTCGTATTACAGAAAACCAAGACAGATTTTGTTGGACAGATTGCTGATATTATTGCCTATTCGTTTAATAACGCATTATTTTTAAAGAGTTTAAAAGCGGAATTATTAATTTAAAATTTTATGCACAAAATATACCTGTGCATATTTTATTGAGAATTATGGTAAAAAATATGCAAGTTACAATAAATAGTTTGCAAGACTGTTTATTTGTGTTAAAATATATTACTATAAAGAAATAAGATATTATATACTTATAATAATACTTATCATTTTACAATCTAGGAGATATTAAATGAAAGATAATAAAACCAAAGGATTTATAATAGCACTTGTAATTTTACTTGCATTTGCCATACTTTTTTATTTTGCATCAGCAAGTGATAAAGGTGAAGAAATAAGCTATTCCGAACTTCAAACGCTAATCGATGCCAATGAAGTTTCAGATATTTATGCCGATTCAGATGGGCTTATGTTAGTAAGAACAGATGATTCCGAAATACCACTTGATAAATTCCCCAAAAAAGCGGATTATTATTTGACATATATCTCTACTTCACAACTTGATTATATTACCGATTATAACAACGCTGTTGGTAGGTTAGAAGAAGATAAAATTAATTTAACCACCGTAAACGCCGAACCTTCAATTTTGGAAACGCTAGCCCCATATATATTAATAATTATTGGATTTTTATTTTTATTATTTATACTAAAAACAATTTTAAATGCAAATGCAAAAAATATGAATTTTGGGAAAAATAAAGCAAGATTGATAAGCAGTACAAAAATAAAATTTAGCGATGTTGCGGGCATAGAAGAAGAAAAAAATGAAGTTAAAGAAATTATTGATTTTTTAAAAAATCCACGCAAATTTATAGAAGTCGGCGCTCGTATTCCAAAAGGCTTTTTATTAGTCGGAGCACCAGGAACGGGCAAAACACTCCTCGCAAAAGCAATAGCAGGTGAAGCAGAAGTGCCATTTTTTAGCATAAGTGGTTCAGATTTTGTGGAAATGTTTGTTGGCGTCGGTGCATCTAGGGTTAGGGATTTATTTGAGCAAGCAAAGCACGCTAAACCGTGTATTGTTTTCATTGATGAAATTGATGCTGTTGGTAGACAACGAGGTGCAGGTCTTGGTGGCGGAAATGATGAACGTGAACAAACTCTAAATCAACTACTTGTAGAAATGGACGGCTTTGAAAGCAACGAAGGCATTATTGTACTTGCGGCAACAAATCGCCCTGATGTGTTAGACCCAGCATTAACAAGGCCGGGAAGATTTGATAGACAAATAGTTATATACCCGCCAGATGTACTAGGCAGAGAAAAAATTTTAAAAATTCACGCACGCAATAAACCAGTCGATGATAATGTAGACTTTGCTAGAATTGCAAAAATAACAAGCGGATTTACCGGTGCGGATTTGGAAAATTTATTAAACGAAGCGGCCATTTTGGCAGCAAGAGCAAATAGAGCAAAAGTAAGTTTGAATGATATTACAGAAGGCATTAATAAAGTATTATTGGGACCACAAAAACGAAGCAGAATCATCACAGAAGAAGATAAAAAAATTACCGCTTATCATGAGTCGGGGCATGCATTATTGTCTACAATTTTAGAGCATTGTGACAAGGTACAAGAAGTATCAATAATCCCACGAGGAATGGCGGGCGGATACACTTTATCTAGACCTGAAAATGATGCAGGTCATACAACAAAACAAAAGTTATTAGATACTGTTACGATGGCACTTGGTGGTCGTGCGGCAGAAGAAATAATGATAAAAGATGTATCTGCTGGTGCGCAAAGTGACTTTAAACAAGCCACTGCAACTGTAAGAAAAATGGTTGCAGAATGGGGCATGAGTGATAAGTTAGGCACAGTATATCTAGGCGAAACCGATGAAGTCTTTTTAGGTAGAGATTATCAAGCCCACTCTAAATACAGTGAAAAAACCGCCGCTTCAATTGATGATGCAATAAAAGATATTTTGACAATTTGTTATAAAAGAGCAGTTGAAGTGTTAACGGCAAATAAAGAAAAAATTGAATTAATGTCAAAAGTTTTACTTGAACACGAAACAATTTACTCTGATGAAATTGATATGATTATGGCTGGTAAACCTATTGAAGAAATTAGCGCCAGCATTGAAGAAAAAATTAAAATCAAACGCATTCAGGAAGACAAAGACCGCGATGACAGAGAGAAAAAGGAAAAAACAGACACTAAAATTAATATAGATAAATCGCAAGAAGATATTGCTTTAAAAGCAGCAAAAGTACTGGCTGATGCAGGCTTTCCGGTAAAAACTGTACGCGTATTTCGTACTGATTCTAAACTAGAACAAGTGGAAAACGAACAAGCAAAAAAAGAAATTAACGAAATTTTAGAAACAATAAAACTCCGAAAAATCAAGAAATCAGTAAATGAACACGCTAAAACAGAAAAGAAAGAGAGTAAAGAACAAACCGACAATACTAATAAAAAAGATAATGACTCATCAAGCGACAACAAAAACTAAGTTAACTACAAAATCGTTTGACAATAAGGGTAAATTGTTATAAATTTATAGTGTTAGACTAATATAAAAAGGATAATAAAATGAGAAAAATCATAGCAATAGTTTCAATAGTTTTAGTTGTAATACTGGCCACACTCGTTACATTAAGTTTGGTTATTAAAAAAGATTACTCAACTTCAATAGATTTAGCAAATCCAGATGTGATTACAGTTTATAAAAATGGTGCAAATCTTAGTTTTTATGAAGATGTTACTCCAAATGAATATAGCGAAATAATAGAAATGATTAATGTTTCTTCATCTGCTTCCTATATGAATGCTTTTATAAAAGGCACAATGCTGTATGAAAGCAAAATAGAGACTGTTTCAACCTCAACTCTTAATTTAACAGCATCGGATAAAATTTATATTGAATATAAATATTACGCATTAAAATCATTAGTGTTTAATGGTGAGGCTTATGTTAATACTTTAACTGATGTTGAAGCCATTTATTACTCGGTTGTGTTTGAAATTACTGACACTGATTCAATGGCTGTTACTGATATTTATTTTTCAGACTCAGAAACAACAACTTTTTATAAAAAATACAAACTTACAACACGCATGAACACGGCTGAGTTATACAATTATATTGATGAGATGTATGTACCTGCTTAATTTTAAACCAACAAATTTTTTTAAAAACACTCTAAACAAGCACTCTATTTAGAGTGCTTGTTTATGTATAATATATAAAACTATTAAACATTAAATTTAAATAATACAACATCATTATTTTGCATAATATAGTCCTTACCTTCACTGCGCACCCAGCCCTTTTCTTTGGCTTTCGTGTACGAGCCTGCTTCAATTAGTTGGTCAAATGAAACAATATCGGCTTTAATAAAACCGCGTTCAAAATCGCTATGTATTTTGCCGGCTGCCTGGGGCGCTTTTGTACCTATATTTATAGTCCACGCGCGCACTTCTTTTTCACCAGCGGTAAGATAACTTTGCAATCCTAATAATTTATAACTTGCAATTACTAATTTGTCAAGACCGCTTTGACTGATGCCAAGTTCTTTTAAATACTCCTGCCTATCTTCTTTATTTAGTGCCAGTATTTCTTCTTCAAGTTTTGCACAAATTGTTATGACTTCTGCATGCTCTTTTTCTGCATATTCCTTTACTTGATTAATATATTCAACATTTGTTGATAATGTTGCATTACATTCGGAAATATTAGCAACATAAATTACAGGTTTGTATGTTAATAAAAAAAACTTTTCAACAATTTCTTTTTCTTCTTTTGTAAAATTAATTGAGCGCACGGGCAATTCTTGCTCTAAAATAATCATAATCTTCTTCATAAGTTCGTATGTGGCAATTGCTTCTTTATCAAGTGTACGCGCCTCTTTTGCCAACCTATCAATTTGCTTGTTTGCACTTTCTAGGTCAGATAAAATCAACTCCAAATTAACGGTTTTTATATCTCTAATTGGGTCAACTGAGCCTTCTATATGAATAATATCTTTATTATTAAAGCAACGTACAACATGTAGTATTGCGTCTACCTCGCGTATATGACTTAAAAATTTATTGCCAAGTCCTTCACCCTTTGAAGCACCGCGTACAAGCCCTGCTATATCAACAAATTCTATATATGCGTGCGTGATTTTTTTAGTATTATATAATTTTCCGAGCACATCAAGACGCATATCAGGGACATCTACTACCCCCACATTAGGTTCTATGGTACAAAATGGGTAATTAGCCACTTGCGCACCTGCTTCGGTTAAAGCGTTAAAAAGTGTGCTTTTACCTACATTAGGCAATCCTACAACTCCAAGTTTCATAGTACTCCTCCGTAAAATTTATTATACAACACAATTTAAAAAAAATAAAGCACAAAGGTTATAATTATATTTTAAAAGTACTAAAATATATTGTATTCAAATTTGGGAGAATTAACGTGAATATATTTAGTTCAATCATTATGGGCGTTGTACAAGGATTGACAGAGTTTTTGCCTGTATCAAGTAGTGGACACCTTGTAATACTTGAAAAAATATTTAAAATAACAGAAAATCAAATATTTATAAATGTTGCACTGCACATTGCAACGCTATTTGCCGTAATAATTGTTTTTAGAAAAGATATTATTAGCCTTATAAGAAAACCGTTTTGTCATACAAATTTAATGCTTGCACTTTCCGTTATTCCAACAGTAATGGTTGTACTTTTATTAAAAGGGGTATTGGAAAATTCATTTACGGCATATCCAACAATAGGATTTATAGTTACAGCAATAATTCTTGCTACTTGTCAAATGTTAACTAAAAAAGAAAAAAATAACAACCCGCCATCTAAAAACATTAATATCAAAAACACGGAACAATCGACATATTATAATTTATCTGTAACAGCAAAAACTGCTTTAATTACAGGTCTAGTGCAAGGCGGGTCGGTTTTTCCGGGGATATCTCGTAGTGGAAGTACGATTTGCGCCCTGTTATTTTGCGGTGTAAAACGAGAAAATACAGTTAAGTTCTCATTTATTATGAGTATTCCAATTATATTTGCTTCAATGGTTTATGAATTATTTAAACTACAAGATACTGCCTTTTCGATTAATTGGTTAAATATAGCAGTTGGATTTATTTTTGCATTAGGCTTTGGAATTTTGGCAATAAAAATAATGTTAAAGATTGTAAAACAAGCAAACTATATATGTTTTTCTGTGTATTTAATACTTCTTTCAATTTTTTTACTATTAAATGAATATTCACTGTTTTGGTTTTAAAATATTATATTTTTCCAATCTGTTTTAATACGCGGTTTTTGTTTTTAATTAACAGCAAACTATAAAGATTCATATTATGTGATAGGACATATATATGTCCATTTTATAAATAAAAGAGGTACAAAAAATGAGTTACGAAAATGATTGTTCTTGTAATTACAAACCGTTTATTAAAAAATATATGGTTTGCGTAAAAGAGTGTAGACCACTATGCGAGCGTAAGCCTGCATGTCCGCCAGTAAAAGAGTGTGAGCCGTGCAGAAGACCATGCTGTCCAGTTAGACCGCCATGTTGTTGCCCGTGCGAAGAAAGACATGAGCACAGACATTCATGCTGTTGTGAGGAACAAAGTAGAGGACATAGCGAAAACAGTAATAGCTATGACGAAGAAAATGGCAGAGGCGGTAGTAACAATTCAGCCCCAGAATTTGCAGTTTGGCAACCAAACAATGGCGTAAATATTGGTGGAGAAAATATTGAAACTGGATATTAATAAAGGAGAAAAATATGTACGATAATAATTGGTGGGGAAACTGCTGTTGCATAGGGCCAAGAGGCTTTCCCGGCCCGCAAGGGCCAGTTGGTCCACAGGGACCTACTGGTGCTACTGGTGCAACCGGTCCACAAGGACCAGTAGGGCCTGCGGGCACGACGTTAAGTTCGTATGCGTATATTTATAATAATACAACTCAAACGGTAGCCGTAGGAACAGATGTAACATTTAGCACTAATGGTAGAATTGTGGGTTCAATTACTCATGTAGCGGGCGCATCTACTATTGTTGTTAATGAAACAGGGGATTATGATATAACCTATACCGTTACAACTGCCTTAGAAGGCACAGGACAGTTTAGTTTATTTTTAAACGGCATAGTAGTAACGGGCACAAGATTTGGAACCGTTGGTGATGAAGTTGTAGGTAGTGTAATAATTAGAATCACAACAGGTGATACACTTACACTAAGAAATGATTTAACTTTGGTCCCGATAGTTTTAGCAACGACCACAGGCGGCACGCTCCAAGTTGAAAACGCATCTATTACTTTAAAAAGAATAGGTGCTTAATATACAAACTATTGAAAAGTATCCACATTTTATGTGGATACTACATAAGAAACTAATTATTTATGTTTTGCAACAATTTCCGAATAATAACTTTCAACATTTTTAATTACATCAGTCCAATTAATATATAAGTCTTTGTTTGCTTGTTTTCCTACTGATTTTAGTAAAGAGCGATCATTTATTATTTGCATAATTTTATTTGCAAATTTTTCTTTTTTAAATTCCGCCGTAAATCCGTTCACATCATCTTTAACAAAACATGCCGCTGCTGAATTTTTGATTAAAATAGCCGGCGTATTAAATGCCGCTGCCTCTATTTGTACGAGTGGAGAAGATGTATCATATAGCGATGGAAATATCATTAAATCAGAACGCGTATAAAGTGCGGCAAGTTTATTTCGGTCTTCAAGCATTCCCGTTAGAATAATATTTTCACTTAAATTTAATTCGTTTATATATTCTTTTAAAATATTTTCATCGGCGCCACTACCAACATACAGCATTTTAAAATTTAAACCTTTATCTTTTAATATTTTTAGTACATCGGCTATAAATAGTATGTTTTTTAGTAGCACAAGCCTGCCGACAAATATAAATATCGGTTCATATCCGCTCAAATTGTATTCAGTTTCAATATTTTTTAGTTCAAGATTAATATTTTTACTTGAATCTAGTTCGGTGGCATTTGGCACTATTCGTACAGGTCCGTGATACCCGTAACTACGCAATATTTTGCGAGTAGTTTCGCCCATAATCCAAGTTTCACAAGTTTTTTTGTAAACCTGCATTGCGTTTTGAAGTAATAACCAAGTAATTAGTTTAGATTTGGTTGCTTTATAAAAATCTTGTTTGTATTGACTGTGTAGTGTTGCTATGCAAGGAATATGTTTTTTACTAGCAAGTTTAACTGCAAATTTGCCAAGCGAAAAAGGCGAATGTACATGAATTAAATCAAAATTTATTGAATGCACTTTATTCACAAACTCTAAATCTGTAATGGGGCCACCCCAATCGACATTAATTTTTTTAAGTGGAATACTGTTGCATCTTAAAACCTCATATGGGAAATTATCAATATAGCCATTATTTTTTGGTGCTAAAACAAAAACTTTATGCCCAAGGTCTGTAAGATGCCGAGCATATCTGTCAACGACCATTACGACCCCATCTATGTGAGGATAAAAATTGTCTACAAACAATCCTATTGTTAATGAGGATTTGAGTTCCATAAGCACCTTCTTATGCTTTATAAGTATTGGCATAATTTTCAAATTTAGTATAAATAAATTAAATTTAAAAGTTTAAACAAAATTTAAAGAATTTTGGCGAAAAATGTTTTATTATATATGGCTACATATGAAGGCGTTTTTGAATTTCATTTTTAAGTGGTTTAGACCAAAACAAAAACAGTCCTAATATTATTAAAGCAGAACATAGCGCATTTATTAGTGCTGGCCAAACAACAACAATCAATTTTGTATAGTAAAAAACAATAGGTGCAAAACCTAAAATTGCAATAGATAACAAATAAAATAAATATTCGCGCCATTCAATGCGTTTTATTAATACAATTAACCCGATAGCAAACGAGCATGCGACTAATAAAAATGGAGTAGCATATTCAATTACCCATTTAAAGTCATTTAATACAATGCCAATCAAACATAATAAAAGTATTAATATCGTTGTTAAAACTAGTATTTTAAAAGCAGTATTTGTTTTAGATAATATTCCAAGTCTAATAATAAACCACGCATAAAGCACAGAAATAATGGGTATTATGCACCAGAAAACGCCATTATAAAGTACCAGATTTACTATTAGCAAAGATATAATTACAAAAAGCATGCTGAATAGCAATATTTTTTTATTTAAATTTTCAATTTTGCGCACAGGCATAATATTTTCGGGAAAAGGATCGGGTAAACTATCAGATTCCCCTTTTAGTGTTTGATTACATAACGGACAATAAGATTTTGTTGTATTAACATTTATTTTACATATATTACAAAATTTCATTTTGTTGCTCCATATAATTACTCTCTATGGTAATATTTAAATTATTTGTCGTTAAAAACCTAAAACATTCTCGCTCAATATCTTTTTCAGCAATAAACCGAGAAAATGTTATATTAAACTCATCTAAATACGAACACGCCATACAGTTGAGCAAACTCGTTTTAGAAGCGCCCAAAGCACACTGTATGCTCTTAATATATGGCTGAACCGACTCGGGAAAACTAATTACTCCTAAATTTGAAAATTGAACAGTATTTAAACGATTTCCTATAAAATGGTATGCCAGCTTAATAATTAAGTTTTTTAGCACAAGTGGACAAATTCGTAAAAAAAAGTTTTTCTCAAAATACACATAACTATTTGCATATTTTGAATAAGCCGCCGTATTTATTTGTTCAGTTAGTTGATTTTTAACAGTTTGTAATATTTCTTCAAATGTAATATTTTCGCGATTTAGTTGCATACCTACTTTAATAAATCCTGCAAAATTACGGAGTGTTAAGGAAAACATTCGTATTCTTAAATTTACTGGAACTAAAACTTTTACTGGACGAGTGCTTTCTTTTATAAAAGTTCTGCCTTTAATTTGCGTTTGATATATGCTATATATAATAACAGCGGTTAAATATGCCGTTATAGTAGCATTATTGGTTTTGGCTAAATCGTGTAACTGTGATGTTTTAAGCCAGCCTAAAATTGCCCCAGTTCCGCCAAAATTTAACGGTTCGCCTTTAATTTGAAAAGCGAGTCGTTCTTTTTCAGTTTTTCTGTTGGATTTATTGTAATATTTTAAATAACTATCCTCTAATTCCGCGCCTGTGGGTACGCTTTGTTCGGTAATAATTAAATTATCAGGAGTTAACTGATACCCTTTTAAATTTAAATATTTGTAAACGATAGATTTTAAAAATGTAATTGCGCCTGTTCCATCAGTAAGTGAGTGAAATATATGCAGAGTAATAGTATTGTTTCGATATAAAACTTCAAACAAATAATCATTGTTATTTCTAATATGTCCGCAAAAATCATCTGTTGCGGGTTTTATAATAAACGGTTTATAATTATAATTTAAATAATACCAAAACAAGCCTTTTTTAAGTTTTACTCTAAACATTGGAAAACGCGGTAGTAATTTATTTATAGCATCTTGCAAAAGTTTTGGGATAACTGGTTCATACAAATTAGCCGCTACTATAAAAGTACCGGAATTTGTTTTGCTGTAAACGACAGGATATATTTTTGCGGCATTGTCTAGTTTATACCAACGCGCATTTGCCTTTTGCATTTTTACACTCCGTACAGATATCCCATAAGATTTTCCACTTATGGTTATTAACATTATTTTTTGATTCTATGCGGATAATTATTCTTAATGTTTTTTGTTTTTTGAAAGTGACAACATTTTTTTTGATACTTTTAATACCATAAGTTTATTTATGTTTACAGATTTAACAATAGAAATATTATTAATTGTTTCTTTTGTAATATTGTTGTTGGGCTTTAATTTAAAAGGTTTTGAAATTGATTTTGATTTCATATTTTTTCTTTTTTTAGTGTTTAAAGATTTGATTGGTGTGACCCTTGTGGTTTTTGCAATATTAGATTTTATAGTACTAATTGGGCTAGTTATCACAGTTTGTGTGACTGCGGTGGCACTAATAGTTGTGGCTTCTTGTTTTATAACATTTACAGGTTTATTATCGGTAGTAATTGCTGTGGATTTAATACCAAAAACTGAACCAACGGGTTTTGTTATTTGATCAGTTTGTTTATTATTGGCAGTAGTTTCGGTTGGTTTTGAAACAGTATTTATTTTTGTATCAGTGCCAATTGATAATGACCCCTCATTTTCAAAAAAATTGTCGGGATTAAATTTTTCTGACATTTTCATTGAATTACGCTGTTTTTCTATTTTTTTACCATTTAATTTTTCCTGCTCATATAATTTTTCAGATTTTTTTATTTTTACATTTTTTATAATAAACAAAGTAGCAAGAACAGTTAAAATAATAGAACCCAACACTATTAAAATAATCCATATTGTGTTGTTGACCACTTCTTCAAACATTATGCCATATGTGCCACTGGAACTTGCCAAAAACGATATATAGCCATCTTGTATTGTGCAGTCAACAAATTCAATAATACCGCCATCGGTTACATATATCACAGAATAATTTGTACTATTTGACTGATTTTCTGGTATGACTAATTTTACAGTTATATTTTCAAATTCATAATCGGTTCCGCTTTGTGTAAGATTAATATTATAAAGAGATAATAAATCTTTTTCGCTATTTCTAGACTTTACAATAGCAAAATCAGTTGTGTTTGAACCAATACTATCAACTTGTAGCATAACATTGAATGGCAAATTATCTGCTTTAATTGTCGCGCCAGTTTCAGCATCTACTCTTTCGGTAGAAGTGCTTAAAGTCTGTATTGCAACAGTTAGTTTATTTAAATTAGTAATGGTTTCTTTTTTTGCCGGACTGTAATTATTGTATATATCGTATAGTTCTACAATATAGGCGCGGTCTTCCTCAGTAACTAAGGCTGGTAATGCAGTTAAAACATCAATAAATTCATAGATTGTATATTCAGCAGTTTCTATAAATGTAATTTCTATTTCAAAAGTATGAATACGATTTAAATTATCTTCTAACACAACCGAAAAAATACCGTTTTCAGTTACGATAAATGAAGTTGCGTTGCTTTCTAACAACTGTGAACAAGCATTTTTTTGCACAATTAAATTATTAAGTCCACATTTTCCAACAGTATATTCAAATTGTATTTCGGCACTATGGACCCAATCCGTAGGGTTGCCGGATACATAAGAAATAGTGGGACTTATCGTATCTCGTTTTACAATAATTTGTGAAATATTATCTGTTCCAATAATTCCCGCTTTGCTAACAGCAAGAATTTGATAAATTCTTTCACAGTCTATTGTTATATCAATTTTATTTTTTAGAGTTGCTAATCCGCCGGTAACATCTTCCCAACTAGAAAATTGTGCCAAATTTATATCTCTATAACGGTATCTGTATTTAGCAATACCGGAAATAGAATCCGCATTTGAAAGCGTGATAGATATATCTTCTTTTGTGTAAGTATCGGCTGTATAAACTGTGCCACCTGCAAGCATATAAATAGTAGGAGCAAGTGGCTGAGCATTATCTATTATTATACCATTTGTACAAACCGAAGCACTTACCATGCCCGCACCACTAACGGCACGCAGGTAAATATTTCCTTTAAATTGCAGATAATTTTGCGTGCCAATTCTAATTGTTATTTGTTGTGCGAGCACCGTATATAATGTGGATAAATCCTCTACTGCAATATATGTGTAAGTTATATCTGAAATATTTTGCGTGCTAGATTTTAAAGCGAACTCATAGCCTTTTATATCGCTTACCGGTTTAGCATTAGAATAAGAAAAATTAATTTTATTTGGAGCAGGTAGCGAGGAAAAAGTTAACGAATCTACATATACAATATTTGTGATTAAACTGCCATATGTATGATTTTCTGTGGAAGAATAGGGTACGATTATTTCAGGTGTCAAAACATTAGTTTCAGAATCAATGCAAATTGAAAAATTTAAAGTATCAGTACAAACATCACTACTATTTGTAAAGTATAAAACTATATTGTTTTCGCCTTGTATATTTATACTAAACAAACCGCCACTTGCGGTTAAGACATCGCCATTATTTGTAATAACAGCGATAGTAAAGTTTGTTGGAAAAATTGGAGTTAAAATAACTTGACTTAAATACCATTGAATATCATTGTGTATATCTCCCAGCCAACCCGATAAAGAATAGTTATCAGCGGATATAGGGTATAAGGATACTGAGAGTTCATATGTGTCACATATTGTATTATCTTCTTCCGCACTTGCGGTAACAATTATTATATCATCATTGTTGGCGTTTGCATTTACGGTCAAAACTCCTTCTGCTGTAATATTTGCATTGCCGGTAACCAACCAAATTACATTTTTATTGAGAGCAGAAGAGGGCAATGCAGTTGCCGTAAATAATTGACTTTCACTAGGCAGTAGTGTCAGTGGTAAATTTCTATCAAAAATTACAACCTCCGATACTAAACCATTTACTGCGGTAACTTGAAAGGAATCACTAATGGTATCATTGCATTCCGATGTGGCTGTTATAGTAATTTTGGATAAATTAATAGCAAATGAAGGTATTGTAAGAATACCAGTAGTTGATATTATAGCACTGCCAGCAACCGACCAAACTACATTTTTATTAGTAGCATTTTCAGGAAAAATTGTAGCACTAAATGTATAACTCCCCCCGCGTAATAACTCTGTTGATGTGGTATTGGAAGATACTTCAACACTTGTTACCGCCACAAAAGGTAATTGGTTTATTGTGACTGTGTAAGCACGTATATCACCAGATTCAGCAGTAACAATCGCATATACCACCTTTGTCCTTGATTTTGTTGTTGTAATACTGGTTGAACTTACTACATTTGAATAAACACCCGCGGAATAACTACTATACACTGTTAATGTGGATTTTTCTGAAATTTCGTAAACAGTATTTAATAGTACAGTATCGTTATTATTAACATATTTAGATGTTATAGAATTACCATATGTAGAATGATCAGTATATAAGGTAGCCGGAACAGTTGTGCCAGATGAATTTATTGTCATAGAAAAAGATAAAATTGTATTTTCATTAGACAATGTTGTTGTTGACCTAAGCACATTACTCGGAAAACTTGATGCCACTACATTACCACTTCCATCACATATAACAACTGCACGGATATATTTACCACTATAATTTGATGTTATTATAAGTGTAGAACTAGTTTGACTACTAATATCTGTCCATGTTCCGCCTTCTAAACCCGTGGTTGATATTTGCCATTTATATGATATTACTCCTGTATTTATAGCAATACGAGCATTCAAAGAATTATCAATTGTATATACAAGACTAACATTTGCCCCTTCCGTGGTTTCACCTGTTATTGTGGCTGTGTCTATTTCAAAATCTGCATTTTCATTATATAAAATTGCGCGAATAACAAAATTGGCTACAAGATTGCCACTAGCATCTTTCCAAGATGCATATTCACCAGCGCTCAAATCGTACCAAGATGAACCAGAGTAGACAAAACTTTCCCCAGAATTTACATTAGCATGGATTGTTCCAATATTAGTCTCCAAGGTTAAAATCAATCCACTTGTAGCATTACTAAGTGTTATAACAATAGCATATTTGCCTATTGAACTAAGATTATATGGCGTATCTAGCGTTACTGTCACATAACCTTTTGTGGTAGCATATCCGGTAGCGACAGTGGTTCCCGCTGAATTTGGTATACCGTTTGAGCATTTAGTTATGCTAATACTGTAATTAGATGGACTACCAGCAAAAAACATAATATCCGAAATTTTATTATAAGTTAAATCATTTATTTCAAACACATTTGCAATTGTTATGCTTGTCGTTGAACTGTCTAGTGGACAACTTGCAGTTTCGCCAAGATAATCGTTAGTTAACATTTTTTTATTGGGCGTAGGCTGTGTGGCACCTGTTATTGTAGTAAATAATGTTCCTTCTCTATTAAGGACGGCATCTTCATAGGATATCCAATAAAATCCATCATATCCATAACCAGTCCCTTGACTATTCTTTACAATCCAAGCACCGTTACTAGTTGGTTGGGCATCATCAAGGAACCAATCTTTGTTATAATTATCATCCCAGCCTACTAATAGGATAGCGTGGTTAGCGGGATTAGTTCCATTATAATAATAACTGGCTCCAAAATCTTCGTAATAATGATAATCATAAAAAGTAGATGTTTGTACACTACCATATTCTAAAATATATTCTTTTATTATGTTAGAATCAAAAGAGGCGGTATAAGGAATAATTGCCGTATCAGTAACTAATGATGATAAATATGCAGTTCCAATTTTTTCGTTCCAAGTTGTCCCAACTGTGTAGGGAACGGAAGTTTCATCAACGGCGCCCAACCAACTAGATAAATAAGCAGTTGATCTGCTTGGATTTCCACCGCCATTTGCAACAGTATTGTAATAACCATAGCCTAATGCAATTGAATTTTCGTGATTACTGAATACAAAACGCATATCCTCTTCTGAAAAATCATAAGTAACGCCTTCTTTATATAGATAATATTGTTCAAGCGCACCAAGTGTTGCAAACGCCCAACATGAAATATTTGTTCTTTGATTTTTTGCGGGAGTAACTAAATTTAGTGGGCGAGGATCGTAAACATCGTTTAATGTACCGGTAGAAAGTTTTAAATCAGGCAATGCATAATTTGTTTCACAAGTTTCAGGTATAACGCCGCCATATTTTGCGGTGTCGCCGTTTTCTAAGTCAATTAAATATTGTTTGTATTCTTCTGAGTATTCAACAGTGCTAATAGCAATTTCATCGTTATTAGAAACATTTAAGTTTAAATTTTTTAAAACCAAAACTGGAAGCAAAATTGCCCCGCAGACTAAAATCAATAATAATATTTTAGGAAAGATTCTTCTGTACCTTAGCATATTTAAACTCACTTATGTAACTTTATATTTTTAATTTTACAGAAAAAACAGTATCAACGTTAGTATATATAATATTAACTTATTTATATCTATGATGCAACTAAAATAAAAGCAAAATATAGTAATTAATTAAATTTTGTTAAAAAAATTCATAATTATTGACTGATAAGATTGAGTTTTTTAAGTTCCGTTTTAAGTTTGTTTAAATTATTTTCTTGCATTGGTACAAGCGGAAGTCTTAAATTACCGGCGTCAAAACCTATCAAGTTCATTGCAGTTTTTACCGGAATGGGGTTGGTTTCACAAAATAATGAATTTATAAATGGCAATACTTTTTTAAAAATTTGTTGGGCTTCTTTTATTTTTCCTTCATCATACAAGTTGCAAATACTACAAATTAGTGCTGGCACAACATTTGAAGCAACTGATATAATGCCACTTGCACCAAGCATAAGTGCCGGCAAAATTTGTTCATCATTACCAATATATACTGTAAAATATTTTGGACAGTCGGCTAAAATATCATAAGTTTGTTGTAAATTTCCGCTTGCTTCTTTAACTGCAACTATATTAGACACTTTTGATAGTTTTAGCACAGTATTTGGTAAAATATTCATTCCAGTACGAGCTGGAACATTATAGAGTATGATAGGTAAGGTTACATTTCTTGCGATTTCTGTAAAATGTGTAACTAGACCGTTTTCGGTTGTTTTGTTGTAATAGGGAGTTACTAATAATAATCCATCAGCACCAGCACTTTCAGCAAATTTACTCATATTAATGGCTTTTTTGGTATCGTTTGAACCTGTTCCGGCAATAACTGGAACGCGCTTATTTACTACACTAACTGCAAAAGCAATTGCACTTTTGTGCTCCTGCTCGGTCATTGTGCTTGGCTCGCCGGTAGTTCCACATACAATAATTGCTTGTACTCCACAGTGTATTTGATTATCAATAATTTGCTTAAATACTTCGAAGTTTATTCCATCATCAGTGAAAGGTGTTATAAGTGCGGTAGCACAACCTTTAAATAACATATTATCTCCTTATTTTTAAGATATAACTTATTTGATATATAATAATTAATATGTCATTAACTGACAAAATGTAAAATTTATAACAAAAAAGTCCAAAAGTGGACTTTTTTGTTATAAATTTAAATGTAGTTTAATATGCTTCTTTTCGTGAAATTATCATTGATATCACAACAATTGCACCAAATAGAACACCAAACCAAGTAAAATAATAAGTGGTTGTTGCCGATACGGAATGTGATGAATATGGAATTATGCCAATTTTATAAATATTATAATCAGTACCATTTCCCGCTAAAACCTTTATATAGGCATTAGTGGCAGATGTTAAATCAAGCGTTTGTTCGGCTATTAAATTTTCACAAAGGGCATCGGAATATACATTCCAAGTAGCCCCATCGGTTACTGTTATATCAATTTGAATACTACTTATATCTTTTGGCGCTGTAATTGTAAAAAATTTTGTTGTTTCATTAAAAACAAAATAATCAGGAGTTTCAACCGATTCTATATCAGCAAGACTGTAATCAGAATTGGTTAGCAGTGAATAATCACTGTAATAAGGTCCAGTTTGTACTATAAAATCATCGCCCACAACACGCACCCTTAAATATTTACCCGTTAAATTAGCGGGAATTAAAAAATCTTTTTCTGTTGCTTCTAATATGTTGGTCCAAATGGCAGTTCCGCCGATATCATCGGCATATAACCACTGATAAGTAACATCAGGGTCTTCCAATGTTATTTCAGACAAAGTGTATTCAGCAGATACGGTATTGTTTGTTCGTGTCGTTCCTGTTATTGTTACATCAGAAATTATTACTTCCGGAGCGCCACTTAAAACTGCACGCACAATGAAATTTGTTGCATCTGACATCTCACTGTTAATACCGTTTATTGCATCTCGCCAATTGTTTTGAGTATAAAAGTAACTTTCACCTGAATTTACAATTGCATTTGCGTAATATGGATAATCTCTTTCCGATGCTATTACATAAATATTATCTGTTGCCCCAGAATATTTTATCATAATAGCATAACTGCCGGTAGTCGTTATTCTGTAAGGATCGTCTAGCGCTACGGTTACATAGCCCGTGTTGTCTGCACTCCCACTTGCTACTACTGTGCCAGTACGCGGTCTACCATCTAAGGTTTTTACTATACTAATTTCATAATTGGAAGGTGTTCCTACATAAAACATAACATCGGTAATTTTATTGTAAGTTAAATCATTTATTTCAAACACATTACTAATATTGATAGAAGTATATCCTGTAAATATGTAGGATAAAATATTACCCAGGTAATCATGTGATAATAAAATACTGTTGTTTTTAGGAATGTTAGTTTTTGTTATTACAGCCAAAGTGTTCTCATCGCTATTTGTAATTCCGTGGTCTTCGTAGGAAACCCAAAAAAACCCGTCATCGCCAAATGAAGTACCCCAACTGTTTTTTATAAGCCAAGCACCATTTGAACTAGGTTGTGTGCCAAATTTAAAATTGGTTTTACTAAAAGTATCATCCCAGCCTACGATTAACACATCGTGATTAAGACTTGCGGTGCCATTATAATAGAATGCGCAAGTTAAATCATTGTAATATTCTTCAAATGCGCTCCCCATAAATCCGCTATCGCCACCCCAAATAGAAGTAAGAACTCCGCCGTATGTGGCGATGTTTTGTTTTATAATAGATATATCAAAATCTTCTGTGTATTCGATTAATTCCATATCAGTTACATTTAGTAGCGGGTCAAATGAGCCATTGGCATTTGCCCAGTCATCTTCATCATTACCAAGAGTATATGGCACATCTACGCCGGAAACAGGACCTAAACGATTTGTTAAGTAGGCAGATGCTCGTTCAATAGTGCCACCACCAGCGGGATACTCTAAGTAATATCCTTCACCTTTTGCTCGTACCGTTGTTGTATTGCTCATTTGAAAACGCATATCCTGTTCGGAGAAATCATAAGTGGTGCCTTCGGTATAAATATAATATTGTTCAAGTAATGCAGTTGCAGCAAAAGCCCAACACGAACCATTTGAACCTTGGTTTTTTATTGGAGATACTTTACTAAGAGTACGAGGGTCATATGAATCATCGGTATACGATGCAAGTGAAATACTAGTAGCATCGGCACTTGCCACTGTTTGTAAACTTTCGGTTATATTATCACTTTCGGTAGCATAAAATGTTAAGCCAGTGAAATTAACTAGACTAAAACAACATATAAAAATGTTTAAAATTGAAAGGCGGACCATATAAATTATTTTTTTTTTGTTCATATTAGCCTCTAATCTATATTTTTACTAAAATTATAATATGCATTATTTTATATTTTAAACCTATAATCATTAGATTTATCATGCGATTTGTTAGTTTAAAAAATCAATATATATTAATATTATAGAATCAAAACAAATTTACAGTCAATTGTATTTGACAATAAAGTAATATTATTTTTAATCATTATACGGATATAAAAATCAATTTAATTCAAAAAAATAATAAAAAAGTCAATTTTGTCATTGACAAGGTACTTTTACTGTGATAAACTGATGAGTGGATTAAATGTTTTAATGAGAAGTGTCATATTTTTTTAAGTTTGTTTAGCAAAAAATTTAATACTAATATCAACTAAACATTAGCATAATAATTTATAAAAATCAACTAAAAATTCAATTTGGTGGCAAATTGTTGTTAATTTTAAAGAGTTAAAAGAATTACATAATTAAATCGTTAATTCTTCTAAAAGGAAGAATTGGGGTTTTTCGGCATTTTTTAATTGTTTAACTATTAATAATCAAAAAACACAAACAGACAACTGAATAACTTTTAAGGGAGATTTTAAAATGGCAAAAAGCACGCTGGCAATTAAAAAAGTTAAGTACGCTAATCAAGAAAGATATGATTTTTCTAAGGTAACTGAAAAACTAGAAGTGCCATACCTTTTGGAAATGCAAAAAAAAGCATACCAGTACTTTTTAGAAAAAGGCATCGCCGAAATGATGGGTGAGATATCGCCGATTGCTGATTTTAGTGGCAAAGCAGAACTTTATTTACTAGAACACTCTTTTGATACTCAATCTAAATATACCGAAGATGAATGCATTTACAGAGGTGTTACTTATGCGGCACCTTTAAAAGTACGTGCACGTTTGGTAATTAAAGAAACAGGCGAAGTAATTGATCAAGATGTTTTTTTGGGCGATATTCCGCTTATGACAGAAAAAGGTTCTTTTATTATTAATGGTAATGAACGTGTGATTGTAAGTCAAATTATGCGCTCGCCAGGTGTTTATTATTCAAAAGATATTGATAAAGCAGGCAAACTCATATATAAAGGAACAGTAATGCCTTATCGTGGCGAATGGCTTGAACCAGAAATTACCGCCACAGAACAAATGAGAATTTATGTTGCTCGTGACACAAGAACTACGATTGGTGTTTTACTAAAAGCGTTAGGCTTTGGTACAGATAGTGAAATTGCAGAACTTTTTGGCAATAACGCAATAATAAAGGGCACATTGGATAAAGAAATACAAAAGACAAAGGAAGAAGCATTATTAGAATTAAGCCGTAAATTAAGGCCTTCTGATATTCCTTCTGCCGATGCAACAGAATCATATTTAAGAAGTTTATTCTTTACAAACAGATACGATTTAACAAGAGTTGGTCGTTACAAATTTAATAAAAAACTTTCTATTGCAAATCGAATTAAAGAAAAAATTGTTGCCGAGGATATTAAATTGGGTGGCAAGGTATTTGTAAAAGCGGGACAAGTAATTTCTCGCGAAGTTGCAAAAGATATTCAAAATGCTGGTATCAATCAAGTATTTTTACTTCTTGAAAACGGAGTTAAACATAAAGTTATAGGCAATAATCAAGTTGAATTAGAAAAATTTATTAATATTAATCCAAAAGATTTAAATTTAATGGATACTGTATACTATCCAGTCCTTGCAGAAATATTAAAAAATAATAAGACCAAAGAAAAGCGTATTGAAGCATTAAAACAAAATGTAGAATTCCTTTGCGAAAGAAGGCTTACACTAGATGATATTATCGCTTCGATTAGTTACGAACTTGATCTTTCGGCTGGTTTTGGAAATACTGATAATATTGATCACTTAGGTAATCGCCGTATTCGTTCAGTAGGCGAATTAATGGCAAACGAATTTAGAAAAGGTTTATTACAATTATCGTTAAGAGCAAAAGAAATTTTACAAGTACAAGATTTAACACAAGTTACTCCAAGTGTGCTTATTAATGCACGACATGTAAATAAGGTAATTCGTGATTTTGTACGTTCTTCGCAACTTTCACAATTTATGGACCAAGTTAATCCACTTGCCGAATTAGAATCTAAGCGTAAAATGTCCGCAGTTGGTCCGGGTGCACTTACCAAAGAAAGAGCCAGTGCCGAAGCGCGTGATATTCACTATACACATTATGGTAGAATTTGTACTATTCAAACTCCGGAAGGGCAAAGTATAGGACTTATTACAAACTTAGCCCTTTATGCAAGAATGAATGAATATGGATTTTTGGAAACCCCATATGTTAGAGTTGATAAAACAAACCAAAAAGTGACAAATGATATTGTGTATCTTGCCGCTGATGATGAAGATGAATTTTATATTGCACAAGCTACCGAACCACTAAACGAAGATGGAACATTTGTTAACGCTCGTATTATGGGTCGTCATCGTGAAGAAATTGCAGAATATCCAGCAACATACATTGATTTTATTGATGTATCACCAAGGCAGTTTATTTCGGAAGCCGCTGGGCTTGTTCCTTTTTTAGAAAATGATGATACTCCGCGTGCATTAATGGCTTCAAATATGCAACGTCAGGCAGTTCCACTTTTGAGGACAGAAGAACCTATAATTGCAACTGGCCTTGAAGCAAAGGTAGCACATGATAGCGGTGCTTTAACTCTTGCAACGCAAGATGGTATAGTAACTTATGTTGATGCGTCAAAAATTATTGTTAAATCAAATTCAAGCGAAACAAAAGAATATAACCTAACAAAATTTAAAAAATCAAACCAAGAAACGTGTATGACTTCTAAACCTATTGCAAAAAAAGGTCAAAAAGTTAAAAAAGGCGATATACTTGCAGATGGTTATTCTACAAAAAACGGGGAACTTGCATTAGGCAGAAATATGCTTATAGCATTTATGAGTTGGGAAGGCTATAACTATGAAGATGCAATTTTAGTATCCGAAAGAATATCTAAGGAAGATGTATACACTTCAATTAACATTAGTATGTATGAAACTGAGGCGCGTACAACCAAACTCGGCGATGAAGAAATAACTCGTGATATACCAAACTTAGGCGATGATGTTTTAAAAAATCTTGATGAAAACGGTATTGTTAGAATTGGCGCCGAAGTTAAATCAGGCGATATAATAGTTGGCAAAGTTACTCCTAAGGGCGAAACCGAACTTACGCCCGAAGAAAGATTATTAAGAGCAATATTTGGCGAAAAAGCGCGTGAGGTTAGAGATACCTCTCTTAGAATGCCACATGGCGAAGGTGGTGTCGTAATTGATGTTCAAATTTTTAGCAGACAAAATAAAGATGATAACTTAGAGCCTGGTGTAAACCAAGTTGTTAAAGTTATTGTTGCAAAAAAACGCAAACTGTCAGTCGGCGATAAAATGTGTGGACGCCATGGTAACAAAGGTGTTGTATCACGTATTATGAAAGAATCTGATATGCCATTTCTTGCTGATGGTACTCCGGTAGATATTGTACTTAATCCATTAGGCGTTCCTTCTCGTATGAATATAGGACAGGCGCTAGAAGTACATTTAGGTCTTGTAGCAAAGGCACTAGGTTGGCATATAGCCACTCCGGCGTTTGATGGCGCGAGAGAAAGTGACATTCAAAAATTGTTTATTGAAAATAATTTACCTGATAACGGCAAACTTGAAATATTTGATGGTCGTACAGGCGAAGCGTTTGAAAACACGGTAACAGTCGGTTATATGTATATGTTTAAGTTAATTCATATGGTTGATAGTAAAATTCACGCACGTAGTACGGGTCCTTATTCCCTAGTAACAAAACAACCTCTTGGTGGCAAAGCGCAATTTGGTGGCCAGAGATTTGGAGAAATGGAAGTTTGGGCATTAGAGGCTTATGGTGCAGCCAACATTTTACAAGAAATATTAACGGTAAAATCTGATGATGAGGCAGGCAGACAAAAAACTTATGAGGCTATTGTTCAGGGATTGCCAATACCAGAACCAGGTATACCGGAAGCATTCCGCGTTCTTGTAAAAGAAATGCAAGGCTTAGGGTTGGATATTAAAATTCTTAACGAGGCAAAACAAGAAATATCCATAGATGATGTATCTAATGATGATGTATTTAAGTCAGGATTAGAACAAGAACCTGAAAAAGAAGAAATATCACTTAATATTGAAGATAATCCAATTAAAAATGATACGATTGCTTCAGAACCACTTGAAGATTTTGATGAAAGTATGTTGTTTGAAGATATGGACGAATAGCATCTTATAAAATAAAAGTTAAAAAAATTTTACAGGAGAGTTAGAATGTTTGAATTAGCAAATTTTGATTCTATGAGAATCGGTATAGCATCACCCGAGAAAATCAGACAATGGTCACATGGCGAAGTAACCAAAACCGAAACCATTAACTATCGTACGCAAAAACCAGAGCGCGATGGATTATTCTGTGAAAGAATATTTGGACCACGCAAAGACTGGGAATGTTCGTGCGGTAAATATAAGCGCATTCGTTATAAAGGTGTGGTTTGCGATAAATGCGGAGTAGAAGTTACAAGATCAAAAGTTCGTCGCGAAAGAATGGGACACATTGAACTTGCAACGCCAGTATCGCATATTTGGTTTTTCCGTAGCGTACCTTCACGCATAGGAATTATACTTGATATGTCACCTAAGGCTCTTGAACAAGTACTTTATTATGTATCTTATGTAGTTATAGACCCGGGCAAAACTGAATTTATAAAATGTCAACTTTTAAGTGATCATGAATACAGAGATGCAGTGGAAAAATATGGCACAAATTCTTTTAAAGCAGGAATGGGTGGAGAGTCAATAAAAACTTTATTGACAGCAGTTGATCTAGAAAAAATATCAGCAAAATTAAAAGAAGAACTTGTTACAGCAAAGGGACAGAAAAAACTTAAAGCGGCAAAACGATTAGAAGTTGTTCAATCATTTATTAAAAGTGGCAACCGCCCCGAGTGGATGATACTTGAAGCACTTCCAGTTATACCACCAGATTTAAGACCTATGGTACAACTTGATGGTGGCTTATTTGCGACAAGCGATTTAAATGATTTATATAGAAGAGTTATTAATAGAAATAATCGTTTGAAAAAACTTATGGAAATGGGCGCCCCTGAGGTTATTATTAGAAACGAAAAACGTATGCTACAAGAGGCAGTAGATGCATTAATTGAAAACGGAAAGCGCGGTAGGGCTATTCAAGGACCAAAAGCGCGTGATTTAAAATCATTAACCGCTATGCTTCGTGGTAAAAATGGTAGATTCCGCCAAAACTTACTAGGAAAGCGTGTTGATTATTCAGGTCGTTCGGCTATTGTTGTTGGACCAGAACTTAAAATGTATCAATGTGGACTTCCAAAAGAAATGGCAATAGAATTATTTAAACCTTTTATTATGAAAAGGCTTGTAGAACTAAATCAATCACATAATATTAAAAGCGCAAAACGATTAATTGAACGAGAAAAACCAATTGTTTGGGACGTACTTGCTGATGTTATTAAAGATCACCCAGTACTTTTAAACCGTGCGCCTACACTTCATAAACTTGGTATTCAGGCTTTTGAACCTGTACTTGTAGAGGGCAGAGCAATAAAACTTCACCCGTTAGTATGTACAGCATTTAACGCAGACTTTGATGGAGATCAAATGCCCGTTCATATTCCACTTTCTGTTGAGGCTTGCACAGAAGCACGTATGCTTATGCTTGCATCAAATAATATTTTAAAACCTTCCGATGGAAAATCTATCGTTACTCCAAAACAAGATATTGTTATGGGCTCGTACTACCTTACGATTTATAGGCCAGGTGCTAAGGGCGAAGGCAAATATTATATAAGTGAAGATGAGGCCCTAATGGCATATCAATTAAAAGATTGCTCTTTACAGGCAAAAATTAACGTAAGGCGCACTCTGCTCATTGATGGGGTTATGAAATCAAAAACCATAGAAACTTCGGTTGGTAGAATTATATTTAATACTTGTATTCCACAACATATTGGATTTGTTGACCGCACAAAACCAGAAAACAATTTTGAATATGAAATTAACTTTGAAGTAAAAGCAAAATATTTAGGTGTAATAGTTGATAACGCATTTAATACATTGGGCGGAACAGAAACCTCAATTATGCTTGATAAGATTAAAGAAATGGGCTTTAAATATTCTACTCTTTGTGCAGTTACTGCAAGCGTTTTTGATATGATTATACCAAAAGAGCGAGATATTTTACTTGCAGAAGCAAATAAAGCAGAACTCGAATTGGATAAAATGCATAAACGCGGATTAATTTCTGTTGCAGAGCGCAAGGCCGAATTTAACAAGATTTGGAAAGAAGCGGCCGCTAAAATCAGAACAGCCGTTGTTAATAATATGGACACATTTAATCCGATTAAAATGCTTGCAATCTCAAAAGCCCGTGGTAATGAAGATCAAATTCAACAACTTGCTGGTATACGTGGACTTATAGGTACCACATCAGGAACTACTGTTGATATGCCTATCAAAACAAGTTATCGTGAAGGTTTAAGTCCGTTACAATATTTCTTATCTTGTCGTGGTGGCCGTAAAGGTCTTGCCGATACCGCTTTAAAAACTGCTGATGCGGGTTATATGACAAGAAGACTTGTAGATGTTAGTCAAGATGTAATAGTAAAAGAAATGGACTGCTTTGAATCTTTGGGTGAAAAACCAAAAGGTATGATTGTTACAAGTATCGTAAACAATGGAACAGAAGTTGAAAAACTCGAAGATCGTATAATGGGCAGATTCTCCGTAGAGGCAATTATAAATCCTAAGACAAAAGAAGTTATAGTAGAAGCGGATACTATGATTAGCCCAGCACAAGCAAAAGCCATTGGTGCCACTGGCATTAATTCAGTCAAAATTAGAACAGCGTTGACTTGTCGCTCTAAACATGGTGTTTGTGCTAAATGCTATGGTAGAAATATGTCATCAAATTCGCTTGTTAACATTGGTGAAGCAATAGGTGTTATTGCCGCTCAATCAATAGGCGAACCTGGAACACAACTTACTATGAAAACTTTCCAAACTGGTGGTGTTGTTACTGCGGCCGATATAACAAAAGGTTTACCTCGTGTTGAAGAATTGTTTGAAGCAAGAAAGCCGAAAGGTTTGGCTGTAATTTCTGAGGTTACTGGTAAAGTAAGTATTAAAGAAGTTGATAAGCTATTTGAAGTTACAGTAAAAGCAATAGATGGAAACGTCGTTTATACATTACCATATGGAAGTGTTCTTAAAGTCAAAAATGGTGACAGTGTAGAACCGGGTTCACAACTTACCGAAGGTTCTGTATATCCTAATGATATATTAAGGACCAAGGGTGTTAAAGGTGTACAAGAATATCTGCTTAGAGAAGTTCTTTCTGTATATCGTGAGCAAGGCGTTACAATAAATGCAAAGCACCTTGAAGTAATTATTAGACAAATGTTAAGACGCGTTAAAATTGAAAGTGCCGGCAACACAACAATGTTACCAGGCGATATCGTAGATATATTTAAATACGAAACTGAAAATGATCGTGTACTCAAAGAAGGCGGAATGCCAGCAGTTGCTAAACGATTAATATTAGGAATTACCGCAGCAGCATTATCAACTGATTCATTCTTATCGGCAGCCTCTTTCCAAGAAACTTCAAGAGTGTTAACCGATGCGGCTGTTCGTGGCAAAACAGATCCACTAGCAGGACTAAAAGAAAATGTAATTATTGGTAAATTAATACCAGCAGGCACAGGATTATCAAGATACCGTAATGTAAAATTTGCAGAGCCTAATCCTGTATCACATACAGAAAATATAGTAGTACAATCTTCCACAGTAATATAATTTATTAAAAAATTGCAAAATAAAAAAAATTTGTCGTAAAACGGCAGATTTTTTAATTAAACCCCCTTCATTCTTTTGACTATTTCTAATTGTTCAAGTATAATTTATTTAGTTTGATGTTTGCTACAAGTAAATATTGGGCATAAGAAAGCAATGTTAACAAAAGTGGTACGTTAATATCCATATTTATAAAAAAAGTCGTATAAACTTTTAAAATGGGTATTTACAAAGTATAAAATATGTGCTACACTTTTACAAACACAAGAGGACATGCTTTCATTAAGGTAAATTAAAGGGGAAAATATTAGGCAATGAAAACATATATCTATCCTGCAATTTTATATCTAGACGAAGAAAGCAAAGGTTACACAATTGCCTTTCACGACTTACAGTTATTTACAGAAGGCGATACGGTGGAAGAGTCCTACGAACGCGCTAGGGAATATCTTGAAATATATTCCGATTGTGTTTTAAAATATGGTGGTACTATGCCAGATGCGACTAAATATCTTGAAACTGCCAAAAAATACAAAGACAATATTGTGTTATTAGTAGATTCTAAAAAATCTGACTAATACGAAACGGAGAGAAAGTATGTTAACAATGAATCAATACAATGAATTTACAAGGGCTGGTCTACTTACCCCGCTACCTGAAATGTGTGCAAAATTTGGCAAATTAGTTTGTAAAGCCAATTTACCAGCAAATTATAATGGCATCATTCCGCAATTTTTAATTATATCAGACCCGATGACTAGACCTGAAACGAGGGTGAAAAATGCTGAATTAGTAAATTCGTTTAAAACATTGATGCAAAAAAAAGAAAACGAAATAACCAGCGTAAACGCATAACAATATTTTTTATAATTCCTATGCAAATTAAATAAGTATTTGGTTTTGTAGGTAAACAAAATTGATGCTTATTTTTTATTGGGAAAAATCAAAAATATTTTTATACTTTATATGGTATATTGATTTTATAAAATCGTTCAAAAAATACTAAAATTATCATTTGATTTTACCGTTCCAAGTGCGGTAAAAAGCCCAAAAATTCTAAAAAATTTGTTGACATGCAAAATTTAAAGTGATAGAATAGTTTGCGTTACATAATTAAAACAAAAAGTCTAGTTTAAATTAAGGTGTTAGAAATTGAATAAACTTTCAAAAATAGATGTAACGGATTTATTGGTTACTAATAAAAGTATTGTTGGATTAAAGCAAGTAATGAAAATGCTATCAGAACAGAAACTTCAATTCGTAATACTAGCAGAAGATGCTGATGAATACTTAAAAAATCAAATTTACAGTGCTTGTGCGAGCCATAATGTTAAAATCGTATATTATGAATCACGCAAAGAACTCGGTTCATTATCGGGCATAACTGTGAGTGCTGCCGTTATTGGTATTATAAAATAATTATCCAATGGCAACAATAAAGGCAATAACCTAAGGAGGAATAAAATGCCAACGATTAATCAATTAGTGCGTCAAGGTCGTAAAAAAGTAGAATATAAATCTAAGACGCCATTACTTAAAGAAAATCCGCAAAAACGCGGAGTTTGTCTTACAGTTACAACAACAACCCCTAAAAAACCCAACTCAGCACTTCGAAAAATTGCGAGAGTGCGTTTATCAGATGGTCAAGAGGGTACAGTATATATTCCGGGTGTAGGTCATAACTTACAGGAGCACTCAGTTGTTCTTATTCGTGGCGGTAGGGTTAAAGACTTGCCAGGTGTTCGTTACCACATTATTCGCGGTACATTAGATACTGCTGGTGTGGCAAAACGCGCACAAAGCCGTTCAAAATATGGCGCTAAAAAAGGTAAATAAATTTTAACAAGGAGTAAATAATAATGCCAAGAAGAAGTGGAATTCCAAAGAAAGATGTACTGCCAGATTCAAAATTTAACAGTAAAATCGTTACAAAATTAATTAATCAAATTATGATGGAAGGCAAAAAAGGCATAGCACAAAATATTGTGTATAATGCTTTTGATATTATAAAAGAAAAAACAAGTCAGGACGCTTCAACAGTTTTTATGCAAGCACTTGAAAATACTATGCCTATGTTAGAAACTAAGGCGCGCAGAGTTGGTGGTGCTACATATCAAGTACCAATGGAAGTTAGACCTGAAAGAAGACAAACCTTAGGTATTCGTTGGATTGTACAGTATTCAAGAAAGCGTACAGAACGGGGTATGGAAAATAAAATTGCAGGCGAAATTATTGATGCATATTCAAATGCCGGCGGTGCTGTAAAACGCAAAGAAGAAATGCATAGAATGGCAGAAGCCAATAGGGCCTTTGCGCATTACAAATGGTAAAATTAAAATAAGGAGTAAATTACACTCATGCCAAGAACTCACACATTAGAAATGACCAGAAATATTGGTATAATGGCACATATAGATGCTGGCAAAACCACAACTACTGAGCGAATACTATTCTATACGGGCAAAACCCATAAAATAGGTGAAGTGCACGAAGGCGTGGCAGTTATGGATTGGATGGCTCAGGAACAAGAACGCGGTATAACTATTACTAGTGCAGCGACTACAACATATTGGAAAGGTCATAAAATAAATATTATAGATACCCCAGGACATGTGGACTTTACTGTTGAAGTAGAACGTAGCCTTAAAGTTCTTGATGGAGCGGTTATGGTATTTTGTGCTCGTGGTGGAGTACAACCGCAATCTGAAACTGTTTGGCGCCAAGCCATCAAGTATAAAGTTCCAAGAGTTTGTTATATAAACAAAATGGATATTAATGGCGCTGATTTTTATCATGTAATTGATATGATGAAAAAAAGATTATTTGCCACCCCGATAGCAATTCAAATGCCTATTGGATCAGAAGATACATTCCGTGGTCTTATAGATCTGATGACTATGGAGGCATACATTTATCCAGATGACTTAGGGCAAGATCAGGAAATTATAACAGTTCCGGCAGATTTATTACCACAAGCAAAAAAAATGCGTGAACAAATGGTAGAAAGTATTGCTGAAACCGATGATGCATTAATAGAAAAGTTTTTAACCGGTGAAGAAATTTCCGTACCAGAACTTAAATTAGCACTTAGACGTGCAACCCTTGCATTAAAAGTTAATCCAGTTATATGTGGCAGTTCATATAAAAACAAAGGCGTTCAAAAGATGATTGACGCCGTTATTGATTATCTGCCATCTCCACTAGATATAGACCATGTTACAGGTATAGTTCCTTTTACTGATAAAACCGAAATAAGGAAGACTGCTGATAATGAGCCATTTGCTGGACTTGCATTTAAAATTATGTCAGATCCATTTGTAGGTAGATTATCATTTTTTAGAATTTATAGCGGGACAATGAATGCTGGGACTTATGTTCTAAATTCAACTAAAAACAAAAAAGAAAGAATAGGCAGACTTATTCAAATGCATGCTAACAACCGCTTAGAAATCCAGAATGTTTGTGCGGGAGATATTTGTGCTATTGTAGGTCTTAAAGATACCACCACAGGCGATACATTATGCGACCCCGATCACCCAATTATTTTAGAAAGTATGACTTTTGCAGAACCCGTTATCAAAATGGCTATTGAACCTAAAACAAAAATAGACCAAGAAAAAATGATTAACGGATTAATTAAACTTGCAGAAGAAGATCCTACTTTTAAGACTCATACAGATAAAGAAACAGGTCAAACGATTATTGCCGGAATGGGCGAATTACATTTAGATGTTCTTGTTGATCGTTTAAGACGAGAATTTGGGGTTGATGCAAATGTTGGTAAACCACAAGTTGCATACAGAGAAACAATTAGACGCGCTGTACGAGCCGAAGGTAAGTACATCAAGCAGTCTGGTGGTAAAGGGCAGTACGGTCACTGTTGGATTGAAATGGAACCACTCGAACCTGCAAAAGGTTATGAGTTTGTGGATAAAACTGTTGGCGGAAGTATTCCAAAGGAATATATTCCGGCAATTGACAGTGGTATTCGCGAGGCTAAACAAAACGGGATTTTGGCAGGCTATGAAATGGTTGACTTCAAAGTTACAGTAACAGATGGAAGTTATCACGAAGTAGACTCTTCTGAAATGGCGTTTAAAATAGCAGGCTCTCTTGCTTACAAGGAAGGCGCAAGGCAGGCTAATGCTGTATTACTTGAACCTATTATGAAGGTTCAGGTAGAAGTCCCTGATGATTACTTAGGCGATGTTATGGGAAACATTAATGGTCGCCGTGGTACATTACAGGCGATTGAGTTACGCAATGGCGTACAAATAATTAATGCCGAAGTTCCACTTTCAGAAATGTTTGGCTATGCCACAGATTTAAGAAGTAGAACGCAAGGCAGAGGAACTTTCACAATGGAATTTGAAAAATACCTTGAAGTTCCAAAAAGTGTTGCCGAAAAAATTATTGGCGACAGGGCAAAAAATAACAATTAAAAATTTTTAGGAGGATTATTTAAATGGCAAAAGCAAAATTTGACAGAAGCAAAACACACGTTAATGTAGGTACTATTGGTCACGTTGACCATGGCAAAACAACTCTTACAACTGCAATCACAATAGTACAAGCACAAAAGGGTGGAGCCACCGCTCTAAGATATGACGAAATTGATAAGGCTCCAGAAGAAAAAGCAAGAGGTATTACAATTAATACCGCGCACGTTGAGTATTCAACAGACAAAAGACACTATGCACACGTGGATTGTCCGGGGCACGCAGACTATGTAAAAAATATGATTACGGGTGCCGCACAAATGGATGGAGCAATTCTAGTCGTTTCAGCGGCTGATGGTCCTATGCCACAAACACGCGAACACATCTTATTAGCCCGACAGGTTGGTGTTCCTTATATTGTAGTATTCCTTAATAAATGCGATATGGTTAATGATGATGAACTTCTTGAACTTGTTGAAATGGAAGTTAGAGAATTATTAACAAAGAACGGATTTCCAGGTGATAAGACCCCGATTATTCGCGGTTCTGCACTATTGGCTCTTCAAGATGCTCAAAATGGCGTAAAAGATTCACCAAATTACAAATGTATTAATGAACTTATGGACGCAATTGATACTTTTATTCCGGATCCAGTTCGTGCAATAGATCAACCTTTCCTTATGCCAGTTGAAGATGTTATGACTATTACAGGTCGCGGAACAGTTGCGACTGGTCGTGTTGAACGTGGCATAATTAAAATTGGTGACCCAGTTGAAATTAACGGTCTTGGCGTTAAAAAGGCATCTGTTGTTACAGGTGTTGAAATGTTCCGTAAAACTCTCGATCAAGCACAAGCCGGTGACAATGTTGGATTACTATTAAGAGGCGTTGAAAGAGATGACATTGAAAGAGGTCAAGTTGTATGCAAGCCTGGTTCAGTTAATCCTCACACTGATTTTACTGCTCAAATTTATGTACTCAAAAAAGAAGAAGGCGGACGTCATACCCCATTCTTTAATGGCTATCGTCCACAATTCTACTTCCGTACGACAGATGTTACAGGTACAATAGATCTTCCGGCAGGCGTTGAGATGGTTATGCCAGGCGATCATATTACAATTACGGTAAAATTAATTCAACCTATTGCTATGGAAGCAGGTTTACGCTTTGCTATTCGTGAAGGCGGAAGAACTGTTGGTTCAGGCGTTGTATCAAATATTTTAAAGTAATATAAAATTAAATTCGACCGTTTTAAAATAAATTTTTTAACATGTTAGCCTGTTTAAAATCCGTTAGCATACTTGTTGTTGCGCAGTGGGATTTAAGCAGGCTAATTATTATGTTTTTTTAATTATAATTGCAGGATTTATCTGTTTGTTTAATGGTTGGTATTATTATAAAGTGGTGATTATTTTTATCACAAAATGTTCAAAATATAAATTGAATTGGTTAAATAATGTTAAATAAACGGCTAAAAGGCTGTTTTTTATATGTATAATGTGTTTAATGTTTGTATAAAACATTGAAAATTTTTTATTTTTATGTTATAATTTGTTAACGAATTATTTTGGGAGGGTATAAAGCGATGGACCAAAATTTTAATAAAACCATGCGTGAACTTTACGCTTCAATCAATGAAAATATTGCAGAAGTACCTATTCAACCAATTGAAAATGAAAAAGAACAAAAAGTTGCTAAGCGCAAAATTTTAGTTAAATCTAAATCAGAAGAACCTAGTAAATCAGAATCTAATGTCACCCCTAAAACTGATGAGCCGACTATTGAGATACCAAATGAAGTTAAACAAGCGGTCTATATTAGGCGTGATATTGAGGGTGGATTATTAACTGAACAAAGCGATATAGAAATTTATAAACAAATTCAAAAACTTGATATTATCCAAAATGGACTTTTAGGCGATTATAATGAATCTGGTGAATATATTGTAGACAATGATGTTATTTTAGAATTAGTTAAAATGCTTAAAATATATGATGGTGATGTTTATCTTCAAACTATGTTTTTAACATCTGCCGCACAATTTGGGGCAGAATTTGTACCATTACATTTTTCTGTGGAAATTGTAAAAGCAAAAAATAAGGATAAACTTACATCAAAGTTGTATTTAATAGAAGATGTAGTTCAAGTGCCAGGTTATTATAAAGATAGTCCAAGTTATTTAGTCGCAACATATACAGATGATAATGATGATAAGTATACAGACAAAATGTTTGAAGTTTTTAATATTAAAAAAACAGGTGAGTTAATTAAAGATGATGTATCTTTATATCAAAATTGTGTAAATAGAATTAAATTTTTATCTACATTAAAAAATGGCCTTTCTGTTACTCTCGAATTAGAAGAAGAAAAACTTTTAAAGGCAAAACTAAAAGCATATAAAGAACTTGGACCTTACGGAGAAAAGATATTAGAAGAATATATAGCGCTTCATCAAAAATTGGGCAATTTAAATTATCGTGATAAAAACAGACTACTTCGAAGCCTTGAAGAAAGAAATTTTTACCCAAGCAACCAAGAAGCAGTAGTGGCAAAAAAAATAATTACTTTGCTAGAAAGTTTGTTTGCTAGTACTACGCTTGCACAAGTTTTAGCAGCAGAAAAAAATGTTGCACTAAAAAATGGAGAACAAGCAAAAAAAGTACTTGAAAAAGTTGAAAAGGCAAGAACTGGCGTAGATTTTTACCTCCCCGGTTATAGCAAAGAAGATATGAAAGGCGGTAAATCCAAATCTAGTGGCGGTGCTGAAAAAGAAGAAAACAAGTCTAAGGCTAGTGCAGAAAAAGCATCAGATAAACCGAGATCCGAAACAGGTACAAAAGAAAATACTAAATCAGAAAACAGTGAAGTTTATGTAAAAGTAAATTTTGGAACAAAAGAAAAAGAAATAAATAAACCAAATTTATTTTTAAAATCAAAAGATAGTGCTGAAAAAAATGTATTTTTCAAATCAAAAACTAATGGTGAAAAAAACATAATCGAAGAAAATGAAACAACTAAATAGCAAACAATAAAGAAGCACTTCCAATATTGAAAGTGCTTCTTTATTGTTTATTTTAAATTTTCTAAGTCTTGTTTAACGTTGGAATCCACAATTTTTTTAAGGTGGGTGAATTGTTTTATGCCTGTGTCATAAGTAATAACATAATCCATATATTCTTGCATGTCTGAAATTTCCGATTTTGTATCTTCTTTGAAAGAAAATTTAAACCCTACTTTTTTTAAAAGGCTGTCGCCACTTTCTGCATTCAAAATCGGAGCACCTTTATTAATAGCCAATTTTAAATCAAGAATTATATCATAATAGTTTTGTTCCGCTGCTCTTAATGCTTTTCTGTAATTGCCAAGTTCACGATTTTCCTCTTGTTCTTTTTGAAGTGATGAAAAATTAGTGTTCTTTTTAATACTTTTTATATTATTTTCGTAAAATAATTTCATTGATTGAATAATGTACATAAATGCGTATGTAATATGAATATCATCTGCAACTGCGCAGAATTCATTATAAAAATCCAATGTCTTAATACTTTTATTAGTATTTAATGCTTCTGTAATTTTAGTTGCATAATTTTTTATTTTTTCATCATAATCATATGTAGTTGTAGATAATGCTGAGTAGTTGCTAAAAACACCATAAATCTTATTAAACTCATTATAAATTATCTCACATTTTTTTTGTGCAGTTATAATTCCAGTGCCAGTGTTTTTTGCCTGTTCTAATTCTTTTTCAGTAGTATTACATTTAGCCATATATAAATCATGGATTGAATTGCTTAAACTTCGAAAATCATCAAATCGCTTAATGGCCTTTGGATCTTGATTTGTTTTTGTATCATTAATCAAATTAATATCATCTTCTCTTACATGAATACCAATTCCGCCAAGTTTTATCCAGTTAGGGATTTTTTCTACTGCCGCTTGTTTTATTTTATTTCTTGTAATATTAAAACCAAACATTTTAAACGCTCCTTTGTTGTTATGTTACAAGTGGTTTGTATCAAATTATTTTAGCATTATATTTTTAATATGTAAATAGTAATTTTTAATTTTATAGTTCAATTCCTTGTTCTTTTGCTTTTATTCTTATCTGAATGCTGATTTTTAAAACATTATCTAACGCAGTTTTATAAAATTCTTCTGCACTTTTTGGAGAAGTTTCTTGTTCAATTTCACTTTCAATAGGGGACTCAATTATTTTCAATTTTAATGGTGTTTTGTTTGCTATTGACTGCACTAATGTAGGGCGCCAAATCTCCCAATTATACTTAATCTTAGTTACAGTTTTATTGTATAGTTCATCTTCTGCTTTTATAAGCAATTTACGCTGTAATTCATTAATATCTTTATTATAAATATTTTCTATTTCTTTATTATGTCTGATCTCAATTAAACCCGCATAATAGGTTAGAGCATGTGCGGCGTAAATTTGGTCAGCAAGTGTTAAAAACCCATCATAATCGTTCATTTGTGAGATAGGCAATTCTTTATTTACAGCAAGTTGAATTCCTAACGCATACCAAAATAGTGTATGAAATTCCGCTTCTTTTTTATGTGGTGAGCGAATAATTATATCATTTTGTAAGGTCTTTGTTGGCGTTCCATCAAGGTGAATGCGTTTTGTTGCGCTATTATCTTCTCGGTATCTTGATGAATAATCAAAACGAGCAGGTAAAATTTGAATATATTTAATTAAAATATTTTTAATTGTATATAATTCATTTTCTAATTCGTTTATTTTAGTTGTGGCGTCCATAATAGCAGTTGCGCTTGCTTGTTTTGCGTGTGATAGTACAGCCTCATATTTTTTAATGGCTTCGGGATAAATTGAATCTGTTAGTGTTCTTAAAATACTTCCCGCATCTAATACAATTTGCTCTTTATGTTCATTCCAAAATTTATAGTCAACTGGTTCAAACATACCTTTTGTAAGTGCGCCTTTTTTTATCCAATCAGGGACTATAAAATCTTGTAAATTTTCAATCATATTAGTTACTCCTTATTTAAGTATAATGTATTTTTAAAACAAAGTAAATATTAAATTTTAAGTTCATTATTTTCAAGTATGGCTTTTTCTTTATTATTTTTATAATATAAATTTTCTTTTTCACGGATTTCTGTACGCATATTTATTATTTTATCAACAAGCCACTTGTAATAGCTCCTGTTATAGAATGGTTTTTGTAGTATCAATAGTTCTTCGGCGCTTGGCAACACTTCATAATTTTCTTTAATATTTATCACATTTAACGGTTTACCAAAATCTAATGCACGGTCTAGGGCGTTTGCTATTGAGCCCCACATATTTTTTATTTTACGCATTTTCCAGTAGTATGAACAATCCTCTTTATCTAAATGATGTGCTATGTCAAAATTAGAAAATGAAGAATTTATTATTTCCTGTTTTACTATTATATGTGTGATTTCAATTTCAGTAGCATAAAAAATTACACTGTGTGCAGAAGTAATATATTCACTTAAAGTCAAGATGTAGGGATATAACTTCATGTTATCTAATGTTATGCCTTTTTTAACTGCGCCACCAATTAAATCTAAAAAACATAAAAATTCTTCGTTAAAATCAAACCCAGCAAATATAATATCCTTATAATAGGAGTATAATTTTTGTAAAAAAACATAATCATCATTAAGCATATCTAAATTTTTAGATAATTTTTTAATTGTTTTGCCAGCATTGCTTGCAACACTTATTTGATTATTTATTTTTAAAATTTCAGGATTATAAATAAAAAATATGCTATTTAACATTGTGCTTGCTTCGCTATATCTTTGCATATACAAGTTTGTATTTTTAAGCATTGCAAAATCACCAAAAAGCCGTTTAGTCATTCTACCATCTTTAATCCAATCCGGAGCATTTCTATAATCAAAACTTTGTGCCATAAATTACTTCCTCTAATAATATAAGTTTAACACTCTTTTACAGTTATGTAAATACTATAAAAATTATTTTTTGGTGTTAATCTAAATTATTTATTGTCCAAGCGGGGTTGTGAACAAAAAATCGTGAGGAGCGATGTTCTCGCCCAGTAATGTTTTTCCGCCACATTGCATTAAAGGAACAACAGAAAGCGAATTGATACCCGAATTAAAAAAATACGAAAAGTACTTTAAGATAATAGAAAAAAATACAACAAATGGATTTAATACAAAAGAATTTTTAAAAATTGCCCAAAGCGTTACATTCGACCAAGTTGTTGTAACTGGTTGTTGCACAGATATTTGTGTTGAGCAATTTGTTAATGCATATTCTGAGTTTATTAAATTGAATAATAAACACACACAAATTATTATTCCGCAAAATGCAGTGTATACTTTTGACTTTAAACCATAATGCGGTACAATGTCATAATGAAGCATTAAGCAGAATAGAAAAAATAGGTGCAAAAATACTAAAAGGAAAGGAATATGAGCATACACAAATTGATTAGAATAGAAAAACAAACCGATAATAAGTGGTTAAACATTTATAAAGCGGTTTATGAGACCGAAAAAGGCGAATTTAAATATGAATTTGCATCAAGAAGAACCCAAGAAAATTTAGTTATGTTTAATAAAAAAACGCAGCCAGATGCAGTGCGTGTAGTACCGTATTTTATAAAAAATGGGAAAACCTATGTTGTAATAACTATGGAATATAGGTACGCATTAAATCGTATTATTTATGGAGTGCCAGCAGGGCTTATTGATAAGGGAGAAACACCAGAGCAAGCAGCGGTAAGAGAGGTTATGGAAGAAGCTGGTGCCAAGGTAATAAAACTAAATATGGTAGAAACTGCATCATATACAAGTGCTGGGCTTACAGATGAAAGTTTGATTAGTTTTGAGGCAGAAGTAGAGTTACTTGGTAAACAACGGCTAGAAGACACCGAAGATATAAAGTTACAAACTGTTGAAGTAAATAATATTCCAGAAATGCTAGACAAATATGATTTTGCATTACAAAGCAAGCTGTTATTAAGAGCGTTTTATTATAGAGAACGAATTAAACAGTTAGAAAAAACAGAAGAAAAAGAGGCTTAAATGAAAAAAATTGGTGCATTTGTAGGAAAGTTTTTACCGCCGCATATTGGACATTTATCGGTAATAGATAATGCAATTAAGTTTTGCGACGAACTTTATGTAGTAATTTCGGAACATAAAAGTAAAAATGAGGCAATATGTAAAAGAGATAATTTCCCGTGTATATCCGCGGAATTAAGAAAAAAATGGTTTGAAAAACATTATGCGGGCATTAAGAATGTTCATTTTGTAATTTTGAATGAAGGTGGATTAAAGGCATATCCTGATGATTTAGATAAATGGACAGTAAAATTTAATGAACTTGTGCCAAATGCCAATATAAAATTAGCAGATGAAAGTTATAGAAAGTTTAATGAAAAGTATTTTCCACAGTGCAAATTTGTACCGATTGAAAGGGATAAAATACCAGTTCATTCTACAAATATAAGGCAAGAACCCCATAAGTATATGGAGTACATAATACCAGAAGCAAAAGCCGATTAAAAAAAATTATTAGGGAGAAAAAGTATATGAAAATTCAAAGTTTAAGCGTAGTCGTTCCCAATAAGGCATGTATTAACAATTGCAAATTTTGCGTATCAAAATGCACACTAACGATTAATTAACAAAACTAAAAAGAGGTTTAATTACAGCAGAAATTGAAAAAGAAATATAATAGGTAACTTAAATTAGCGCAACTATTTATATTACAGTTCTTGTGTGTTAGAATTTTCTAAATCTTTTAAAAATTTTTCTACCTGTTCTATACGCAAAGAACAGTTTGCTTGACAGGTTTTAATTACTTTACTTTCACTAATATATGGCGTAATATCAGATGAATCATCATCAATAGCCAAAATGTTTTTCTTATTGGGTTTATCAGAAAGATATGCTAATATTTGCAGTCCTCTAAGAGTAGTATTTACATAGGGGGTTTTGTGAATTTTTTTATTATAATCTAGCCCTTCTTTATGCAGTAATGACAAAAGTTTATGCATTTTATCGCGTCTAGCAGAGCTAATAACTAAATCAACATTATATGTTTTACTTAAATTATAGATTAAATAATTAAGTGCGGATATGCTTTTGGGATTAAAGTTTTCAATAAAACCACCCATTTCTCTTAACCCTAAATGAGTTAGCATTATTATGTATGGCCAATCCCATAACACATCATCAACATCTATAAAAATATAAAAATTTTCTTTCATAATTGATTATAGCATAAAAAATAATAATTTCAACATATAAAATTACTGCAAATATTTTAAGTTTATGTTATACTAATAATAGATGTCACATAGAAAAGAGGAATAGATGAAAAAATTATTTGACAAAATGTATAATACGGCTACAAAATTACTAAACAAGAATAAAGATTTAGTAGAAAAATTTGATCACAGTTTAGTTGTAAGCGTTCTAGCCTGTAAATCCGAAAAATTGTATATAGGAATGAATATTGCTTGGTGGCACAGCGTATGTGCCGAAAGCACAGCAGTAAGTAATGCATATCAAGCGGGCGAAAGAGAATTTAAATATTTAATGGCTGTTAAACTAAAAAATGGAACTAACGAATTTTATATAATTCCTCCTTGCGGAATTTGCAGAGAAATGTTTAGCGAATTAGATATGAGTATGTTACAAGTTATATTAAAACAAGATGAAAAATATTACACAAAATCAATTAACGAATTACTACCAGAGTATTAAGTTTTATTTGGAGGTAATTAGAATGAAACAATTTAAAGAAATAAAAGAAAATAAACATTTCAAGTTTTCCGATAATGGAAAAGGTCTGTTTTTTTACTTTGAAAACTCCGAAAGAGAATGTTGCACAGAAATTGCGAAAGCACCAGTAAAATACAAAATTTATGAAAACGGAATGTTGAAATTTGATAATTTATTTTCAGAATTATGCTACGATGTAAGTTTTAAAAGAAATGACAGGACAAGCATTAGGCTAGGTATTTTTGTTAAAGATTTCATTGAAAAAACGGAATTTATTAACTATGAGTATGGGATTGCTGTTATAGAACCAAATGCAAAATCAGGGACCTATAAGTTTTATTTATTTACTAATAACAATGGTATGCCAAATATGGAAACAAATGATAGATCCATTTTTTTAAGAGGGCTTGATATAATTGAACAAAGAGAAATAGCAAAAAAAGATGAAATGAGTTATTAAATAGTATATTAAACTGAAAGGACAAAACCACTTTGCATAAAATATTAAAATAGAATATTGCTAACTAAAATAGTTAAGTAGTATAATAGTTCATAAAAATAAGAAAAGTAAAGTAGCAGAAACACAAAGATTTTTGAGATAATTCGGTTAAAGCAGGTTGCCGATAGCACCTGTGGTTGCATCGGTGTTCTGGTTTAAGCGAATAAGCCAAAAAGATTGTTTTTATGCGGTAAGCATTCTTTTAACGCGATTTGTAATTTGGCAATAAAATCCGCTTTGCTGTGAGCGTAGTTTGCTTCATGTATATTTGCACCAATGCTTGTACCACTTCGTAGTAGCTGATTAGTAAGCACTCCTTCATTTTTAACTTCTCTGCATATTTGTATAATATTAAGTGCGAAAAGTTTTGATTTAGCAATTAATAAATTTTCTCTTTCCATTGCGTACTCCATTTTTTTATAATATATAATAAACATTAAGAGAAGTCAAATTAAATGAAGAATGATAAATGAAAAATGAAGAATTGTAAACTTCGCACATTTACATTAATTCTTCATTCTTTACTATTCATTAATCATTGATAAGCACATTGGGCTGAATAAAGACAAATGTGCTCATTTACATGGCGGAAGGAGTGAGATTTGAACTCACGGTACTCTTTCGGGCACACACGCTTTCGAGGCGTGCACATTCGGCCACTCTGACACCCTTCCATATATTTTGTCAGCGGGTTAATTGTAACAAAATTTGAGGACACTGTCAATACTTATTGGTATTTAAAAAAGTAGCGGTCCGCTACTTTTAGAATTTTATATTATATTGTTTTACTTTGTAAGCTCAATTCCATTTGTATGTAAAATTGAAAATAGTTTTTCTCATTCCTCGTAAATATCTAGTGCGTTATAACTTAATATATAAAAGAGTCATCATTTTTTTCAAAATCTGGAATAAAATCGCAAGTGGCACTTGATTTTTCTTGTGAAAAACCGCTAGTAAACCCTAATTTTAAAAATTTATTTAATACTATTTTGTATTCAATAGGTTTTAGTTTGTTTTTTAGTATTGGGTGTGAAAGCGCTTTATAGCATGGCGTGTATTGATTCATCAAACTTATTATTGTATCAGTGCCCATATTTTGTTTTACCCATTCCAAAATTTTAATGCTATCGCTAAAATGTGTAGGTAGTACTAAATGTCTTACAATAATTCCTTTTTGCATAATACCATTTTTTATAATATCAATAGGTTGATTTTTACGCATTTGTAGTAGTGCGGAAGTGCATTTATCCATATAGTCGGGCGCGGAAGAATATTCATTTGATAATTTATTATCAAAATATTTAAAATCGCATAAATAAATATCCACATACTCTTTTAGTTTTTTTATTGTATCGCTAGTTTCATAGCCGCTGGTATTCCAAACAATAGGAATTTTGGGTTTGTAAATATTAAGTGCTACAATAATTTCTGTTGTATAATGAGTGGGCGATACTAAATTAATATTATGTACGCCACTTTGCTCTAATTGCTTAAATAAACCCGCTAGTTTTTCTATCGTGGTTTCTTTGCCAAGCCCACCAGAAGATATTTTATAATTTTGGCAATATATACATTTTAGCGAGCAGTGCGAGAAAAATATTGCACCGCTACCATTTGTGCCACTTATAATCGGCTCTTCCCAAAAGTGTTTCATTACTTTTGCAATTTTTAAACTTTTTGCACCACAAAAGTCGCTTGAATTTGAGCGGTCGATCAAACAATTTCTTGGGCAAATATTACATAAAATTGGCTTTATTGCTTTCATAGAATTTATTGTATTACTTAAATTTTAATAAGTCAATCTGCTTTTATATTTTTATTATACTGATGCAAACCAACCAATATGAGGTGGATAGAATGTAAAAACAAAAAATGCAAAAATTATTGTTAAGCCCAAATAAACGATTATTTTTTTATGTTTAAATTTGTGATTAAGACTAAGCAATTTGTAACTTATAAAGTAAGAAAATGTTACTAAAATTAATGCGATTATAATATCAATAACTACAAAATGTTCACCAAGCACGCCACTGTATGAGTAATAAATTATTGCAAGTAGCGGTATATTCAGTGTTACTCCAATTAGTTTTGTGCTCCAAAAATCATCACAATGTTTTGGTTTTAAAACAAAACATTCTATTACGGCATAAATTAGAAAAGGAAAGACTAAAAGTTTTGTATGTTCCCATACACTTTCGTTAATAGGGGCTATAAGTGAAATTATTATATTTTGATTAGTCAAATCGTACAAAAAATGAAACAAAAAACTTGCCAATACTCCCCAAATCAAACCTATAAGTTCAGCCAAAAATAACTTTTTATTAGTCATAATACACCTCACTATAAATTATACATATAATGAATAATTATTCAAGCTTCATTGACTTTGTAAATTTAATTTGATACAATTGCTTGTTATTATATAAATTATTTAACTTTTTTGTATTTATATTGGAGCCAAAAATGAAAAAATTTTTAACTAGAAGTGTCTTTTTTTCTGTAATCTATATAGTGTTAGCGATTATTGTTGAAATAGTAACTTTTTTAATGCTTAATTTGGGACTATTTCCTACGTATTTTATTTTGGATTTAGCCATAATGTTTTGTTTGGCAACTATAATATTTATTATACCAAGTAGTTTGGCACAATCTATAACCGCAGGAATTATATTACTGATTCAGATTGTAATAAGTTATATTAATATCACACTTTATGAAATTTATGGTGATTTATTATCGCTAGACATGATTGCGCTGGGTGGTGAGGCGTTTAAAGCGTTTGATCCGGCTGACTTAAACGGATTAGTGACTTTGATTTTTGTTGTTTTGGCGGTTGTGTATATTTTATTATCTAAAAAAGCATGCAAGTGTAAAATGGAATACAAATATAAATTTAAGTCAAGACTCTCACTTATTTTGCTGGGTATTTTTATAGTTAATCAAGCAATAGTTGGTTGCTCATACTATTTGCAATACAACGCACTTCAATTAGAGGCGTCAGAAAGCACTTCTGAATATGAAGAGTATTTTGAAAATGATGCCGCTCTTTACGAATCACTTGTTTTTAAAGTGGATTCTCTAAAAAAATTTGGCACATATGCATTTTATGCCAAAGGAATTTTTAACATGCTTAGCCTATCGGATTTAAGTGATCAAGAATATGATGATATTTGCAATTATATAATTGAAGGCGAGCAGTCTACTGTAAATTCAAATACCGGTTTGTGGGAAGACAATAATATTATAGTAATCATGGTAGAATCGCTAGAATGGTTTGCAATTGATCCGGATTATACACCTACATTATATATGATGTCGCAAGAGGGTTATACATTAAACAATTATTACAGCAAAAACAAAACTAACATATCTGAAACCGATGTAATATTAGGCAATCAGCCATTAAGCATAAGTTTTTATGAAAATTATTTTAGTGAAAATCCAAGTGAAGAACTTATAATTCCTTTTACGCTTCCAAATAAATTGAAAGAAGCGGACTACACTAGCATTAATTTTTTCCACGATTATTTAGATGACTTTTATAGAAGGTATTTAACTCACCCTGCAATGGGTTTTGATGATGTTATTGATATGGACGATATGAACATTTCTAACGCTTCGCCAGTATTCCACGATTTTGTACGCGATTCCGATATGTTTAAAAATGTTATAGATCAAATTGCACCAACTGATGAAAAATTTTTCAGTTTTATTACAACAGTAACCAGTCATGGACCTTACACTTATAATTATAGACTTGATGAATATTATGATATGCTTGCTGATACCGAAAGATACACAGCATTTGTTGAATGGTTTAATACAAATTATCCCGAATATGAATATCCAACAGATGAAGACATGTTAGAATATTATTTATATTACAAAGCCGCAATAATGGATTTAGATGCTGGGCTTGCTTACTTATTGCAATATTTAGAAGATAACAATATGTCCGATAATACAAGTATTGTACTTTATGCTGATCACTATGCTTATTATAATGAACTAACTTATGATATAAAAAATATTGGAAATAAAATTTATTATAATACTGAACTTTATCGCGTTCCCTGCATAATTTATGATACAGCACTTGGCACAAAACAAGAAGATATGTTTTCTTGTGTATTTAATATTACTCCAACCATTTTGGATTTGTGTGGAATAACATATAATGAAGCACTTTATGCGGGTTATTCAATATTTAGTGAAAAAGCCGATGATACTATTTTTGTATCTAGAATAGGTGGGGTAATGCGTAACGATATATACTCGGATAATGTTGTAGATATTGTAGATGAAGAGACTTATGATGAACTTGAAGTACAAAAATTTAGGGAAGATTCACTTACTTACTTTATTAAGCAAGGCTATATTAATGACATCTACAAGTACAATGTATTTTCAAAATATCCAGATTTACTTGGATATATTTAAAAAAATATAAAAACGGCAATTGCCGTTTTTTAGTTTTAAAAAATTGCTTGCGTATTCTTAAAAATATGTGTAACATAATATTATGAATATCATAGTGCCCAAAGAACTTAAAATATTATCTTCACTGTTTGCGTTAAATGGTACACCTCTTTATATAGTAGGTGGTTATGTTCGCAATGCGGTTCTTGGTATTTATAAGACCGATATAGACACAGCGGCTGACAGTACGCCAGAGGAAGTAATAAAACTACTTAGCGGAACTCAGTTTTCCTGCAAAGAACAAAGTAAAAAAATGGGGACACTAAAAATTTACTCTTCAAAAAATTTTGAATGTGAATATACAGCGTTTAGAAACGAACAGTATTCGGAAGGCGGAAATCATAAGCCAATAACTGTAAGTTTTAAAACTGATATTATTGAAGATGCAAAAAGACGGGACTTTACTTGCAATGCACTTTACTATGATATACAAAAACAAAAAATAATTGACTTTTATAATGGGCAAAAACATACGCTTGAACATACATTAAAAGTAATAAGCGATTCTGTATTTGAAAGTGATGGACTAAGGTTGTTAAGGCTAATAAGACAAAGTGCAGAGTTAAATTTTAGAATAGATGCACATACATTTAATTTAGCGTGTAAAGAAGTTGATAAACTTAAAGATATTAGCGCCGAACGCATAAGGGTGGAATTTGAATTTATGCTTAATGCCGATGAAAAATACGGTATAGGCAATCACATGCTTGCAATGGAACGCCTATTAAAAATAGGTGCGGCAAAATATGTTTACAAGACAAATTCGGTAAAATTTAAATATTTAAGACAATGCGAGGAAATATCTAGACTCACTGCACTTATTATTGATATGGGGCTTAAAGAGCACGATGTTTTTGTATTTATGGGTGCTAAGGGGTTAAAATTTTCCAATAGAATTATTAATAAAACAACTCTTGCTGTATCTGCGTTTTATGAATTAAAAGGTTCAGTGAAAAGTGCACTCAGTTTAAGATTGTTTATTCAAAAGTATTATACCGTGCTTGATATTTTGCTTGGTTTGAAATATAAAAACATTCAAATTGAAAAGCAACTACAAATTATGCGTTCTAAAAACATGCCGATTAGTTTAAGTGAGTTGAATATTAGTGGAATTACACTTATGAGATATTTTCCTAAGGTTACTGCAAATAAAATTGGTATAATATTACATGATTTATTATGTTTTACTGCAAAAAACGGTAATTTAAATAAGCAAAATCTTTTACTTAATAAAGTAGGAAATGATATTAAACAAAATAAATATTTGTAAGATGAATTTTATCACAAAGTTTAAAATATTTAAAAATACATTTATGTAGAAAAAAATCACATACTATCACTATGCAATCTGTAATAGTTTATATATATACTAATAAGCGTAAGTTAAAATATTTAAGCATAATAATATTGCTATTATTATTGGCTTTTTTAAGTCGTTCATATTGTCAGTCATCATATGTTTTTTCACAAAAACAATCACTTAACATTAATTATATTGCCCCGTATGGAGAACTTAAAGAGTATCCTGATTTTGATATTTATCAGCAAGATTATTCCATTACACTTAAATTTAATAATAAAACTTGGCAACTAACGCAGAAAGACTTTACTCCAAACAACAACAACCACGCAATAAATTCTGCAATGCAAAAATATGGTAGGCAAGGCAAATATGAAGAAAAATTGTATTATATAAGCAAAATAAAACATCAGGGATTTACAATTTTTCAAGCATATAATTTTGTGTTTTATAAATTTGACAGTGTTTTGCAAAATATCGGTAATTTAGTACGAACAGAACCTAAAAATGGGGTTATAAATTTTAATCCACAAAATTATCCTAATATGTTTAGTTTAAAAAAAGAAATTAATGGTCAAAAAGTTGACTTTGAAACATTGTATTCGGATATAGATAGTGAATTTAATAAAGAACCAAATCCTGTTATTAATATAAAAACGATTAGCATTAAACCTGAAATAACAGCGGATTACTTATTAAAAGCAACTGAAAAGCGTAGTGTGTTTTCTACTTCGTTTTTAAGTTCCGTAGAGGAGAGGAAACATAATATAAAATTAGCGCTAAGTGCTTTGAATGGGTATAGGCTTAATGCCGGTGAAATAGGTTCTTTTAACGCTATTACAGGAAGAAGATTAAAAGAAAAGGGATACCAAGAAGCAAACATAATTAAAAATGGCTTGTTTATACCTGGACTTGGTGGTGGTGTGTGTCAAGTATCCACAACACTTTATAATGCACTTATTAGGGCGGATTTGAAAGTGGAAGAAGTACACAAACACAGTATTCCGGTCAGTTATGTGGAACTAGGATTTGATGCAATGGTATCGGGAAGCAGTTCAGATTTAAAATTTAAAAATACAACGATGATGCCTGTTTTTATACGTGCTTATTCACAAAACGGCAGGGCCTATATAGAAATTTATGGTAAATCAATGGAAAATATAATACTTAAACCGCGCAAGGAAATTATTAAAGTAATACCAAATGCTGGCGATATTATTGAAAAGGATACGACAGGTGAATATAAAGAGCATGTTGAATATATAGGCGACTATTATAGAGTTAGAACTGCCCATGATGGTTATGAAGTAAAAACATACATACAATATTATCTAAATGATGTGCTTGTAGCCGAAAAATTACTTCGCCATATTAAATATGACCCAATAACAGGCTTATTAATTGAAGGAACTAAACCGAAGCCTGTTATTATACCGGAGCCAACTCCGCCACAAGCAAACAAACAAAACCCATTATAGTAAATGCATAATATGCAAGCTTTAATAAATGTTTAGCGATGAAATTGTGGATAAGTGGATAACTTTTGTGTATAAATCGTTATTTATACAAAAATATGCTTGTTTATACAAATTAAATAATTATTCAAACAAATCTATAAATATTTGATTGTGGATAAGTGGATAACTTTTGTGTATATAATACTTTTATAATATAAAAATCATTATTAATAGGCACAGAGCCTATGGCGAGTTACAAAAAACAATTTTGCTAGTTGTGGATAGTTTGTGTTTTAAATGTTTATGAATTCAAAATTTGTGCATAAACAAGTAGAAATAATACAAATTTAATCTTTAAAGTGTATCCGATTCAATGGTGGAATATCTATTTTACACATATAATTTTTGCTTAACAAGCGTTCTTATTAAGTGTATAAGCCAACTGTTAATTAAGTGAATAAAATACAATACAAAAAAGTGGTAGTTTATTCATGTATTAATAATAGAAGATGTTTTTTGTTTTCGTATTTTATGATATAACAATGCTTAAAACACCACAGAAATAAATACCAGAATATATTTTAAACTAAAAAATTGTTTCAAAATCAAAAAAGTGGTTTAATTTTGTTGTCTTAGCGGTTTTTTTATGATACAATGCAAATACATGGTGTGTATTAAAGCACATCAAATAATAAACAAAAGGGTGAAAAAAATGAATAAAAGTGAATTATCAGCTGCAATCGCAGCAAAAGCAGAAGTTACAAAAGTAGCTGCTGAAAAAATGCTAAAAGCTTTTGAAGAGGTTGTAACCGAACAACTCGTTAAAGGCGAGAGAGTTCAATTAGTTGGATTTGTTACATTTGAAACAAAACACCGTGCCGCAAGAAAGGGTATTAATCCTGCAACCAAAAAACCAATTAAAATTGCCGCTTGCACAGTAGCAGCAGCAAAAGTTGGCAAGAGTCTAAAAGAGGCTGTTAAATAGTTCAACTTTATTTTTTAAAAGGGAAACCACGAGCCGATAAGTAGCGGACACGCATATTTATTCCGCCTACCTAACGGATAGGCGGAAAGTGGCACCGTTTAAACGCAATCTT
>JALOBO010000052.1:0-5194 GCA_023228225.1 Clostridia bacterium
TTCTGTATCTTCTAGTGTTCTTTCTAAGTCATCAAGGCTTGCTTCTGTGTATTCAGGTACTTCTATTATATTTCTATAAGGGCTTATGCTTACTCCTGCCCTGGCTTCTATTATTTCTTTGTATTCCTCTGTTAGCTCACAGCCTACAAACTTTCTGTTTAAGACTCTTGCAGCTTCTAATGTTGTACCGCTTCCCGCGAATGGATCTAGTATTAAATCTCCTTCTCTACTTCCCATTGTTATTAGATAGGACATTAGTTTTAATGGTTTTACTGTTGGGTGTTTGTTTTCACAGTATTTGTTTTTCTCTGACTTCGCAGGCTTTGGAACTATTAAATATGGATATGTTTTTTGTGCTTGTTCAGGTAGTTTTGACATAAACCATGCATCAAGGTTAAAATAGCGTGAGAATGAACCAGAGTCACCTTTTACGCTCTCAGGTTTTCTTTCTAGCTCTCCATAAATCCCTTTTGTTTTTGCACCTAAGTTATACTCTGGTTTTAAGTCACCTGATTTATGTGTTATACCATCATTCAAACAATCATCTGAAACCAATAAATTCGCAGGAAACCTGCCTTCGTCATTTCTTTCACCTGATTTATATATCTTAGACGTTCCAGCCCACCCATAAGTATTAGTATCTGACTTATCTGTATTTCCAACACGTAAGTTATCAGATTCATCTTTATAAGGAATCCTACACTCACCCAACCACGTAACACCCTTACCATTATTCAAACACTGGTCTACATATGTCTTTTCTGATAGTGGTTTCATTACTACAATTATTATTTCTACAGCAGGTTTTGGCTGGAATCCTGCGTATGAACCATTAAATTCTTTTGCTTTATCTGTGGAAGGAACTGTTATAGGTACACCATCAGACTTCATACTTTCAACACGTTTACGAATTAATTCTGAGTCTCTCCCATCTATAGCTTTTCCATCTTCCATTTGATAGTGTTCTTGTTCTTTCATATATGCTGAACCAGTGCGTTTTTTAACACCTATAACTTCAGGCACACCACCTAATTTTTTATCAATAACTTTACTAATATCCTGAGCTTTGGGGAATCCAGTAGCATAACACCAGTAAATACTTGTAAATCCTGTATTAAACCCCGCATCCTCAAGCTTTATTATCATTCTACTTAATACATCCTGTCTAGGAGCACACATAAAAAACCCAAATGCACCAGGCTTTAAAACCCTGCAACACTCTTTAAGAGCTTCAATAGAAGGAAGTGCCCGATCCCAAGCACGATTCATAAACGAATAGCCGTAAGGCGGATCTGTAACTATACAATCAAAAGTCTCAGCAGGGTACTTTTTAAGTGTGTCTTTACAATCCCCCAATAGTACTTCATTTTCCATGTATATCACCATATTTTAATTATTTCTAATATCTCAGCATAAAGCTCTTTTAAAAGAGGAAGCTGTCTATCTGACAGCTCAAGCCTCTCTTCAAAGTTTCTGCCTAGTTTACTATCCTCAAGTTCATTGAGCTTAAGAACAATTTTATTTATTTTATGGAAGTCGTACATTTAAACCACCTCACAAAATAACTTCTTCAACATTAACACCGTACTCTCTAGGATTAAGCTTAACCTTCAGATACCCAATTTTTAAAGGTCTATATCCTGCCTGCTCTGGATAAGATACACCGCTTCCCTCTACAATCCCTTTTAAAAAGCTTCCTGTGTTGCAGAAATACTGTGTCTTAAGTCCAAGGTGCCCAAACTTAGTCTGAAACATTCTCTGCTGGCTTGTATAAAATAAATCATGTGAATGTCCTGCTGCTGCAATATCAAAATCTATGTGTGATGCAAGTCCTTCAAGAGAGTTAACTTTTCCACCTCTGAGCCTGCCTGATGCATGACCGTGAGTAGAGTAAAGATTATACGAAAACTTCTTTCCTCTTTTGCAGTATGACAACCTGGAGAGTGCTGTATATTCAGAGTAAGTTGTTTCAAGACGTTCACAAAGGTCTTTTACCATGTCTATATGACAGCATTTTGTAACTGACTGGTCATGATTCCCACTGTGTATCATAAGGATTTGTTCAGCGACAGGTTTAAGCAGTTTTTCTACACTCTTATACTGCCTGCCTATCATATTATCGCCTAAAAATTCAGGTGCAACAGTTCCCATGTCAAAACGCTTATCTCTGGATGAAATACACTCACACAGGTCACCAAGGATAATTAAATTATAACCGTTTTTCCTGACATCTGAAACCATTTTTTTAAGTGCTACCATATCAGTGTTTTTGTTACCCACATGGAAATCAGAAGCCAGTACAGTTGTCTCAGATTCAAGGTTAAACTCATTGCATATCATTTATACCACCCACCACTTTAATACTCAATCAATCCCTTTTCTAACAGTATATCAGAAACTCCTCTTTCTAGTGTCATAGGCTCAAACCAAGAACCAAGCACAGAGGAATCCAAACAAGTACAAGTATAATCTGTATGGTCACGATAAATTTTCTTCTCCAGTTCAAGTGTAACATCTATTGAGTGCTGACATTTCCCTGATATATATGGTGATAAACCAACTTTTTTATTATCTCTGTAATCCTCTTTCATCTGTCCCGTGGTTATAAACAAACCCTTGTTAGCTTTAGCCCATCCTATACCTGCGTCAATAAACGACTGTTCAAAATCATTCATTGCACCCCATTCTACAGGTTCAGGTGATGCCCTCCCAGGGTGCAGGTATTTCCAGTATGCCAGCCCTATATAATTTCTCAGTGTTGGTGATGCACCATCAAACACAAGTGCATTAAAGTCTGAACGATCTAGAATTTTGTTCATTAGAGGTATTAGTGTTAAGCATGTTTTCAGATAATCAGGTGCATGTTTAAATGTTATTTTCATGTCAGCCTGGACAACTTTTTTACCCTCTCTTAATGTAGGGTCAGTTTTAGACTCTGTAGCAGGCACCAATATTGAATGAATCTCAAACTGATCTTTAAACTCTGCAAAACATCCATCTATAGTCATTTCAAACTTATCTTCAAAGTCAATAACAACTGCTTTTAGTCCTAAGTCCGTAACAGTTTTAGCTATTGCATATGTTTTACCTGTTCCTGGTTCTCCATTGAAAGAGAATGAACGGGGTACTGCCATTTATTACCACCACCTATTTAAAAAATATTTTGAGCTGAATTACATCAGCCCTTCAAGAATTTTCTCATCATTCTTAGCGTACTCTACACCTTTCTTAACAAGGAATCCTTCAGCAACAAGCATATCAATCATGGATTTTACTTTCCTGGCTTCAGAGTAATAAGTAGTCTCCTCAGCAGAGAAAACCTTGCCCTTCACAAACTCATTCTTTGCCGCAAGCAAACCTGAGAACTGACATTTCTCTGGGATCCCACTGACAATATTAAGCCAGTTCTTTTTGACTGCCTCAAGGTCCACAGGTTTTACTTCCACAGTTGCTACAGGTGCAGGCTTTGAAGGTGCCGCAGAAGAGCTACCTTTGATTGAGGCAGTTCTCCAGATGTAAAAGGTTACAGTACGTGGGTCTCCTGTTTCTGCGTCTACCTCACTAGGATCTGGCACAAATGATTTTGCCTGTACCTCAAATGAAACTTCCTTTCCTAGCAAGCTTGGAGTTGTAGTGACTTCTGTGTAATCATCGTTGAAATCAAACTCAATGTTCAACTTTGCACAGGATTTAAAGAACTTGTAGATAGTGCTGGAGGTTCTTGGAGTCCTGCCACCGTTCCCGTCATCTACCCACTTGTCCAGCTTCATATCCAGCTTCAACTGTGGTTCATCTTCGCCAAATTCAAAGATAAGCTCGGTTTTAATTCCACCACCGTAAGCATCTGCCTCTTCAATTCTGACATCTGATACAATTGCTGTAAAGTTTTCAATTCGCTTGTCAAATTTGTTCTGAAGGATTACGAGTTTCACCATTTATACCACCTCAATATTAAGCATTTTCAAAATTCTTACACACTTTCTTTCTGTCTGTTCATCAACGTCCATTTCACCACACGCAACACGAACCAAAACCTTCATGAGTGCCGTGCTTTCTTCATAAGTAAGGGAGAGTTGCAGCATGTTACTGCATCTCCGGTTTGTTTTTGTTTAAGTTTTTCTTCATGTCTGTGATAACTGCCTTAATCTGTCCTGACAGTTCAAAAAAGTCCTGCCCGATCATGTCATAAACTTCTAGTGAATCACCTTCACATTCCATGTGCCTGGTGATTCTTACTTTTGCGTATGGTTTTACCTCACCCTTTGCGCCTGTCTCTGCACCTGTTTCAACCTCAAGTGTTACAGGTTGCCTGATTGTAGAGATTGTCTCAATTACCTGGTCAGGTGAGTTTTCTTCTTCTTCTTCGTCAAATTCCTCTTCTTCTTCGTCTTCTCCTTCCATAATTTCTTTGAGTTCTTCTTCGGTGAGGTCTTCATTCGCGTTAATTTCATCTGCAATCTGCTTCGCTTCTTCTGGTGTCATTTTCTACATCTCCGTATTATAGTTCATTTTGTACTCAGTTTATTTAATCAGTTTCGCTCATTACTGTTTTACTGTCAGGCTTCTTACACAGTCGATAAGAGCCTTATAATTGTCATACTGTACCAGGGCAGTATTTACCGCCGAAACATCGCCGATTTTGGAGAATTTCACAATATCTTTCAGTTTATCTCCAGCCCTAATATGAAGTTCAGCCAGAGATTCAGCAACGGAGAGCTTGTCTCCTATTTCACAAAGTTCTATTATATCCATTTGTACCACCGTTTCAATTTATCATTTTAGCCTGTTGCCATGACTTGCTTACTCCTGCAAATCTTAGCAACACTTACTAGGATACGATAGTATAAAAGCTTTTCGTTAGTAGGCAAAATCCTTACCTAGCTTATATACCAAACTTAGATTTTAGCAGATTTTTAGCCTTACATTATACTACCTTAGAGCCAGTTACGTAAACGTTATATACTACTTGTGTGCATACTTTACAGAAACGGAAAAGAAAAATTAAAGCTGTAAAATCTACAGAATAAAAAATTAAATTATCATAATGGATTCTAAAAATTTAGGTGGTTTAAATATGATGCACACGATGAACACAGCAAAATATATTGTTAAGAATGGGTCTACTGGCAACCTTCAGACCACACTTAATGACTTGGTTGAGCAGGGGTACGAAATTGTTAATCTGTATCAGTTC
>JALOBO010000052.1:5204-9974 GCA_023228225.1 Clostridia bacterium
CTCGCTTGTAATGAAGAGGTGATTCCGTGACCAGGGCAAGAAAAATAGAGAAAGAAATTAAGGAAAGTTTTGAGTTTAGGGCAATTGGCGATGATTACACAGGTAAAGACCATATGGAATACACTAATATTAATACCGTGGGGTTCTGTCCTTTTATTGATAACAACAGGCTTGGAAAAGTGATCCTGTCAAAGAAAGGAGAAGGGATTATACACAGAAAGTGTGTTGCCTCAAACGGTACTGACAGGTTTTATCATTACGCACAACTGCAGGACTTCAAGCCTGTGCAATTCTGCAAAATGCAGAGAGATCCTGAGACAGACATTGAGAAATGCGAGAAGAACTTTTTAAAGTGCCCTGCGTACCTTGCAGCAATGGCAGAGGAAAAGAAAGCTAAAAAGAGGGTGGTTTAAATGGCAGAGAAAATTTACATGGATGAAACAATGAAAGTCTATAGTTTTATGGAGTGCCCAGATGCAGTGATTACAGACATGCTGAAAGATGATTTAATAACAGTAGAACTGGAGCTTTACAAAGTTGTGTATAGAGACTTGGCAACTGTGTACATAGTATCTAGGAAAGAGCAGGACTGTGGGGAGACATTCGAGTACAAAACTAAAAAAGCAGCCCTAAAAAAATATACTGCTCTCCTTGAAGCAGAACTCATGGCGAGAGCTGAGTGGGATGCTGAGGAATGGAACAGCTTCAGAGAAGCTGCAAAACAGGATTATCAGAAATGGGAAAAATGTTAGGAAAAGAAGTGGTGGTATAGAGGGGGGATTAACTCCCCTCTGGTGGTATAAATGAACAACGATTCTCAGTTCACAGAAGAACAGAAACAACTGAGAATTATGTACAATACTCTATATGTATGTGATAATATTTAAATCTATCTATAGGAGTGGTATAAATGTTTAAATGTGATTACAGAAGAAAGTGTGAAGGGTTTACTAGCGAATCTATGTACTGTACTAGCTGGTGGGAGTGTCAAAACTGTGGAATCTGGAAACGTTTTTCCAGAGGAGAAATAAAACAGTATAAGAAAGTGATAGATTGAGTCAAATGTACAGTGCACACTGTGAGTATACTAGATCCTGTGAGGCATACTCAGAATATGCTTTTGTATGTAATAATGATAGAGGTTGCTGTGCAATAAGAGAAAAGTTTGTAAATGGTGAAATTAAAGAGTTTAAGATGTAAACTAAGTTAATATATGTACAATGTTTTAAATAGAAATACAACATATAACTGTATCCTTTTAGTAGGAATGTTAGCTTACTAAAAGGATACACAAAGCGGTGGTAAAATGGTAAAGAAACAGATTATTATAAGGAGCGAGTAACATGGAGAACGACAAAAAGCCTTCAAGGGCATTTAGTGAAAAAGTCAAAGCGTCTATTGATTTAGTTTCACTTGTTGGAAAGTCTGTTTCTCTGCACAAGGAAGGCAACGAATGGTACATGGGCGCAACCTCTGCAAACAGTGTAAGCGGCAAGTCTTTGAAAGTCAACTGCAGAGAACAGTACTTCGTAAACTTTGCAGAAACAGACTGCAAGGGTGACGTTTTCAACTGGATTGCATATGATAGGAACCTTGATATTACGAAGGATTTTTTAGAGATCCTGAAAATTGCCGCAGATGAAGCAGGTATACCTTTTGAGGGTGTAACAGAAAAGGATGTTGCAGACTCTGCAGAGGCTCATAAAGTGCATGATGCCTTAACACAGGCAGCAGAAATTTATCACGCTAATCTTACTCCTGAGCTTAGGACATATGTTAAGGGCAAATGGGGTATCACAGATGATACTATTGATTCTCTAAAGATTGGCTATGCAAAGCCAGGAAACGGTAGCAATTTAATTAATGTAATTAATGAAGATACATTAATTAAAACAGGGCTCATAAACATAGTGTATTCTAATGAGGAATCAAACACAGCAGTAGAAATATTCCAGGGTAGAATAGTATTCCCTTACTGGAATGGTGGCAAGGTTGTAAACTTTGCGGCAAGAGGATCAGAGAAGGATAAAGAAGGAAAAGTAAAGAATCCTGAAGAACAGGAGCTCCTTAAAACTCCGAACACACCTTATGAGAGTGCGAAGTACAAGAAGCTTTTAGTACACAGTGAAAAAAGACCTTATATTAACAAGTCAATCAATAATAGGTATCTCTTTGGAGAAGACTCTATTCGAGGAAAGGATTACTGTATTATTACAGAAGGTATTGCAGATGCTATAATGCTTATGCAGAATGGTATTCCAGTGCTCTCTCCGGTAACTGTTCAATTTGCAGAAAACGACCATGATAAACTTGTTCATGCTGCAAGGAGATTGAAAACTGTTTACATATGCAATGATAATGAATTATCAGGCACAGGAGAGCATGGAGCGATTAAGACAGCTTTACTGTTAAAAAATGAAGGAGTAGACGTTAAGATTATTCTGTTACCAAAGGAAAACTTAAGCAAAATGGATGTAGCAGAATATTTCTTGAGGCACACCAAAGAGGAATTTGAAAAAGTAAAGGACCAGAGCAAAGATATTCTTGTTCACCTACTAAACAAAGTCCAGCCCAGCACTTGCGCAGATGCAACAATTGCAAAGACTGAAAATTTTAAGAAGGCTGTAGAGTTTACAGAGACAGTACTAAAGAGCATAACTAATGAAGACGAGGTAAATTTATTCATAAGAAACAATATTAAGAGTTACTTTGATAAGTTCACTGCAGATGATGTAAAAGCTGTAACAAGAGCATATAAAACAGCAATGGCAGATTACAGCAATAAAAACCCTGACAAGGACAGCAAAACAGTCTTTGACCTGGACTCTGAAACAGGTAGAAGCAGTATGACAAGGATTCTTGCAAGGGAAATCATGCAAGAGAAGCATATTAAATATGTCGCGGGTATGTTAAGGATTTATGATGAGGGTATTTATCCAGCAAACCCTATGGCAATAAAGAAGTTGCAAAAAGAGATCCTGGTACTTGCAGAGGAAGAACACAAAACTCCTGCAGTAGAAAAGCACGCAAACAGTGTAATTAAAGTGCTTGAGATACTGAACTCTACTGAAGAAGTAGAATGTAATTGTAGTGTTGATGAAGTTGCAGTTGGAAACGGAGTATTGAACATTAAAACATTTGAGTTGTCGGAGTTCACACCTGAAAAAGTGTTCTTCAATAAGTTGCCTGTGGACTATGACCCTACAGCTCCAGAGCCTAAGTTATTTCTTGATTTAATGGAGAAAGTGTTCAAAGGAAATGAAGAACAATATAAACTAATGCAAGAAGTGTTTGGATTCTGCCTGCTGAACAATTATAAGTATCAGTCGATTATCTACCTATTAGGAGACGGAGGAAACGGGAAAGGAACAGTTATAAAGATGCTTACCTACATGCTTGGAACAGATGCAACTGCTTCAGCTACACTTAACCAACTGACTGACCATACTAATGTGGACTACTACCTGGCTCAACTGCACGGCAAGAGAGCTAATATATGTGGTGATGTTGGATCAAAGAAGGTTGAGAACACAGAAAACATTAAAAAACTGTCTTCAAATACTGATAGAATCAGTGCAAGGTTGCCTTATGGTGTGCCTTTTGATTTTATCAATAATGCAAAACTGATATTTGCCTTGAACAAAATGCCTCGGAAGGACGCTTTCACTACTGGAGATAAAAGAAGAGATGTGATTATATCTTTTGTTAATCATATCTCGGACACAAAAGAAGATGTAAAAGGATTTGCGGAATTGATTAAAGACAGTGGTGAAATGTCTGGAGTCCTTAATTGGGCAATTGAAGGATTAAAGAGGCTTGAGAGAAACCAGAAATTCACAGATAAGAGGACAGTTGCACAAAAAGGCATAGAATACGATATGAAAAGCAACCCCATGAAGTACTTTGTTGATGACTGTATTGAGGAAGATACCATGGGCGGAAATACACCTAATGTAATGATTTACGAAGCATACAACAAGTACAGGAAAATTCATGGTATGCCTGAGCTATCAGAACAAGAAATTAAAAACGGTTTAAAGTACTGGTGTGCTCAAGTTGGTATAGTTGCAGCAGAGAAAAAAATTCGTACAGGTAAATTATGTGGATTTGTTACACCTGAAATTATGGCAATGCTAGGAGATAAGAAACAGATCCACACATTTACAGGAATAAAGCTTATGGAAAATGAGGAGGAAGATACAAAAGGACTAAATACCTTTGCAAATGCAACACCCACTGAAGAAAACACTTCTGTGCTAGACGATTTTAAAAATGCTCTGTGTGACTAAATACACAGGCATTTTTTTTTAATTATAGAAAAGTATTTTAAAAGCAACTTTTACACCATTTTTGATGATTTTTGATGGTTTTTCTGGAACTTTTGAAATATTTCTCCTGTGACAGGCAAAAAGCAGTTTGTGACAGGTCACGTGACAACCCCCTGTGACAGGCAAAAACAGTAAGAGGGACAGGTGTGACAACTAAACTACTAAAATAAAGAGTATAGTAGTAAAAAAAATATGATATATATTTTATACACTCTCATTCTCTATGGAGAGTCCTATGTAAAAAAAAGTCGTCACACTACGCGATTTTACGCTATGCAGAGGCTTGGGACAACCTCTCAACCTATTTCCGCCTAGCGTTTTTAGCAGACTGATACCGTTTTACCCTGTCACAAACTTAATAGCCTGTCACACTTTTTTAGTGAAAAGTATTTTAAAAGCAATTTTGAGTATTTGCACAGGAAATTAACAGCCAAAAATAAAA
>JALOBO010000053.1 GCA_023228225.1 Clostridia bacterium
TTAACTCCCTATATGTACTCGAAAATGGGGCAAAATCTAAAGTAATTGTAGCTGCTAATGCCTGGGGTAATAAAAAAGTTATAGAAAATGATGTGGACGGTATCATTTATAACAGTGTAGATTTAAACGATATGGCTTTAGATTTATATGGAACGATGATGCACTTTAGAGATGCAGAGTTAGCTGCTAAATTCACTAAATTGGGGCAAAAATTACAGGAAAAGGTAGTGAAAATGTTTAGCCAAGAAATAGGGTTGTATAATAATCTAAAGCAAATATTTAAATAGGTGGTTTAAATGAGATACTTGCCGATAAATAACTGTGCTGAATGCCCTTTTGTGCTTGAATTAGATGGTTTGCAGTATAAGTGTATAGATACAGGGGAGGTATATGAATTAGATTTTATTGATAGATGTGTGCCTGTTAAATGTAAATTGTTAACTAAAAAAGAAATAGATGAGCTGGCTATTATTGATCGTGGAATTAACTTTGTAAATAACTAATTTTTAAAGCAATCATTACATGTTAAAGTGTTTTGATTGCTTTTTTTTGTTTATATGGAACTTTGTTTTATTATATCATTATTATTTGAAAAAATGAATCCACAGTCGTAAAAGCCATTTTGAATATTATATAAGTGCAAATATAATGGTTTAGATTTCTCACTAACTAGTTTAAAAATAACCATAGAACCCTCTTCTAACCACTCTAAATCTTCTATTTCTTTAAAAAAATTAATATCAAAAAAATAATCACTTAAATCAAATTCTTGATTTTCAAGTTTTTCTATTTCTTCTTTATCAGAAATAAACCAACCAGGTTCTTCACAACACTGTGTGCTAATTTCATAACCAACTAAAACATTATTTTTATCAACAAAATTAACCCTATCATCCCAACGTGAATTATCGCTATTAAAAATCTTCATAATAAACTCCTTTTATAATTACATTATAAATTATTTTTAATAAATGTCAAGTAAAAAATTCACCTAAGATAGATTCTTTAGCTAGTTCATCAGCTAATTCATTAAATTCATCACCAGAATGAGCTTTAACTTTTTTAAACTTAACTAGATTTAACTTATTTTTGGCATATGACTTGTAATTTGTGGCAATTTTTGACTCAGCTTTCCACTTGTTGGTAGCCCACATTTCTATACCAAGGTAATCATAGCAGACGGTAACTGGTAAATTATGCTCAAAAGAGTAATCTATAGCAACTTTAGCAGCTTGAATTTCACCATCAACTTGCCAAGATAAAGCAGGTTCGTCTGTTTGACCTTGTTTTGTGTCAAATATTTCACCATCTTTAACAAAAACAACTGCCCATCCAGCATAAGTTGAAAACCCACGTTTATAACTGCCATCTACGTAAGCATAAATCATTTCTTACCTACTTTTAAAATCTAACTATATATTTATTACTTTTTCCTAAATTACAATCCTCACACAATAACTGTAAATTATTAACATCTAATCTTTTATCCCAATCTAAAGATGCTGGAATTATATGATCAACATGTATCACTATTCCATGATCTTTGGGATTTCTACCACAACAAGCACATTTCCTATCTTTATCAAGCAAAAATTTAAATCTTAAAGATCTCCACTCTCTTGATATTAAAAATGATTTATACTTTTCAGAAGTATAGCAATCATATTGTGTATTTTTATCTAATAAACATTGGTTTTTTAATTTATTAGTTTTAATAAGTTTGCAATGTAATTTATAATATTCATAATGAAACGTTTTAAAAACTTTTTTATAAAAATTAATATTTTTATATTTCGGTGAATTAATGTCTATTAAATTTAACTTTTTCAAATAATTATATAGTTTTGTTGGTTTATAACAAATATCATCTTCGTCAACTCCGTAACTGGTTTTTAATGCCATGTAAACTCTATATAACAATGTATTAAATTTAATTTCTATTATATCTTGACTTTTCATGATTTTTTATTTGACCTTTTGAACTTTAAAAGTCTTTTATATAAATTTGTCCTAAAGGCTTGATTTATTATAAAATTATTTTTTACATATTCATTTAAAATTATCATATGGAATTGATTGTTTATTTTGTAGTTTAGAACTCTGAAGGTTTCTAAATCTAAATCTACGAGGCTAAGTACATGACTACTTATGTTTTTTACTCTTGAACAATACTTGCTATTACTTTTATCACATATACCCAAACTACTTAACTCATCTAACACAATATCTATTACCTTTCTTCTTTCTCCTCCTCTATTATCTTCCATATCTATCTGTACTCCTTTTTTATCTTTTAACTAGTTTAGTTTATTAGTTTAACAGCAATTAACATATATTTGATAGGAGAGCCAGAAAGCGACTTAATAGGTATAAGAAACCTATACCAAACAAAACCCATATTATGGATTAATTGCAAGGTTAATCACCTTTCTGGCTCACAAGCAATTTAACAATATTTGCTTAGTGTCGCCGTCAGTGCGTAACGCTTGTTCGTTACTAACACAAAGTGGCAAAACAGAGAAACAAGCTCCGTGATACGCTACCCACTACTCAGACTGTAGCTGCCGATTTGTATCCATACCCTGGTTCGGCTTTAGTTCCAAAACAACAAACCCTGGCACGATCTCCCATGCCCGCACGATGTAGAGGTTTTATCTCGATTACATCCCCGTCATTTGCTGTTTTCCATATTGTCAAATATGTTTGCGGGTTACCACCCAAATTGGTGCATAATAACTGCAATTACAAAGAGTATAACATATTAAATTTATTTTGTCAATGTTTAAGAAAAATATTGTCCAGAATCATATCAAGGATAACATAATTATAAAAGAATAACAATATAGATTAAAAACAAAATAAATCTTGACTTAATACAACAATTATGTTATACTATATCTACAACTTTTTTATTAACAATAAATCACAAACCTACTATATATAGTTAAAAACAATGAAAATTTACAGTGAAATGATTACATTACAGGAAGTGCCTGACGAGATTACTTACACTATTTCTGTGCACGGTTGTCAATTGGGTTGTAAAAATTGCTCTTGGGCAAATGTAAATATTGAACCATATGAATTTACTAATAAAATGCTGGATATTAAATTAAAAGAAATAAGTAATTATATATCTTGTGTTTGTTTTTTGGGGGGTGAATGGAATCGTTTTGAGCTTATTGATATGTTAGATACAGTTAAAAAATATAATTTAAAAACATGTTTATACACAGGGTTAGAGTTGTTTGATATTGATGTTTATATTCGTGATAAATTAGATTATATTAAAGTTGGTAGATATATAGATGAATTAGGTGGATTGAAATCATATTCAACTAATCAGACATTTTGGGATTTGAAGAATAATGAAATTATAAACAGAAAGTTTCACTAAGGAGTAAAAGTGGTAAGATTAACAGAAAAACAAATAGCAGACAAAATTAAATTTATTAGTGATTATAAGTTGGCTAAAAATGCTGCTACTGGTAGTAAGTTAGATGCTAATGCTAATGTGAGTTGTAAAAACATTGCTACGATGAGTGCGGAAATTAATAAGGATATAAACATTCAAATAAATCGTGCTTTGCTAAAAACTAAAATTACTGAAATGTTTGGTGATGATTTGGGTAATGAGTATATTAGACAATTAGAAAGTCACGAGATATATTGTCACGATGAAACATCATTATCGCCATATTGTGTTAGTGTTAGTATGTATCCTTTTTTATTAGAGGGTTTAAAGCCTATGGGTGGAGATTCTATAGCACCAAAAAATATTAAATCTTTTGTTGGTAGTTTTGTAAATTTAATTTTTGCTTTATCATCTCAGTTCAGTGGGGCATGTAATTCATACAACCAAACTTTAATATATAATAAAAATGGTGTTAGTAAATCTGCTAAGTTTGGTGATTTTGTTAATTCTTTTGAATTAAACGAATTTTTTAATAATTTGCAAGGTGATTGGCAATATAAAAATATTTCAAACTTAGGATATAAAGTTGTTGAAGATGGAAAATTTGTTGATATAAAAAAAGTTTATAAAAGAACATATAATAAAAAGATTTATAAAGTTTCTACAAAAACTGGGTACTCTATTGAAGTTAGCGAAGATCATATATTTAAAACTCTTTTTAGAGGAAGAAATATTGAAGTTAAAGCCAAAGACTTGCTTATTAATGATACTGTTTATATGAATAAAGATTTCAGTTTATATATTGATAAAAATCACGATGATTTTAAAAAAGGATTTTTAATTGGTATTATTTGCGGAGATGGAGGATTAACTAATCATCCCAATGTAACTTTAAGTGTTAATTACAAACAAGAATATATCGGAGATATAACCAACAACTATTTATCTCATTTTAATTTACCAACATTAAACAAAGGAAATGGGAATCGTTGTTTTTCTTATCATAAACACTCTAAAGAATTATATGATTTTTTTAAATTATATATTGAAGGAAGTAATACTTATGATAAACATATAATTACAGCTGATAAATCTCTGGAATTTCTCACTGGGTTTTTAGATGGATTATTTACTGCTGACGGTAGTTATAGTGAAAACAGAGGAATTGCAATAACATTGTCAAATTTTAAATTATTAGAAAACATAGAAGATATATTATCTAAATTATATATTCCATTTAATGAGCATAAAAAATATTTAGCAAAAGGAAATAGACAACCTTATGGTGTGTTATATGTTCCAAAAAGCATTTTAAAATATTTAGATATTTGTTTAAACAAAAAATTAAAATCTAAAAGAAATGTTATAGAAAAAGATTACAAGCATTTATATTATTATGGGAAACATGCCTTCAAAAACGCAAAATCTAATTGTATAAATTCTACCATGTTAAAAACCAACAGCAATCAAGAAAAAGAATATTTAACAGATGTGATACATTCTATAGAATTAATAGACAATCCAACTGAATTTGTATATGAAATAGAAACAAGCACTGGTTGGTATAATGATGGTGGGTTTATTACTCACAATTGTTCAACACCAGAATTTCTACTTTGCTTCAATCATTTTGCAGAAAAGAGTTTTGGTAAAGAATATTTAACAACTCATAAGAAAGAAATAGAACAAGAGTTGCAAGGTGTTGTATATGCAATTAACCAACCCGCTAGCTCACGCAACTATCAAAGTTGTTTTTGGAACATTGCTTTATTTGATCAGTATTATTTTGAATCAATATTTGGTAATTTTGTTTTTCCAGATGGAACTCAACCAGATTATAATTCTTTAGCCAAATTACAAGAGTTTTTTATGACTTGGTTCAACAATGAAAGAACAAAAGCTTTATTAACTTTCCCAGTAGTTACTGCTGCTATATTATCAGATGGTGATAAACCTAAAGATGATGGTTTTGCTCAATTTTTAAGCAAACAATTATCAGATGGTAATTCATTTTTTATTTATAATAGTGATAAAGCTGATTCATTAAGTAGTTGTTGTTTCGATGGCAAACAAAAAATATTAATTAAAAATTCTGATAATGTTTTAAATATTTCATTTGAAGATTTTTATAATTCAAAATATGATTTTAAAAAAAATTATACCATATTTCATAATGGTAGTTGGGCTAAAGGCAATATAATTAAATTAAAATCTAATTCTTTGTATAAAATAACTACAACTAATAATAAAGAAATTTTTGTTACTAGTGATCATTATAACCCAACTTTTGATGGTGATAAATTTACTAAAGATTTAACAGAAAATGATTATTTATTGTTTAACACAAGAGCTCTAAATACTTTTCCTGAAAAAGATATGAAACTTACTTATGAACAAGGTGTGCTAATAGGTGCATATTTGGGAGATGGTAGTAAAGATGGTAATAAGGAAATTAGATTAAGCACCAACGTTGAAAAATATTCCAATTTAATAAAGTACTTAAATAAAGCAATTATTGATTGTGGTTTAGATTTTGAATTTACATTACATAAGCCATTCAATAATGTATATCCATTGTATGCTTACTCAGAAGAGTTGTTTGATTTTATAAGTTATTGGGTTTATGGTCAATATTGCAATGAAAAAGATATTAATTTAAATTGCTTAACACAGTCTTTAGAGTTTAGAAAGGGCATTATAGATGGTTTATACATGACAGATGGAGGAAATTCCAATAGAATATATTCTACTTCTGAAAAGATGATAAATAGCGTTGAGATAATTCTTAATAGTTTGGGTTTAATAAGTGTTATAAATTCATCAGACAGGAGGGATGAAAAGGTTATAATAAGAAATAAAGAATATAATAGAAATTTTATAACTCGTTGTATAAGATGGTATAGTCCAAACAATAAAAGAACAATGAAAGATATTTATAAAGTTAAAAACAATTCTACGTTTTTTAAAATAAAATCAATAGAATTAATATCTAATTTAGAACAAGATGTTTATTGTTTTCAAATGGATAACAAAGAAGAACCATATTTCACATTGCCTAATGGAATAATTACTGGTAATTGCAGACTTCGCAATGAATTAACAGATAACTCTTTTTCATCTACACTTGGTTCCGCTGGTGTTGCTACAGGTTCTATAAATGTAATAACATTAAATGTTAACTCTTTAGTTCAAGAAAATAGAGATTTAAAAACAGAAATTGAAAAATTGCATAAATATCAAGTTGCTTATAAATCAATAATTGATGATTTTTATAATCATGATTTATTGCCTGTTTATAAAGCTGGTTTCATATCTTTAAAAAAACAATTTTTAACCATTGGATTAAATGGTATAGTTGAGGCTGCTGAATATTTGGGTTATGAAATTTCCAATAATGACGATTACAAAAATTGGTTATCAGACTTATTGAAAATTGTATATGATTCTAATAAAGATGCTAATAAAATTTATCATTGCATGTTTAACGCAGAAATTATCCCAGCGGAGAGTTTGGGTGTTAAAAATGCTGCGTGGGATAAAAAGAAAGGTTTAAAAGTTAATAGAGATTGTTACAATTCTTATTTTTATAAAGTTGATGATCATAAAATAAGTATTATAGATAAATTTCATTTGCATGGTAAAAAAATATTACAATATTTAGATGGTGGTTCTGCTTTGCATTTAAATTTAGAAGAGCACCCAACACAAGAAGCATATTATAAATTAATTTGTTTAGCTATAAAAACTGGTTGTAATTATTTCACAACAAATGTAAAAATAACAATTTGCAACACTTGTGAAAACATTGACAAAAGAACTCTAAAGGAATGTCCAAAATGTGGTTCTCACGACCTAGACGAGGCAGTAAGAATCATCGGATATTTAAAAAGAATATCTTCTTTTAGTGAAGCTAGACAACTCGAGGCTAGTAAACGAATTTATCATTCATCTACTACAAAGTAGTAGTGTCGGCATTTCTGAGGATTGTTTGCCCAAAACTAACAGTCCTCAATTTTTCACTTGACTTTGCGCTTTAATTATGTTATATTGTTTAAGTGGCGATTACGGTGGCGGTAGCTTAAATGGCTAAAGCACTATACTGTGACTATAGTGAGTGAGGGTTCAAATCCCTCTCGTCACACCAATCAGTTGGTCGTATAGTGGTAATATAGGGGTCTTGGATACCTCTGACGGTGGTTCGATTCCACCCCAGCTGACCATTTTAAAAAAAGGATTTTCATGGATTTAGTTAATAATTTCTCTTGGTCGTTTTCTCGTGATAGTTTATTTAAACAATGTCAGCGTGCTTATTATTACAATTATTATGGCTATTGGCTAGGTTGGGATAAAAAAGCAGATCAATCTTGTAAAGATGCTTATCGTTTAAAAAATATTACTGGTTTAGATTTATTAGTTGGTGATGTAGTTCACAAGACAATTAAGCATGTCTTGACTGTTTATAAAACTAGTGGTACTATAATTGAATTTGATGCAGCTTTTAACATTGCCTTAGATAAGTTTTCTACTGCTTATACTAAATCACAAAATCAAGATTGGCAAGTTAAGATAAAAGATAACACAAATTTATTTGAACACTATTATGGTATTAATATTTCGGATGATAAATTACATCAAAAGATTGGAAAAATTGAGCAATGTTTAGTTAACTTTTATCGTTTAGATTTCTTCAATTCAGTTAATACAGATGATATTTTTTCCATAGATACATTAAATAGTTTTTTCTTTGAAGAGTTCACTTTATGGGCTGCTTTAGATTTGGTGATTAAAAAAGGTGATGCATATTACATTTACGATTGGAAAACTGGTAAGCAAAACGATAAAGATTTGTTTCAACTTTCTTTATATATTTACCATATAGTTAATGATTTTGGTGCAGATATTGAAAATATTTATATTTGTCCAGTTTATTTATTGGATAATGATTCACCTAAATTTAATTATTTAAAACTAAGTCAAGATTTTGATTTTCAATCCATGTATGATCGTATAAGTAATTCTGCTAATCAAATGATTAGTTTATTATTTAATTTTGAACATAATGCTTTAGATATTAATAATACACAAAAAACAAAAGAAAGTAAGCAATGTAACTGGTGTAAATTCAAAGAATTGTGCTTGACAAAATAAAAAAAATATGTTATATTTATTAAAATAAGGTGGTTTAAATGAATAAACAATTGCAAGATGATATAAATGAATTACCAGGCGATGATAGTTTATATGGCAATTGGCAAGTAAATGGTGAATTTTTTGATAAAGAATATTCTTTTCAAGATTACTCAAAGCAAGCTATATCATTTGCTTGTTATGCTAGTGCAGATTACCCATTCTTTGGTTTGTTAGCCGAGGCTGGTGAGGTTGCAGACAAATTAGCTAAAAAACTACGTGGCGATGCTAAATATAAAAACATGCCAAAAGCTGAATTTATTGATGGTTTAAAGAAAGAACTTGGTGATGTGTTATGGATGGTTAATGCTTGTTGTAAAGAATTAGGTATCCCATTAGAATCGGTAGCAAAAACAAACATAGATAAATTAACAGATAGGCAACAACGCAATGTTTTAAAAGGAGATGGTGATAACAGATGAGATTACATGAAATTATTGACCAAATGCAAGGTGAGGGTTATTTTAAGATTTTAGATATTAAAAATAATGAGATTATAACTGCTTTAATTATTAATAATGGTAATTTTTATCAACTCGTTGATGATAATGTATGTCTTGGATATGTCTTAGATGTTAACGACTTAATGTATGATGGTTGGCAAGTTATAGTTGAAGAAAAAAAAGTTGACATTGTGCTTGATGAGTACACTGTGCTTTTTTCTGAAAAATTGGGCATTGATTTTTTGATAAAAAAAATAAAAGATAGCTTGTGGTTAATTTTTGATGATGATTGTGAGAGGGTTATGTATGTAAAAACAGATAATCTAACTCTGGATTATTTAAATGATGTAACAAAACAAGTATATGAATTTATAATTAAACAGGAGGTTTAAAATGGGTAAAATCATTGCGTTTGTAATGGGTATAGTGGCTTGGTTGGCTAAAAATATTGCTTTAGTCGTAGGTATTCTTGAGGCTGTTGTTAAGGTAATTGCTGGTATTGTTTCTTTATCTAAAACTAAAAATAAAGACGTTATTTTAGCTACAGTAGATAAAGTATTTAGTGCTGTTAAAAAAGTGCTATATAAAATTTCTGATATGTCTGCTGGCGAACAAGTTGCTGAATAATTAGTTTAAGTTCTTTGAAAATAAAGTGTGTTTAGTTTAAATAAAATAGTTATATTAAGTTTTTACTCCAATTTTTTCTTAATATAAAAGACGTTGGGTTGTGACCAACAACACATTTTAATTATATTTAATTGGCAGGTAGCATAGTGGTAATGCAAGTGACTGTTAATCACTCGATCGT
>JALOBO010000054.1:0-6780 GCA_023228225.1 Clostridia bacterium
TTTTTTCAAAACAGTGGTGGAATTTAAATTCCACCGTATGCATATTCGTATTTGTTCGAAATTAGTTGTTCTGACGGATGTAAAGCCCACCAATCACAATACCAAGGATACCAACACCTGCGATTGCAAGCGGGGCGAGGGATGCGATGTTAAAAGTGGAACCAGCCATTGCGTCAGTAGATGCGAGAACGTTCTGCCATGCAGTCGGGAGTCCAGTGATAGAGCTCGCTGCTCCTGAAAAACTTCCGGCAATGAGGATAATGATATAAAGTGCGATGACCGTGACACCAAGACCGACGACCATTTCAACAGCACCGATTGCGCGGTGACCGTCTCTGAATGCTTTAATTGATTCTGTAACTGTAGTCATAAAGATTACCAATATTTAAAACCACAACGGTATATTTAAATGTATTTATACTTAAAGTTTATGCAAATATTTAAATATGTTAATTTAAAACATAAAATGTAAATCTGTGTTTAAAATTTGAAAATTTTTAAAAAACACTAAAAGTAAATATTTTAGCAGTATTTTTAAAATTACAGCATAATCTATACAAAGCGCGCATATAATTAATGTAAAAGTGCTAAGTTTTTTGAGAAAAATGATAAAAATGATTTTAGAATTAAGCGCGTAAGTAAATTTAAATACTCGCACATACTATATATAAGTAATGTTGAAAGAAGGTTATCATGTTTTTGCAATTGTGTGTACAATATTTTTTTTAATAATATGTATACAAGTTACGTTCAGCGTTCGGGAGTTCTGGGCGTTTTGTTTGTTGGTAGTCATTGTGGTGTTTGCTATTAAGTTTATATTAAAACATCTTAAAAAACTTACAAGAGCGTATAATGATAATCAATATTGAAAGAAAGGTGTTGGTTACAAAACATAACTAACAGTTCGTATAGCATTAAACATAATAATCTATTATGTCAAAGTTTACTGAATTTTTAGAAAAAACTTCGCGCGTCCATTCTTGAAGAATTAATCACCAACATCGCTACTAATAATATAGTATCTGAGGTGTATGATTATTTAACAAATAATATTAAAAGGCAAACAGTTAAGTATAATAAGCACTAATTATTATATGCACACGTGTCGCTTGTTGCATGAATTAATCGCGTGCGTGTGCGCGCAAATATAGTCCTATAGTGTAGTGGTCAATCATATTAGCCTTTGGAGCTGATGACACCGGTTCGACTCCGGTTAGGACTATTGTTTTTTATGTTAGTTTAGTAATTTAATAAGTATTTTAATCGTGTTTAAAAATGTGGCGTTTTCGTTAAATTTAAATGTATTTATTTTGACTCAGTTTTATAACAATATCTTTAAATGTTTAATAGTTAAGTTTTTAATATGCTTATGCGGAAAATGAGTGAAGATGCCAAAGTAACAATAGGCAATATCCAATTGCAGTTAGCGTTTGATGACAATCATGTGAGTGTATTAAGAACAACATTATTTTATGCATCAACAATATATTCTTATTTAAAGCATAGTGTCGCAGATAGTGAAGAAAAAACTAAAGATTTAGAATTAATTAAAAAACTACACTGTGACATGCAAGCCATGCAAAAAACAATTTCTGTTGGTACTGGCGCGCAACGAGAACAATGGAAAGAAAATTTAGCGACATTATCTGATATACAATTTCAATTGCAAGACCTTGCTGTAAAATATGATTTTGTTAAGTTTGCAATCAATCAATTTGAACAGTTTAAATAATCTTTTTTTTTAACAATTGCAAGCGCGCGCGTTAACTATTGAATAACCCATATCTGATAATCTTTCAAAATCTTTCATTTTATTTCAACCATTGGTTATTAAAACATCGTTTATCGTGATGATTCATTTATGAAAAAACACTCTGATTGAAATATTTCAGCCTCGCGCGCGTTGCCATTGATATAGAAAACTATACCGAGACCCCCTATAATGAAAAATCGAGCTTTTACAAAAATACATTTAAATATACATTTTCTTAATGACGTAAATGAACACACATGGTTAATGCTAAGAGTACCGAAGCACCGAGTAGCGGTGATGTAATAGCGTCCTTCAGTTCTACCAATTTAGAATTTGTTGTTACACGCGCGAGAGAAACGTTTTTAAGCTGTATTAGTGGGTTACAAGCCCATAATGACCCAAAACCATATTTAATTACTATTTATGCGTTGTCATTAATTACAGATTCTGAAATTCGAGATAAAGAAATAAAGGAGTTTGAAGATGCGCTAGATGAATTGCCCGAAAAATTTTCTGCTGATGGAATAGTTTGCTGTATTTCTGTATGGGCGGCTATAAGCGAATATATGGCACTTATCGTTGGAAGTGGAAAGAAAGATGTAATTGGTGGGGATTTATAAGAAAATGGATGATATGACAGTAGAATACACACACGACGTTGTAGAGTTGACACCCAACCTCGATACTATACCGTCGTTTGGGGATATGACCCGCAGAATGTGTCAATTTGTGCCTAAAAAACCAAAACACTTTACTATTAAGGCTTTATCGAGAATATTTGCAGAAAGATTAGTTGACCCTATTACTAAATCTGAGGTAGTTGTAATATTAGATGCGATGAAGGGTGCTGGTAAATCGGTTAGTGCTTTAAGAATATGTGAAGATGTAGCAAAAGAACTGTCGTTGTTGAAGTATGGTGATTTTGACCATGTTTTGGAATTTTTCAACCCTGAAGAAAATGTTGCAATTATTACACCAGAAAGTATCCATAAGGTGTTAAAAAATCTTGAAATTGAAAATCAAGTGATATTATTGGATGATGCTGGAAACAGTATTGGAAATCGTGATTCTGCGACAAAAAGCAACAAATTGATTGGTAAATTATTACAAACAATGCGTATTAAATCAGCATTTGTTATTATTACGACGCCTTCTGCAAAATATGTTGATGTGCAGTTACGTGAATTAGCAACACACTATATGCATGTGGAAGTTATGTGTCACGATGATGGTTTTAATTTATTGTCCTGTAAACGAGTTTGGGTTAACCCAAACGGTGAATATTGGAAAATTCACTTGACCGCAGCAGATGCGGGCGCGTGTGAGTTAGGCGCGTCTAATACAGCCATAACTCGATGGAGAGTGGGTTTACCTACGAAGAAAACATTAGAAATGTATGAAGCAAAACGTTTAGAACTTACAAATGAACAGATTCGTCAGACTCAGATATTGTTACAACAGGAACGTGAGAAAAATGGTGTGGAAGGCGATGTGAGCGCAAAAGAAAAAATGGATTATGCGCGTAGAGTGGCTAAAAAATGGTATGGGAAAGAAGATTCCAAACGCGCGCTGATGAAAAAATATAATGTGAGTAAACATTATTTTGATATTGCAATAACACAACTCGAAAAGGAGGGTTACAACCCAGTCGCAGATAAGTATTAAAAATGATGTTAATATACTTTTTAATATCAATTTTAATCATTTGTAGTATATGGTTTGTCTATCTTGATGTTAAGAGTCGGTCAGTGCCTAATAAATATCTCATTTTTGCTACTATTTTAGCTATTCCGTTCATTATATTGACTTATTCAAATATTTACTTTGTTCAATATGGTGTTATATTGAGTATATTTTTTGGAATTTTTGGGTGCATAATCCCATTTGTGTGGTATTTTGTTATGCCGAACTGGATTGGGGAGGCTGACTGTAAATGGTTAATGGTTGTTTTTGTGGCTTTACCCTTTATGATAATCCAAATTATTATAATCTTAATTATATTTACATTATTAACTTGGTGCGTTATGAAAATTTTAAAAATAAAAGAGGTTATACCGGAAATGATACCGATTTTATGTAGTTTAATTTGCTGTTTCGTCTTTGTTTTGTTTTTTGGGCAATGAGTGACGAATTGGTGAATATTTATGTTTTTTATTAGCCTTATATGTTAAAAATTGTTGTAGTTTAATTGCATCTTCTTTATTATTTTTGATGCGTTTTTCAATTAACATTTGTTCATATTCAGCACCATGCTGGCTTTCTGGACGAGTATATTTACCTTTAAATTTAGTATAATCTATTTCTTCGTAATCTGGCATAATTAGTATTGGTTGTAAGACTAAATAAAGTATTTACTTATGAAAATAAGAATATTACCATAATTTGGTAATAATTTCAACACCATCGTTTGTATGGATTTCAATACCCGTTGTGTTTGCGTGGAATTCAAATCTATCAATAGACTTATAGGGGATGTTTACATGACCAAGCCCCCAAAATTCGACCACAATTAATTTGTAAGTCATTTTTAGTAAAACACCGCCATCATTACCATTGCACTGCAATAAGTTGTCCTGAATTACATAGTCGATGAGGTTTTTGTTGCAAATCTCACGAAGTTTGTCTAATGCTACAAGTTCGTTCATACTACTAATGGGGCACCTGTATATTTATTAGTTTTGTTATAAATATAGTTTTGATTATTTTCACATGCCAATATTTATATGTTAATGAATGCTATGTAATAAGTATGTCTCGAAACTCGGACGATAGATTTGGAGGTACAAACTACATGGTGTTAGCTTGTGTCGCGGTAGTGTTTATTGCTTTTACATGTACGCTTGGATATGTTTATTTTACAGAATTACCAGAAACTGGTGTAAATAATACAACTATTGATATTATTAATACTACTGTGATTGATATTATTAATACAACAGAGGTTTTATTGAATGAAAGCGTTGCCAATGACACTATTATGTTGAATACAAGTGATGTTATCGATTATGATATTCTGAATTTAACGGTAAATGAGACCATTTTTAATGATACGTTGGAAGTAATAGTTGCAAATGTAACAAATGTTGTTGAAAATTATACTAATTCCACTGAGGTGTAAATGACATACATCACGTCGTTTTTACAATCGGCTTTTGAAAAAAGCAAAAGTTCTGATGAAATTGGGCGTACAAAATTAGTTTTTGAAACGTCTGGTGATAAATTAATCGTGTATTCTCGTCATTTGAACGGTAATTATACCATTAGCAAATATGAATTGTGTTGTGGACGATATAAATTACTTAGTGAAGGTAAAAAAGAGTATACTGTTGAACAAATTAAAGGTAAATTGAGAGGAAGAGATTTTAAAATCAATGATTCTGATACTAAACAAACTTTTTTACATATTTAATTTTTTATAGTAGGGTGTTAAATATTATTAATACTAATAAGTATATATGAAACAAATCAGTTTAAGTTGTGCGCTTAAATTTATAAAACATGATTGTAAAATGATTGGTAATTATTTTATTAAATTATTGAATTATATTTGGAGTATATTTTTTGTTGTAATTTGGTTTTTTGTGCCAATTTGTTATTTTGTGTGGATGTTTATAACAAAAACTTATGAAACATCTTGTTTTATTGAATTTATTATATTATCTGCGTTGGCAGTTATTACATCGTCGATTGGTTTAGTGTGTAGAGACGAAGGGTATGTTGTTAAGCGTAGATACCCCGATGGTCCATTAGCGGATACATTTTTGTGCCTTATTGCATTTGGAATGTTACTCATTATTAGTACTGTGTTATTTGCTTTTGATATATATTGGGGGTTTGCTGTAATCGGTGTATTAGGTGCGATAATTATGTATGTTCGTAGTTTGTATTCAAGATGTTCTGAAAAAGAGGCATAATAATTTTAAACAGTGTTGATGTACAATGATAAAAAGAAGTAAGTTTGAATATAAGTTAAAAGCTATAGTTTTTTTCGTATCAGTAATTGGTATTGGCATAAATTTATGTTTAAGCGCGGCAAATTCGATATTTCTTTTAGCGACGGCTATTTTTAGTATAATCATGGGCGTTTCGTTATTCCTTTTTGTGAATGATGATAATTTTGGAAATAAACAGTGCGGTTATTTTTATAGGGACACCCCTTCGCGTTCGAATCATAAAACGGGTTGCTATTTTGATAAAGCATCTGAAAAGTGTAAAAATTTTCGCATGTATGATTGTGAACAATGTCATAATTGTGCATATTTTTATGATACTGCCCGGAGAGTAAAATGATTATATCTATTGATAATTTAAGAAGAACATTGTTTGTTGTATTATTTTTTACAATGGGTGATGGCGATTAGAACTGGTGATTATTTGTTACGTAGACTGCCCTACATTATCTGTTTTGTTGTTTTAGCTATACCGTTACTAATCAATATTATATTATCCTTTGTGATTAGTGCTGAGACTATTATCCCAACATTACAAATAATTAGTTCTAATTTTTATAAAATACCAATTAAATCATTCATTTTATTCTGCTGTGTGCTTAGCACAATCGTAGCAATGCCGTTTTCGATTAGAATTTGTAAAGATAGCGCTAAATTTATTATTTTGTCGTTTAGAAAACATGATGTTTTAAAATATGATAAAAAACTCGCATACGCATATTTGTTTTTTGTAATATTGCAATTAACGATAATTTTTGTGCTTTTAACGAGCTTTATTTGGGTAGTTTGCGTAGAATTAATGATTGCTGTATTGGTTTTATGGATAACTAGCGGTAATGATAAATTAAAACAAAGTGTGTAAAATGGTTGATTTAGAAGATAAATGTGCTAAAAAAATAGTAAAAGATGTTTTATTGTTGATTGTTAAATGTAGTAGTGTTATTGTTAAATGGATAATTAGTGTGATATTGGTGTGGTTACCGTTATGTGTTAGCGTTATGTTAGCAATACATACAACTCCATTGTGTCATTCGGTCTTACACGCATTTTTAATTTTTCTGGTTTATTTTATAGGCA